>JAFUGM010000054.1 GCA_017469355.1 Solobacterium sp. | reverse complement strand
TTCGGGATTGGAAATAACATAGTTATAAATGAGAACTTCTATATCATTAAGCGAACTGATTTCTTCATAACTGAACATGTGCACGCCCTGCTTTCAAACGCATTCTATCATGTGCAAACTGTTATTTATAGCTACGTTTTTGCAGGGTATAGCAAGCAGTCCGGCATACAGCCCAGTGAAACAATATGAGACATGCTTTATTCATCGCAAGTAAAAGCCCGGTTCCCCGGGCTTTTAGCTTTTATTGATGAATTAGAAGAAACGCTCTACGAGTTCTCTGGAGTATTCTGCAGTTTCATCCATGTCACCGAAGGACATGACTTCACCTGCGTAGTACGTATCGTACTTACCCTGCATCGCTTCTACATCGTCATACCAGCCAGCCGCATAGTCTTCAGAGAATACATGCGGGAAGTAATACCAGCTCTGCTCATTTACGATGTTGGATGCCGGATTCTTCATGGTCTTCAGATCTTCCAGAACCATTTCCTTGCAGGTATCATACGAAATCTCATCCGTATTCTTATGCTTACGCAGCGCATAAGTAGTAATGACCTGATCCTTGGTGTCCTTCCATCTTCTGTAGTAAACCATCAGATGTCCAAGGCGATCCGGTGTCATGTTATCGAATACATAGTAGGAGATTTCCGGATGATCTTCCGGCTTTGTCTCAACTGCCAGAACGTCATAACGTTCATAATCGATCTTGGAGAAGTATTTGGATTCATCCTCACGTGCATCCGCATAGTTCGGGAAGAACTGCAGCGGTGAGGTGACAATCAGCTTGTCATACTCTTCCACTTCACCATTTACAGTGACATAAACTTTGCCATCTTTACGCTCTACCTTGGTGATATCGCTGTTCAGACGAGCCGCATTCTTCAGATGATCATTCAGAGATTCCCAGATATACTGTGTTCCGTTCTTCCATGTCCAGAGATTAATGCGGACAAAGTTCATGCATGTCTGGAAATCAAGATACTTCAGAACGTATGCGGCAGGAATTTCATCAAAATATCCATAACCGAATGAGGTGAACGGGCCAATCCAGATATCCTGGGTCAGTTCGACATTGTTCATCTCACACCAGTCCTTAAACGGCATGGCGAGATCTTTCAGGTTCTCGTTCGCTCCGCTGACCGGTTCGCGTTCCGGAGTTACCGCAAAGCCGTCATAACGTCCCTGCGCAACACCGCGGTGTCCATTCAGATCATATCCCTTATACTTGGTCTCAAGAATTCGTCCAAGCTCGGTAACCTGCTTCTTCATCTTCAGAAGACGAGGAATCTTAAGAACATTCTTCTTCGGCTCAAACGGTTCAATAACTGTACCGTTCTTATCCTTGTAGTTACGGTTCAGCTGAGGTCCGTCATGTGTAATGCCACAGAATTCCTCAACATCGTGAACTGCGTAGTAGGAAGGCACACCCATGATTGCGCCCATTTCATAACGTCTTCCGTTATAGTAAGGGCTGTGGCACTTTCCACCTACGTGGTCATTCTTCTCAAGAATGGTATAGTTTTCATACCCTTTCTTCTCGAGATACATGCCTGCGGCCAGTCCAGCAGGACCGCCGCCGATAATGCAGATCTTTACATTCTTATCCATTATGTTCCTCCGATAATGTAATCGCTTTCCTGAATCTATTATATATAACGAGGTTCAAACGTGCGCATGAATTTTACCGAGTTTTGATTCTGGTCAAACCAGTGCCCACGAAGACACAACGCTCAAACAACGCGTGATTCCGCTGTTTTTATTGACGTTGTTTCTTTCCTTTTTTTATAATTTATTTGGTTAAACCACTGAACACCTGTAGTTTTTTATGTAAAGTAAGCGGTTTCAATAATAAGGAGAACATACTATGCCAAGAGAAGTGAATCCCCGCATTCATGTGAATGAACGCGATTTCCCTCTGGAAGATTATCACTGCGATGATCCGGAAAAGAAAAAGCTGGTAATCAAGCTTGCCCGTATGATTACTGACAACATTCCCCGTAAACTGCCCGGGGGAATGCACGAGAATCACATGGACTTCTGGGTCCTCGATCGACTGTTAACCAAAGATGAAGTGCGGTTCATGTTGTCATTTAAAAAACGTCGTGTAGGCCGTACGACAAAGGAACTCGCTGAGTGGAATCAGATGAGTGAAGAAGATGCCCAGAAGGTCATCAATCATCTGTTATGGATCGGCATTATCGAACAGAACCGTGATAATGCGGATCATCATATCCAATACATGATTCCGAAATGGGTTGTTGGAAGCGGCGAATACATGGTAGAACATCCTACCCTTCCCGACACCAATCCGGAAGTCGCAACCATGTTTAATTTCGCTCCACAGGAGCCGCTGGAACTTGCGGCGAAACTGGTTCCTCCCGGAGGTGCCGGTATTGGTATGCATGTCATTCCGGTTGAAAAGGCGATTGAAGCGGAAAGCCAATCTGTCTCGGTTGAGCATCTCTCACACTGGCTGGAGAAATACGATACCTTCTGTGCCATGGTCTGCGCATGCCGTAAAGCACAGCGGATTCGCGGAGAGGGTGTCGGAGACATAGAAGGTTATATGTGCATTGGTGTCGGTGATATCGCCGAGTTCCTGGTTACTTCCGGAAAAGATGCGCACTACATTACCCGTGAAGAAGCGATGGATATCATCATGCGTGCAGAACGCAAAGGATATGTACACCAGATTACCAACCTGGATGGGCCGAACCGAATCGTCGGTATCTGTAACTGTTCGCCTGGAAGCTGCTATGGACTGCGTACCAGCCAGCTGTTCAATACGCCGAATATGAGCCGGAGTGCCTACCGTGCCCATGTGGATACAGAGAAGTGTGTAGCCTGCGGAAAATGCGTAGAAGTATGTCCTGCAGGTGCCGCAAGACTTGGTCAGAAGCTCTGCCGCAGAAATGGAGCCAAGGTCATGTATCCCATGCATGATTTACCAGATGACAATGTCTGGGGTGAAGATAAGTGGGATCCTGATTATCGTGATCATAACAAAATCAACTGCTATGACACAGGTACCGCCCCTTGTAAGACAGCGTGCCCGGCGCATATCGCCATTCAGGGCTACATCCGTATGGCTGCCGAAGGACGCTATGAAGAAGCAGTTCGTCTGATTCGTCAGGACAATCCGTTCCCTGCAGTATGCGGTGCGGTATGTAATAAGCGCTGTGAAGACCGCTGTACCAGAGGTCTCATCGATAAGCCGGTAGCGATTGATGAAATTAAGAAGTTCCTCTGCCAGTATGAAACCACCGCTCCTGAAAAGTTCATTCCGATCTGTGACAACATGGAGGGAGAGGAGTGGAAGGATCATAAGATCGCCGTGATCGGTGCCGGCCCCGCTGGATTATCCGCAGCTTATTGGCTGCGGACGGAAGGATATCCGGTTACGGTATTTGAAAAGGAATCCCGTCCGGGTGGAATGTTAACCAACGGTATTCCGAACTTCCGCCTTGAAAAGCAGATTCTTAACGCTGAGATTTCCATTATTGAAAAAATGGGCGCGGAGATCCGCTGTGGTGTGGAAGTCGGAAAGGATATCACAATAGAAGAACTCCGTAAGCAGGGCTATAAGGCATTCTATATTGCGATCGGTCTTCAGGGCGGACGCCTTGCGGGCGTTCCTGGTGAAGACAGCACCGGTGTGGAAAGTGGTGTATCCTTCCTGCGTCGTATCAATCAGGATGAATCTATCAAACTGAACGGTGATACGGTTGTGGTTGGCGGCGGAAATGTTGCAGCAGATGTCGCAAGAACCGCATTACGTGCAGGTGACGGAAAAGTCTTCATGGTATGTCTCGAACAGAGAGATGAAATGCCTGCTGCCAAGGATGAGATCGAAGATGTCGAGGCAGAAGGCATTGAGATCATCAACGGCTATGGTCCGCTCGAAGTAAAGGCAGATGACCATGGCAATGTGACTGCGATTGTCTTTAAGAAATGTACCAGCGTCAAGGATGAAACCGGACGGTTTAACCCCCAGTATGACGAAAACGATACTGTTACCGTTAACTGTTCCAACATATTAATGTCCATCGGCCAAAGTGCAGAATGGGGTAACCTGCTAAATGGAACTGCTGTGAAATTGAATCCCAATGGCACTGCAGTGGCTGATAAGGTCACCTATCAGACCGATGAACCGGATATCTTCGTAGGCGGAGATATCTACCATGGCGCACGCTTTGCGATTGACGCAATTGCGGAAGGAAAGCTCGGAATGGTTTCCATCAACCGCTTTGTCCATGAAGGTCAGTCCATGACAATTGGTCGTGACCTGCGTGAGTTCATCGAACTGGAACGGGATGATATCCGAGTTGATTCGTATGACACTGCAGAACGTCAGCGTCCCGGCTTCCGAAGTTCTGATGTCAAAACCTTTGAAGATCTGCGGGAACCGTTTACCGAGGAACAGGTACGCATTGAAGCGAACCGCTGCTTACGCTGCGGTGCCAGCGTTGTCGATCTCAACCAGTGCATCGGTTGTGGATTATGTACAACCCGTTGTGAGTTTGATGCGATTCATCTTTCCAGAGATATCCCTCACGCAGCAGACATGCATACAGCGGAGGAGATGATGAAGTGCGTCGCTCCGTATGCGCTGAAGCGTGGAATCAAGATTATCAAGAAAAAGATTACCGGCAAGTCGGAATATCCAACGGAACAGTAATCTCATATCAATACGCATGGAAGTAGCATCACTTCATCCATGTGTAAAGCAACTTCATACGAGGTCTTAGTTCAGTCAATCCTGGCTGACATAAGACCTCTTTTTCTATGGGAGGAATTTTTGTCCATTACAGATTCAGTTGTTTCAGTCTGACAATTAGGTTTCACCCCACATTGATTTTCGCAAGTGCCGCGTTTTTATATGCAGGGTCTGATGTAACTTCACGGATGAGGTGAATTCCTTCAGGGAATCGAATCTCCGCATCTTCATGCGGAAGTTCAATCTCCATGATGGCC
Organism: Solobacterium sp.; assembly: GCA_017469355.1. Lineage (GTDB taxonomy): Bacteria > Bacillota_I > Bacilli_A > Erysipelotrichales > Erysipelotrichaceae > Bulleidia. The sequence goes on along the minus strand of JAFUGM010000054.1, from coordinate 48,941 downwards.
TGGGAATCCCAGAATGGATAGATATCAATCTCAAAATACTGATTGTCATACGTCATACAGTAACGGGTTTTACGAATGGGACGGCGGCTGTTGTCTGCCTCCATCAGTAAATCCAGGTACTGATTCTGAGTAAGACGTTCTTCCACTTCTACCCGTTTCATATCCGAAACCTGGCGCTTCGCTGTCATCCAGTAGGTGTAATACCCACGCTCTCCTCGTTGACGCACTCGGAGTTCTTCTCCTTCTGGAGCGTTGAGATACGTTTGAATAATCTCTACTTTCCGCGCATTGGGTATGGACTCTAACCATGCGATATCCGGATATTCGATCAGGAATTTCCGTTCAATCTCATATGGCATCTGTTCACCAAGGAAAGAATAGATCTCCCCGACAAGCCGCTTCAGCTTCGTTTCAAAATCAGTGGAATTATCGATGACTCTGAGATGCGGATGCCCCGTCCACGCCGCAATCAGGCGATCATCCAGCGCAATCGCTTCTTCGGTTGACTCATAACGTGCCGCATTAGTTTCATCGGAATAATAGGACTCCGCTCCCTTGGCTGCCGTCACAAGATGGAATATCGCATCATATTCATCCCGTACCTCCACTTCATGAAGTCCCATATCACTGAGAATGGTACGAAACTCCTCTTCCGTCATATAGGCACGGTTGTCTACCATTCCACGATCACATACAATCAAAACCTTTTCCGTATCCATGGTTCTTGCGGCCTGTTCAAATACACGCTCTTTCTCACGCTGTAAGGCCAGCTGCCCACGCTGATAATCCATATTCGTTCCACAGGTCCACGGTGCTACACCGCCGCTGATCAGTTCGGTTGCGGTTTCCGGCACAAACAGCACTGTATAGCCGAGTTTGGAAAATTCATTCTGTATCCAGCTCATCGCTGTGGTCTTTCCGGCACATGGACCGCCTGTAATTACAATTTTTCTGATTTCCATACGTCTTACCCACCCTCATTATAGTCGAGCCAATTCGTTCGGAACAGGAAAAGCAGCCCCTGTTTCAGGAACTGCTCTCTATGTTACTTCTGGCCGATTTTTGTAAGATAGGATACTGCGGAAAGTGCCGCTGTATTCCCCTGTCCTGCCGACTTGATGTACTGATACGGAAGTCCGGCAATATCTCCTGCCGCAAAGCAGCCGGGAATTGAAGTGGACATATCGAGGTTTACCTTGACGTGCGGACCATCGGTCTCAAGACCAGGAACGAGTTTGCCAGGGGCGACGGCTTCGCGTAATACGAAGACGCCATCCGTTTCAATTTCTCTCGCTTCCGTCTTCAGTTTCTCGACAACCTTTTCCCCAAGAATTTCCAGCGGACGTTCACGAACGACTTCGATCTCATCATTTACGTGTACTTCATCCTTGTACAGAGGAATGTAATATACCTTACCGGCATATTCACTGAGGAAGTTGGCTTCTTCCTCTTCCTTTGCAGAACTTCCAATGACAACTGCAGTCTTTCCTTTATAGAGTGCCGCATCACAGGTCGCGCAGTAACTGACCCCGCGGCCAAGGAGTTCCTCTTCTCCCGGATACGGTTTCTGTGCCACAACACCTGTCGCAAGGATGACCGTTTTCGCCTCATACATGTTTACTGCACCCTGAAGCGCAAAGGTTTCCCCCATCGCATAGATCGCTGTGATCTGTTCATCCGTAATCTCAACGTCCATCGACGCCGCATGATCAAGGAATGCCTTGGACATTTCTGAGCCGGGGATTTCCGGAAGTCCGAGATAATTCAGAATCGTATGTGCCTTGGATACTTTGACAGAAGATTCCTTCGATCCAAATACCAGGATGTTCTTATTTCTTACTTTCGCAGTAATGGCAGCCTCAAGCCCTGCAGGACCGGTGCCGATAATCGCAATATCATAAACCATTGTTGTTGTACCTCCACCTTGATTGTACATGAGTCACTCCCAATGTTCGATTCATTTGACCCTTATCGCAACCATCACGCCATCTCCGATCTCAGGATGCCACTCTGTTTCAAACCGTGGATCCAGCTTCAGCTTCTCCCGAAACCGGAGAATTTTCCTTGTCATCTGACGCGTACTGCGGTTATTTGTGGTTTCCGGATGATCTACCATTCCATGGAAATTCAGATTATCGAAAATGAATACAGAGCCAATGTAGGAGTTCTGTATGAAATGTTCCAGATACATCGCATACTGAGATTTCGCCGCATCAATGAAAAACAGATCATAATACTGGTTAGTCTGATACAAAGACGCATCACACAGGTGCGCAAATACCCGATCATCCAGATGCGCCTCTTTGATATTCACAACTGCCTGTTCATACATGACCGGGTCTATTTCCAGGGTATCTACCGTGATATTGTCTCTTACCCCGGCAATCATCATTCCTGACCATCCAACCGCAGTTCCGCACTCCAGCACTTTCATAATGGAAGGATGATCACGAATATAATCAAGCAGAAAGCTCATTCCGGTGTCCATCATCACCGGGACATGATTCAATATTGCCTGTTCTCTTATTTCCTTCAGTTTCTTCATATTGCGCGTTACACGTAGTTTAAGGGAAGAGTTTGATAACTGGAATAGACGATCTCCCGGCTTTGTCGTTAATAGGCTGTAAGCAGTGCTTCCAGACGAGTTTTATACAGTTCGTTATCAATCTGACTGATCACAGTACAATTCGGTTTGGTCTTGCCATAATATCCCTGCTCAAACCCAGGGCCCATTCCCGCTAACATTCCTCCATCGTAGAAGATCACCTGGCCATAGGTTTCATTATGTTCTGTACATACATGTGATACACAATCCACGGCCTTCACAATCACATCATTCCATAACATCGGGCTGAGTGATACCGCATCAGGAAGATCAATTCTCCGCTGGCCTCCAATCGCCAGACAGAACTTCGCCAGTGTTTCGTTACAGCGCACCGCATAATCTGCGGCTGTTGTCCCGGACGCAAGCAAACGCTCCGTATCTTCATCAAACCACGCGGCTTCACTTGTACAAAGGTCATATCCTCCGACATATACATGAACACCAAAGTCCATCATAATCTGATAGGCTTCCGGATCCGCGTAGACATTAAACTCACTGACTGGAGTGGTATTTCCTCTGCCAAAGCCACAGGTACCCATAGTCCAGATACACTTTAGGTGCTTCATTGTTTCCGGATCCTTCATCATCGCAAGCGCAAGGTTCGTCACCGGGCCGATTACCGCAATCTCCAATTCATCAGGATATTTCTTCACAAGATCAATGATCGCATCACACGCATGAACCCCTTCTACCGGCTTCACAGTAGGATGAATCAGATCACAATCTGACATTCCGTCATTCCCATGAACGTTTCTCGCGTGAACTCGATCCCGGATTAAGGGGCGATCCGCCCCGACATATACTGGTGGAACATGGTCTGCCCCTACCGCAATTTCTGCCGACATCAGGCAGTTTAATGTGGCCTGTTCCAGCGGAACATTTCCGCTGACCGTCGTCAGCGCAACCACCTCTACGGACGGTTCCCGCAGACACATCATAATGGCTACCGCATCATCACTTCCGGTATCCGTATCTATAATTATCTTCCGCATATGAATTCTCCTTTTATCTGGCTTTATTTTATCAGGAATCCACTGACCAGATCGAATGGCATGGACGCTCTTTTCCGTAAGGACTACCTTAATTCAAAAGGACTTCGATCGAAGTCCTCATAGGTTAGTTCTTCAAACTGTGAATCGGAGAAGGAATTCGTCCGCCCCGGTTTACCATCGTATCCGGCTTGACCTTTCGTACCGGCATCACCGGTCCATAGCCAAGCAGACCACCGAAGTTCAGGGTTTCTCCTTCCTGCTTTCCAATCGCAGGAATAAGACGACAAGCGGTTGTTTTATTGTTAATCATACCGATCGCTGCTTCGTCTGCGATAATCGCGGAAATGGTTTCTGCAGTGGTATCTCCCGGGATGATAATCATATCCAGTCCCACCGAACATACCGCAGTCATCGCTTCCAGTTTTTCAATCGACAGGGTTCCCTGTTCCGCAGCTTCGATCATACCTGCATCTTCCGAGACCGGAATAAACGCGCCAGAAAGTCCGCCAACGGAAGAGCTCGCCATGACACCACCTTTTTTTACCGCATCATTCAACATCGCAAGACACGCCGTCGTGCCAGGCCCACCAGTAGATTCCAGGCCGATCTCTTCCAGAATTCTCGCAACAGAATCACCTACCGCAGGCGTTGGCGCAAGTGAGAGGTCCACGATCCCAAATGGAACACCAAGACGTTCCGCCGCAAGCGTACCTACCAGCTGACCCATACGGGTAATCTTAAACGCTGTCTTTTTTATAACCTCTGCGATTTCATCCATGGTCTTATCCGGTCCGGCTTCTTTGACCGCTTCCCGAACTACTCCTGGTCCAGAAACTCCGACATGAACACATACATCCGGTTCTGAGATACCGTGGAACGCACCTGCCATGAAGGGGTTATCTTCTACCGCATTACAGAACACCACCAGTTTTGATGCGCCAAAACAGTTATTATCTTTGGTCAGTTCTGCCGACTTCCGTACAATCTGTCCCATCAGCCGCACCGCATCCATATTAATTCCGGCTTTTGTGGAACCAATATTCACACTCGAGCAGACAATATCCGTACATGCGAGTGCTTCCGGAATGGATTCAATCAATGCCCGGTCACCTTCTGTCATTCCCTTTTGAACTAATGCGGAATAGCCGCCGATAAAATTGACACCGACATCCTTGGCCGCACGATCCAGCGTCTTTGCGTACTTAACCGGGTCCCCACCGCTGACACTTACCAGAAGTGAAATCGGCGTAACGGAAATGCGTTCATTGATAATCGGAATACCGTACTCCTTGGAAATATCCTGCGCAGTCTTTACCAGATCCTTCGCGCATCTTGTAATCTTGGAATAGATTTTCTCACAGGAGCGATCAATATCACTGTCACAACAGTCCAGCAGTGAAATTCCCATGGTTATCGTACGAATGTCGAGACACTCTTCCTCGATCATCCGCACTGTTTCAAGAATATAGTCACTTCTCATAACCGTCACCTAGATCCGATGCATCGCATTGAAAATATCTTCATGCATGACGTGAATTTTCAGAGCCTGTTCTTCGCCTGCTGCTTCCAGCTCCGTCACAAACGCATGATATTCTTCCGGATCATCCGGAACTGTTACGATCATGATCATCGTAAACATATCTTCCAGAACCTTCTGCGTTACGTCCTCAATATTGATGGAACGTCTTGCGCATTCATTCGCCGCAAACGCCAGAATGCCGGGGCGGTCCTTCCCAATTACTGAAATTACAGCTCTCATAACAACTTTCCTCCTATTGTTCTGCTTTAAGATCATCCAGGGATAATCCGCAGTAATATAACTCCATCAGGAAGTAATCCCTGACATTGGTCATTTGTTCCAGCACACTCTCATCACATCCATCCGTCGCCTTGCCGGTATCAAAATCAATCGAACACGCATCTCCGAATCCACCCTGATTCCCTCGCCAGTTATATACATAGCGGCTGGTGCGGTTGGAGTAAATAAACAGGCTGTTACTGAAATCAATGCGGTAAGACTCCGTTTCATTGAAGTCTGTCTCATACGTACCATCATCCATCAATGTGTAATTCAATCGGCTGATAAGCCGTTTCTTAAATGTTGCAATCGTACTGTCTTCCGCATAGTCTTCCGTCACATCCGCATCACTGATCGTTGCAGTATCAATGTCACTGTAATGAACATACCCAGCGAATTCCTCTGCCTGCGCATCACTCAGCACGACTGAGGTTGTATTCTGTTTCAGCCAGCCAACCCGTGTCTCTGCAGTGACATCCACATCAATTCCTCCCGAAGTTACACCGCATCGAAACAGCGCTTCTTCAGAGGTTAGTACATTGCCTTCGTAGAATATCTGCGTAATTACACCCTGATTCACATGATAATTCTCATAGGCATCCAGGCCATAGATATCATATCGGGTACGGAACAGTTTCTCTGCCGCATCCTGCGTCAATATCAGCTCAAATGTAATCGTATCATTGCGTTCTGTTTCCGTAATAGTTTCGATATCAGATTCCGCAATCCAAACCGGTTCAACCGGTACCAGCATCACTTCCTCCACATTCGCACTGCTCATATCTTCATAGTAGGTTACGGTATTGTAGGTCATATACAGCCGGGATCCGTCATACCATCCTTCAATCTCCGACTGCATTCCATCCGCATTGATATGCTGGGTCAGATGCATTGTCTCCGCATCCTTTTCCAGAACTCCATCAAGGTCATAAACAGAAATCGCCTCTTCCCCAAACCGCATATCATAAACACGTCGTACGGCTGCGGTGTAATTTTTTCCCAGCGCACTTTGTTCATAGCAGCTCCGATATGTTTCATATTCGGAGCCAGTAACCAAAGACGCAGACTCGGGTGTCTCAGGCGAAGACTCCACGGGTGCTGTTGGCTCAACGGCTGTACATCCAGTCAGAAGAACGATCAAACTGCATAGGATTCGTTTGTTTCGCATAGGACTATTGTACATGAACTCCACCCAGCAGGATGATCGGGATATACCGTTCCGCATCCATCATTCCCGCATGATCTCCTTTTGTTTTCAATTGCTTATCTGTCAGTGCGAATGTGAGCTCTGTTTTCGCAAGCGCCAGATAGTCACCGATGAATTCTTCAAACCGCGGACTTGGAGTTCCCGGGCCAAATATTCGCTGCTCCACTACCTGGTCATGAGTGAGAAGTTCAAAGGAATCCGCAAACCGTTCCTGCATGATGCGAACAAACTGTTCTTCCATTCCTTCCCGGACATAAAACGCTGCTGTTCGTCCCTCAAGTGCAGGAGGCCGTTTCAAACATGAAAGAAGTTCCGGAATCTCACACAGGTTTACCGGTGTGACATCCACCTGACCATGATCCGCAAGAATGAGAACTCCGGTATCGGAGTTCAATCGCCTGGAAAACTGTTCTGTCAGGTCATTCAGTCGTGCAAGTTCCTTCCGTGTCAGATCCGAAGAGGGTCCCTCCTTATGCATGAGGCTGTCAAACGCATCCCAATAAGCGTAGATATACCGCACATCCGGCTCATTGGATAACGTGATGATCTGATTCAATTGATCTTTATAATCCTTACAGCCGTGCTTAACTCCCCAGCTTGGCCAGATAGATTCTGCACGGATCCCTTTCTCATTCAATTCATCACAGATCAGATGAATTGGGAGTTTCTCATATGCATAGGTTCCCCCATACTTCCGATCGCCATACATCGACGTTCCAAGAAACAGGATGATCCCATCATCTTCTTCTTTAAAGTATTGGTTCCATCCCAGCCAGCCATTCTCTGCCGGACTTTTTCCTGTTCTAAGCGAAGTCGTTGCGGCACTGGTTGTAGGGGGATAGACCGTAGATACTTCTTCTGCCATATGCGCACGAAAAAACCGGGATTCTTCTGGATACTTTTCCAGAATCCTGGATCCCATGCCATCAATCAGTATCACGGTAAGGCAGCGGAATGAACTCTGATTCAGCCACGTGTGAATCATTTCTTCCTGTGCATAATCACAGGGAAGATCAAACTGTGCTCTGATTGATGAGGAGACGTTTAATAAGCTGTGGCTCCATTCCCAGTCCATGTTTTCCTCCTGAATCTTCACAATCGTACTACAATTCCGATCGAATAAAAACTGCCCGGAAGTTCCGAACAGTTGTTAGAATGATTCATCTTCCTGCCTGTGCCAGCAGTGCTTCTACCTGATCGCGTTTTTCATACAGTACACATCCACCCGCATGATCATCATCCAGAATGTTCTGTTCCTGTAACGCATGGAACAGCGGAGACTTCAGAGCCTCCCTCAGAGAACTGTTGACCACATTGATATCAGAATAAGGGGAGAATGGACAGGGTTCCGCACCTCCATGAGAGTTGATATGGAAGAAACCTCTTCCCGCAGCCACACAGCCACCGGAACTCTTTTCATCTCCTGGGAAGGAAATGTATACCATTTCCGGATGTTCACGGCGAAGCCTTGAAAGTTCTTCTGCCAGATATTCGCGCTCCTCTTCTCCCGGAGCCAGTTCCTTACTGTCATCTGTTACCGGCACAAACTCCACGAAGATCACAACCCGACAACCCCGATCCGACAATGTTTTCAGGAACACCGGGGAAGATACTTCCCGAATGTTTTCTTTCGTCACAGTAACCGAAGCCCCAAAGATCAACCCTCTGCGATGAAATTCATCCATGTTTGCGACGAGCTTGTCATAGATACCTTCTCCCCGCCTTGCGTCGGTAACTTCTTTTTCACCTTCAATACTCATTACCGGAATCAGATTCCGGCATTCATCAAATAGTTTGAAATAGTCTTCATCTATATAAGTGCCATTGGTAAATACCGGAAACAGAATATTCGGTGTTTTTCCAGCAGCCTCAATGACGTTCCTTCTCAGCATCGGTTCTCCACCCGCAAGCAGAATAAAACTGATTCCCAGCTCATCCGCTTCCTGGAAGATGGAATTCCATTGCGCAGCGGATAACTGTGCGGAGGGTGTTTCATCCACCGTTGCGTGATTACTGCGGGAATAACATCCTGCGCAATGTAAATTACATGCGCTGGTAATACTGGCAATCAGAAACGCCGGAATATGTTCCCCTGCATCTTCCGCCTTTCTGCGCTTCCTGGAAGCGGCTTTACTTGCGGCGGCGAACTTCACCATGAACATGCTTTCCTTCGGGTCTTTGAGTGTCGCCTTCAAGGCACTTGCGACAACATCTTCTACCCCTTTGGTCATATAAGCCTGAATATCAAACGCTTCTTTTGTATCTGTCATAACTCTTACTCATTCTCCACGTACAATATAAACCAGTGCTCCATCACCGTCATGCATGTTGACTGAAATGAGACATTATCCTCGATGTGTATAATGCGTGGGAGACTCCAGGAATGTGCTTCACTCCAACCAAAAAGGACTCACACCCGGAGGCATGAGTCCTGATGAATCAGCGTCAGATGAGCTCGATGGTTGCCATCGGAGCTGCATCACCGCGGCGAACACCTGTCTTTGTGACACGTGTATATCCGCCATTGCGGTCCGCATACTTCGGAGCCACTTCATCAAACAGCTTCTGAAGAACAGTCTGGCGTGTCTTTTCATCCGCATATACATCACGGATGAAGGAAGCAGCCTGACGGCGGGCAGCGAGGTCACCCTTCTTGCCAAGAGTGATCAGTTCGTCCACAACAGAACGCATATCCATTGCTTTCGCATAAGTTGTCTCAACTTTACCGTACATAATAACGGAGGTAGCGAGATTTCTCAGCATTGCCTTGCGGTGATCCGCAGTTCTGCCGAATTTACGATTCCACATAGTTGTATTCCCTCCTAATCAGTCGAAGGACCGGAAGCTCAGATCGAGTTCGGTGAGCTTGTCCTTTACCTCTTTCAGTGATTTCTTTCCGAGGTTACGGACTTTCATCATCTCATCCTCGGTTTTCTGTGTGAGTTCTTCCACAGTCTGGATACCAGCACGCTTCAAGCAGTTGTAGGAACGTACAGACAGATCAAGATCTTCGATCATGAGCTGCTGTCCCTTATTCGATACTTCTGTGCTTCCTTCATTGATGACACTCTCCATAGAGAGAACGTCGTCATTGATTCCGGCGATAATATCCAGATGGTCAATCAGGATCTTCGCAGCAGTCGCAAGCGCCTTCTGCGGGTTCACGGAACCATCCGTCCAGATTTCCATTGTCAGTTCATCGTACTTGGTATCCTGACCAACACGGGTAGGTTCAGCCGCATAGGAAACGCGGGTAACCGGTGTGTAGATCGAATCGGTGAATACGGTTCCGATTCCATGCGAACCGCGAATACGCTTGTTCTGGTCACTGCCGACATAGCCGCGGCCATTGTTCGCCTTTAATTCCATCTCAAGAACTGCACCCTTCTCCAGATGCGCAATTTCAAGATCCTTATTCAGCACTTCTACCTGAGCCGGGCAGATGATATCGCCGGCAGTAACAGTGCACGGACCCTTTGCGGAAATCTGCAGGGTATACACTTCGTCATCTTCAATCTTCATGATCAGCTGCTTCAGCTGCAGGATGATCATGGACACATCTTCACGAACACCCGGAATAGTGGTGAATTCGTGATAAACGCCGTCTACCTTGATCGCGAAGATTGCGGCTCCCGGAAGGGAGGACAGCAGGACTCTGCGCAGTGCATTCCCGATGGTTGTTCCGTATCCTCTCTCAAGCGGAGAAAGGACAAATTTTCCGTAGTTTTCAGATTCTACATATTCTGCTACTTCAAATTCGGCGCGTTCAAATTTCTGCATCAGTTTCCTCCTACAATCACATTAACCACGAGGCCTCTTCGGCGGGCGGCATCCATTGTGCGGGATCGGAGTAACATCATTAATTGCGGTAATATCGAGCCCAGCAACTGCCAGTGCACGAACTGCCGCTTCACGTCCGGGTCCCGGACCTTTAACGTTTACTTCAACGGTCTTCAGACCCTGCTGAACAGCAGCCTTGCCGGCAGCTTCAGCACAGAGCTGAGCGACGTACGGAGTGCTCTTACGGCTGCCCTTGTATCCCAGTGCTCCAGCAGAGCTCCAGGAAATGACATTTCCGTTTTCATCCGCGATGGAAACGATCGTGTTATTGAATGTCGAATGGATGTGCGCGACACCCTTGACTATATTGCGCTTGACCTTCTTCTTACGGCCGGCGTTTTTTGCGTTTCTCTTGTTGTTAGCCATGATTTTCCGCCCTCCTTACTTCTTCTTGTTCGCGACAGTACGGCGCGGTCCTTTACGTGTACGAGCATTTGTGCGGGTACGCTGTCCTCTGACAGGCAGACCACGACGATGACGCATTCCTCTGTAGCAGCCGATTTCCATCAGACGCTTAACGTTGAGAGCGCGCTCACGGCGCAGATCACCTTCCGTCTTGATCGCATCGATCTGTTGACGGATGGCATTTTCCTGTTCGGTTGTCAGATCCTTAACACGGATATCTTCACTGATTCCGGTTTCTTTCAGAATCTTGGAAGCGGTAGAAGGACCGATTCCATAAATATAGGTAAGGGATACTACGACTCTTTTATTCGCCGGAATATCCACACCAGCAAAACGTGCCATATATGTTTTCTCTCCTCCTGATTAACCCTGTCTCTGCTTGTGCTTAGGGTTTTCGCAGATGACCATGACTACGCCCTTGCGCTTGATCACTCTGCACTTGTCGCAAATTGGTTTAACTGACGGTCTTACTTTCATGATAAGTACCTCCTCTTATGTTACTTGTGCCTGTAGGTAATACGCCCACGTGTTAAGTCGTAAGGTGAGATTTCAACGGTGACCCGGTCTCCCGGTAAAATGCGAATGTAATTCATACGGATTTTACCGGCAACGTGGGCACGGATCTCCATGCCATTTTGAAGTTTCACCTTAAAGTTAGCGTTAGGAAGTGTTTCTTCAACAACTCCGTCCATTTCAATGACGTCCTGTTTTCCCATTCAATCTCTCTTTCCTGAACTTGATCAGTACTTTGGTGCAGATATGCATAACATACCTGCACCTGTACTGTTTATGCAACCTTTCCTAATGCCTCTTTCACCTGCGCGAAGGTTTCTTCTCTGCTCTTAGCCGCATCGATGTGGCTGACCACACCTTTGGGTTCAAAGTAGGCGATGATCGGTGCGGTTTTCGCATCATACTCATCCATACGAACCTTCAGCTGTTCTACGGTGTCATCCTTGCGCTGTTGCAGCTCACTGCCACAGTCATCGCAGATCCCGTCGACCTTGCTGGGTTTATTGCGCACGTGATAGATTGCGCCGCACTTCGGGCAGATCCGCCTGCCAGTAATGCGGTCAACCAGTGAATCGAAGCCGACTTCCAGCGCAAGAACTGATTCAACCGGTTTCCCGATTCTCTCAGCCATTGCTTCAAAAGCCTCTGCCTGCACGAGTGTGCGAGGGAATCCATCCAGAAGGTAACCCTTCTGGCAATCCGGCTCCTGGAGCCGCTTCTCCACCATAGCATTAATCAGATCATCCGGAACCAGCTTGCCGGCATCCATGAATGCCTTTGCCTGCTGTCCCAACTCGGTGTTACTGCGTACGTTCTCCCGTAACATATCTCCGGTGGAAATATGAGGGATATCGTACTCTTTGATAATCAGATCGGACATTGTGCCCTTGCCTGCTCCGGCCGGGCCCATAATCAGAATGTTCATATCTTCTCCCTTTTACTCTTACTTCAGGAATCCGTGATACTGTTTCTGAGTTAACTGACCTTTCAGCTGCGACATAGTTTCCATAGCCACACCAACAACGATGATGATTCCGGTTCCGCCAAGGCTTACACTGCTGGGCAGTGTTCTGATAACCATCGGCAGAAGATACGGAATTACAGCGATCAGGGTCAGGGCGGATGCACCGAGAACGGTAATTCGATTCAGAACTTTCTTAAGATAAGTTCTGGTTTCGCTTCCCGGACGAATGCCCGGAATGTATGCATTGGACTTACCGAGATTTTCTGCGATCTTATCCGGATCAACCTGCAGATTTGTATAGAAGAATGTGAAGAGGAAGGTCAGAACTGCGTAGATAATCAGTCCCACCGGCTTCTGCACACTCAGGAAGTTGCTTACCTTCTGGTATGCACTCTGGTTTACAAAGCTGAGGATAATCTGCGGAGCAGTCATGATCGACGAAGCGAAGATGACCGGGATAACAGATGCAGAGTTGATCTTGAACGGCAGATAGGTAATATCTCCATGACCTCTGGTATTGGAGCTGGAGGTGTACTGGATCGGGATCTTACGAACCGCGGTTTCCATAATAATGACACCTACAATGATCGCAAAGTAGAGGATGCAGTACAGCAGGAACTGTAATACACCACTGAACATTGCGCCGGCTTCTGCTCCGCCTACCGAGATATTCCAGACCTGGACGAACTGTGCCGGCATGTTGGATACGATACCTGCGAAGATGATAATCGAGATACCGTTGCCGATTCCGAACATGCTGATACGATCGCCGATCCAGATCAGGAACTGTGTTCCCGCTGTAAGAACAGTAGCGGTGAACAGGTAACTGGAGAAACTGGTATTTGCCAGGATTCCGTACTGCCGATCAAATCCATAAACCATGGACAGCGACTGTACGAATGCCAGGACAACTGCCAGATACCGCGTAATGCGGTCCATCTGCGTTCTCCCGGTCTGCCCGGATTTTGCCATTTCGGACAGAGCGGGGATTACATCCATGCTTAACAGCTGGATGATAATGCTTGAGGTGATATACGGAGTAACACCGAGCGCAAACACACTCATCCGTTCGAAGGCACCGCCTCCGAGCAGATTCATCATGCTTAAGATCGAGTTATCCGCAATCTGAGCCGAGAGTCTTGCGGAATCAACTCCCGGAACAGGAATGGCGGAGCCGATGCGATAGATCAGCAGCATGCACAGAGTAAACAGGATCTTCTTACGAATTTCCTTATTTCTGAACAGGCTGGCGAACGTTTGCATCATAATTACAGCACCTCGGCTGTTCCGCCTGCTGCTTCGATGGCTTTCTTAGCCGATTCAGAGAATTTCACTGCCTTAACGGTCAGCTTCTTCTCAAGAGCTCCTCTTCCGAGGACCTTGACGCCGTCGAGCTGCTTCTTAACAAGACCTGCAGCTTTCAGAGCTTCATAATCTACGGTTACACCGTCATCGAACTTATTGAGGTCTTCCACATTCACAATCGCATATTCCTTGCGGTTGATGTTTGTGAAGCCACGCTTCGGGAAACGCTTGAAGGCAGGTGTCTGACCACCTTCGAATCCGATCGCAACGCCTCCGCCGCTTCTCGAATTCTGACCCTTCTGTCCCTTACCGGAAGTTTTTCCGTTTCCGGAACCCTGTCCGCGGCCAATGCGCTTGGATACGAAACGGGCTCCTTCTGTCGCTTTCAATTCATTCAGTTTCATAGAAGACACCCTCCTTAGCGAATCTCGCTGACTTTCTTGTCACGAAGCTTCGCAACATCGTCAACGGTACGCATCTTTGCCAGTGCATCCAGAGTCGCATAAACGACGTTAACAGATGTACGGCTTCCGATCACCTTGGACAGTACATCGCTGACACCTGCCAGTTCAAGAATTGAACGGACAGCACCGCCGGCGATAACTCCGGTTCCCGGTGCAGCAGGCTTCAGAACAACTTGGGTTGCGCCGTGCTTTCCGACTGCATCGGACGGTACGGTGCGGTTGTTTTCAACCAGCTGTACACGGAATACATTCTTGTTTGCAGCTTCGTTTGCCTTCTTGATTGCATCAGGTACTTCTGCTGCCTTGCCCATACCGAATCCGATACGGCCCTTATGATCCCCGATCACTACCAGTGCCGCAAAACGCATCCGGCGTCCGCCCTTCACGGTTTTGGAAACGCGGTTGATGGAGACTACTACATCATCGAACTCTTTCGGTTCGCGAGGTCTTCTGAACGGTTTCTTTCCTTCGTTAGCCATTGTATTCTCCTTCCCCTTAGAACTTCAGTCCTGCTTCGCGGGCTGCGTCAGCCAGCGCCTGGACTCTTCCGTGATAGACATAGCCGCCGCGGTCGAACCGGACGGTTTCGATATTGATTTCCTTGCACTTTTCCGCAATGTCAGCTCCTACTTTCTTCGCAGCTTCAACATTGCCGCCGTTTTCAAGCTTCAGTGTGACAGAGCTGGACGCAGCCAGTGTCTTACCGGTTGTGTCATCAATGATCTGTGCATAGATCTGCTTGTTGGAACGGAATACATTCAGTCTCGGGCAGTCGGGAGTTCCGCTGACAACCCGGCGGACACGCTTGTGTCTGCGCAGACGCTCTTCATTTTTTCTTGTCTTTTTCAGCATTCTACTCTCTCCTTCCCGTTACTTCTTGGCCGCAGCGGTCTTACCTTCCTTACGGCGGATATGCTCGTCCTTATAACGGACACCCTTTCCTCCATAAGGTTCCGGCTTACGCTTCGCCCTTACATTTGCCGCAAACTCGCCAACCCGCTGTTTGTCAATGCCAGTCACTGTGATTGTGTTAGCATCCGGGCACTCTACCTTTACATCGGACGGGATTTCCATCTCGATCGGATGAGAGTAACCGAGGTTCATGGTGAGCTTGTTTCCGCTGATCGCAGCACGGTAACCGATACCGACGATCTGCAGAATCTTTGTGTAGTTCTTTTCGCAGCCTTCGATCATGGTTGCGATGAGAGCACGTGTTGTGCCGTGGAGCTGTTTGGTGTGCTTGTCCTCGTTGGGACGGATAACTGTAACGGTTCCGTCCTTAACTTCAATTCCCAGAATCGGGGAGAACTGTCTTACGAGCGTTCCCTTAGGACCTTTCACCGTCACCTCATTCCCTTCAGCGACGATTACTTCGACGCCTGCAGGAATGGTAATCAGCTTATTACCGATACGTGACATTTTTCTTTCCTTTCCTTACGTATTCCTTTAATTACCAGACATAAGCGACAACTTCGCCGCCAGTATGCTGCTTGCGCGCTTCCTTGTCTGTCATCATTCCATTGGAAGTGGAGATGATCGCAATGCCGAGTCCGTTGAGAACCTTCGGAACATTGTCACCCTTCGTGTAAACACGGAGTCCCGGCTTGGAAATACGCTTGATACCTGTGATAACCGGACGCTTGTCTGCGCCATACTTCAGCACGATAGTCATCTTCTTGTCGATGCCTTCTCCGCTGACTTCATACTTGGAGATGTAACCCTCTTCCTTAAGAATACGGGCAATCTCTACTTTCACCTTGGATACCGGGGCAACGTCAACGGTTCCCATTTTTGCCTGCATACCGTTGCGGATTCTGGTAAGCATATCGGCGATAGGATCTGTCATATTCATAGTTCAATCTTCCTCCTTATCCTTACCAGCTTGCCTTCTTGACGCCCGGGATCTGGCCCTGATAAGCCAGCTCTCTGAAGCAGATACGGCAAACCTTGTACTTTCTTAATACGGAATGCGGACGACCGCAGCGCTCGCAGCGTGTGTACTCACGAGTGGAGTACTTTGCAGGACGGCTCTGTCTGACCTTCTGTGATGTCTTTGCCATAAATTAAGCCTCCTTCTTTGCGAACGGCATGCCCATCTGTTTGAGCAGCTCATACGCTTCCTTATTTGTGTTGGCACTTGTGACGATAACGATGTCCATACCTCTGACCTTGTTGACCTTGTCGAAGTTGATTTCCGGGAAGATCAGCTGTTCCTTAACACCGAGTGTGTAGTTTCCGCGACCATCGAATGCGGTTGCGGAGACACCGTGGAAGTCACGGACACGCGGCAGGGAAATATTGAACAGCTTGTCGAGGAAGTCATACATGCGGTCACCGCGAAGAGTAACCTTTGTACCAATCTGCATGCCTTCACGGAGCTTGAAGTTCGCGATGGACTTCTTCGCCTTTGTGATTACCGGCTTCTGTCCGGCAATCTGTGTCAGCTCAGCGACAGCCTCTTCCAGAGCCTTCGGATTTGTGATCGCATCACCAACACCGAGGTTGATGACAACTTTCTCAATCTTCGGACACTGCATCGGTGTCGTATAACCGAATTCCTTAATCAGAGAAGGCTTGACGGTTTCGTTGTATTTCTGTAATAAACGGTTCATCCTTATTTCTTAGCCTCCTTGATTTCCTTGCCTGTCTTCTTGTTGACGCGGACCTTAACGCCCTTGTCGTTGACTTTGGAGCCAAGCTTTACAGCAGCCTTTGCCTTTTCGTCATAGAATACGACGTTGCTGGCATCGATCGGAGCTTCACGCTCAATGATGCCGCCGTCCGGATTCGCCTGCGTCGGCTTCAGGGACTGCTTAACCATGTTTACGCCTTCAACAATCACCTTGTTCTTCCGGGGGGAAACCGCCTTGACCTCACCGATTGTTCCTTTGTAATGGCCGCTGACGACCTTTACTGTATCACCTGTTTTGATCTTCATAGGTTTCTCCTTATAACACTTCCGGCGCCAGGGAAACAATCTTCATATATCCCTTGTCACGGAGCTCACGAGCTACCGGGCCAAAGATACGTGTTCCCTGCGGGGTGTTGTCATCTTTGATAATGACGGCTGCGTTTTCATCAAACTTGATGTAAGAGCCGTTGGGACGGGATACGCCGTATGCGGTACGGACGATAACCGCCTTGACTACCTGACCCTGCTTTACAGAGCCGTTGGGGATAGCGGACTTAACAGCGCATACAACAACGTCACCGATGTTTGCGCTCTTACGACGCGATCCACCGAGGCAGCGGATCACCAGCAATTCCTTAGCACCGGTATTGTCAGCGACCTTCAATCTTGTCTCATTCTGAATCATTGACTTTCTCCTTTCGTGCTTATTACAGAATCACTGCTTTTTCCACGATGCGGACCAGGCGGAAGTGCTTGTCCTTGGACAGAGGTCTTGTCTCCATGACCTCTACGATATCTCCAACCTTAGCCTCGTTATTCTCATCGTGAGCCTTGAATTTTGTGGAATACTTTACCTGTCTTCCGTAAATCGGATGGCTGTGCATAGTATCGATCTTTACAACGATCGTCTTGTCCATTTTGTCGGACACTACGGTACCGCGTAATACCTTACGGCTGTTTCTTTCACTCATTCCTCATGTCCTCCTCAGTTCTGCTCCGCAGCGTTTGCACGCTCGGTCTGAACGGTCTTGATTCTGGCGATCGTTTTGCGGATGTCCTTGATGCGCGCAGGGTTCTCAAGCGATCCTGTCGCCTGCTGGAAACGCAGGTTGTAGAGCTCTTCACTCAGGGAAGCGACTTCCTTGACGAGATCATCATTACTCATATCTCTGATTTCTTTTACATTCATGACTACTTAACCTCGCCCTTCTTCGCAAAGCGGGTCTTCACACAGAGCTTGTGCGCCCCAAGGCGGAGAGCTTCACGTGCGACATCTTCGGGAACACCTGCGATCTCGAAGAGAACCCGGCCCGGCTGTACCACTGCGACCCAGTGGTCCGGAGCACCTTTACCGGAACCCATTCGGACTTCCAGCGGCTTCTTCGTTTTGGAGAGCTGCGGGAATACCTTAATCCATACTTTTCCGGTACGGTCCATATAACGTGTCATAGCGACACGGGCTGCCTCCAGCTGGTTGCTGGAAACATATGCACCTTCTTCAGCGACCAGTCCGTATTCACCGAACGTGATCTCACGTCCTGCTTTTGCACGGCCTTCGTAGCTGAGACGATGCGGTCTTCTGTACTTAACGCGATTCGGCATTAACATGATTAGTTACCTCCTTCTTGAGGAGCTGCAGCCTCTGCCGGTGCAGCGGGTTTCGCTGCAGGAGCAGCCGCATTGCGGCGGTCACCGCGGTTTCCGCGACGATCGTTACGTCCGCCGCGTCCGTTTCTGCGATCTCTGTTGAAACGTCCTTCCGGTGCCTTCGGTTCCTCAACCATCTTTCCAGGGAGCACTTCACCACGGCAGATCCAGACCTTTACGCCGATCTTACCGTATGTGGTATGTGCTTCATCGTTCGCATAATCGATATCGGAACGCAGTGTATGCAGAGGAACGACACCCTGGGAATAACCTTCCTTACGGGCGATTTCTGCTCCGCCCAGACGTCCGGACGCAAGAGTCTTGATTCCCTTGGCGCCAGAACGCATGGTCTGCTGAATCGCTTTCTTCTGTGCGATACGGAAGGACTGACGTGCTTCGAGCTGCTCGCAGATCTTGCGGGCAACCAGATGCGCATCCAGATCCGGATTCGCAACTGCGATGATATCTACCTTGACGTTCTTTCCGTCAGTCAGCTTGGAAAGCTGCTTACGGAGCGCATCCATCTTGTCTGCGCCTTTGTCGTCCTTGCCTGCAGCAGCGCCCGGACGAGCACAGCGGATCAGAACCTTTACATCGGTCTTTCCGGTGCGTTCGATCTCAACGCGGCTTACATAAGCATCGTGAAGATTCTTTTCAATGTATTTACGGATTTTGATGTCTTCGTTCAGAAGATCTCCGAAATCAGCTTTTTCTGCGTACCATCTGGACTCCCAGTCACGGATGACGCCTACTCGCATGCCGATCGGGCTTACTTTCTGTCCCATATGTCGATCTCCCTTCCTTACTTCTCATCCGAAACCACAACTGTGATGTGGCTTGTTCTCTTGAGGATCTGTGATGCGCTTCCCTTTGCTCTAGGCATGTAGCGCTTCAGTACGATACCCTCATCTGCGAAACAGGTTTTGATGTACAGCTCATCACGATTGAGCTGATAGTTATGCTCCGCATTAGCTGCGGCGCTCTTTACGACCTTCGCGATTGCGCCTGCCGCCTGGTTCGGTGTGAACTCCAACAGTGCCAGCGCTTCTTCTACGCTCTTGCCACGGATGTTGTCCAGCACAAGGCGAGCTTTGCGGGGAGTGACACGAACGGTCTTTGCAGTTGCTTTAACGTCCATATTTACTTACTCTCCTCTCTTACGCCTTGTCGGATCCGTGTCCGCCAAACCGGCGGGTCTGAACGAATTCGCCAAGCTTATGGCCTACCATGTCTTCTGTCACATAGACAGGTACATGTTCCTTGCCGTTGTATACCGCGAATGTGTGCTCCACGAAACTCGGGTAAATCACTGAACGGCGCGACCATGTCTTGATAACTTCTTTTTTATTCGCCGCGTTCTGCGCTTCTACCTTCTTCATCAGGCTGGCGTCACAGAAGGGGCCTTTTTTAACGCTTCTTGACATTAACTATCTTCTCCTTTCAGTTATTTTCCGTTGCGTCTCGTCATGATGAGCGCGTTGGATGCCTTCTTATGCTTACGAGTCTTAACACCCATAGCTTTCTTACCCCAAGGGGTCATCGGGCTCTTACGTCCGATCGGTGTCTTACCTTCACCACCACCATGAGGATGGTCGACCGGGTTCATTGCGGAACCTCTGACGGTCGGGCGGATGCCCTTCCAGCGGTTACGTCCTGCCTTACCCCAGTTGATCAGGGAGTAGTCTTCGTTACCGACAACACCGATGGTTGCGCGGCAGTTGGAACGAACCTTACGAACTTCGCCGGACGACAGACGCAGTGTTGCGTACGGACCGTCGAAGCCGAGGATCTGTGCGGAGCATCCGGCAGCTCTTGCCATCTGTCCGCCCTTGCCCGGAACCAATTCGACACAGTGGACGAAGGTACCTTCAGGGATGTTTCTCAGTTCCATCGCGTTTCCAACCTTGATGTCAGCCGCTACGCCGGAAACGATCTTGTTTCCAACTTCCAGCTGCTGGGGAGCGATGATGTAGCGCTTCTCGCCGTCGATATAATGAATCAGTGCGATGTTTGCGTTACGGTTAGGATCGTATTCGATCGCCGCTACTGTTCCGACGATGTCGTCCTTATTGCGCTTGAAGTCGATAATACGATACTTCTGCTTCACGCCGCCGCCCTGGTGACGTGTGGTAATGCGGCCTGTGTTGCCGCGTCCGCCCTTGCTTTTCTTGGGAGCCAGCAGACTCTTTTCAGGAGTGGACTTGGTAATCCGATCATTGGCCAGGGTCGTCATGTTACGGCGGCCGTTGGTCGTCGGCTTATATTTTTTGATTGCCATTTTCCTTTACTTTCCTTTCGCATTTATCCGGAGATAGCGATGTTCCTCCGATAGTTTGAACCTCAGTTTCAGTCGAACAGGCTGATATCCTGTCCTTCCGGAAGCTTCACAACAGCCTTACGGACTGCGTTGGTCTTTCCGACGTAGCGGCCCATTCTCTTTGTCTTAGGACGGACGTTGACTACGTTTACTTTCTCCGGCTTAATGCCGTAGATCTCCTGAATTGCCTGAGCGACTGCTGTTTTGTTAGCACCCTTGGCAACTTCGAATGTGATCTTGTTGTCTTCACTGTTCTGTTTCATCGTCTTCTCAGTGATGATCGGACGGATAATAATGTCTCTTGCACTCATTAGGCGAATACCTCCCCGGCAACTTCCGCTGCCTTTTCGGTCAGGACAAGCTTGTCCGCATTTACGATGTCATAGACATTCAGCTCGCTGACAGTGACGAGCGCTGCGTTCGGAATGTTTCCGAGTGCGAGCACTGCGTTCGCGAAGTCATCCGAACCATCTGCGACAAACAGTGTCTTGCGGTCAAATCCGAAGGCCTTCAACAGAGCGACTGCCTTCTTTGTCTTGTGATCTTCGAAGCTCAGGTTTTCGATCACAGTCAGATCGTTATCCTGAACCTTTGCGCTCAGTGCGGAACGAAGCGCGAGACGGCGAACCTTACGGTTGATCTTGAAGCCGTACTTACGAGGATGGGGACCGAAGGCGATTGCGCCGTGTCTCCACTGTGTAGCGCGGGTGGAACCCTGACGGGCACGGCCTGTTCCCTTCTGACGGAACGGCTTCTTACCGGTTCCGCTGACATAGGCTCTTGTCAGAGTGTTGTGTGTTCCCTGTCTACGGCCTGCCTGATAAGCCAGGATGGTGTCGTAAACTGCCTGCTCATTCGGTTCGATTCCGAATACCGCATCCGACAGCTCAATGGACTTAACGACCTTGGCTTCCTGATTGTAAACATCAATCTTGGACATGGTTTAACCTCACTTTCCTTCGGAGTCAGCCGCAGCTTCTTCCGCAAGTTCCTTGTCGATTTCCTCACTGACCTTTTCGAGCTCTTCTTCAACAGTAGCGTCCTTATAGGAGATGAGTTCCTCAACCTTTACGTTCTTGACCGGCTTCACTGTGGTCTTGATAATCAGCAGTCCTTTGCGCGGGCCTGGAACGTTACCCTTAACCAGGATGTAGCCTTCTTCCGCATCAACCTTTACAATCGTGAGATTCTGATTGGTTGTGGTGTAGCCGCCTTCCTGACCAGGCATCGGTGCATTCTTGTTTACAACACCGTTGTTACGTCCGTTGGTTGCGAGGGATCCGACATGACGATGATGTCCGGAACCATGGGACTTCGGTCCGATCGTACCGTTGTTGCGGACGATGACACCGTTGTATCCCTTACCCTTGGAAGTTCCGGTGATATCTACGACATCGCCGGCTGCGAAGATGTCTGCTTTGACTTCCGCGCCAACTTCAAGGTTCATCAGTTCATCTGCCTTAACTTCGCGGATGAACTTCTTCGGCGCTGTGTTTGCCTTTTTGGCATGGCCGATCGCAGGCTTTGTGGCTCTGGACTCCTTGACGTCCTCATAGCCAAGCTGCAGTGCTTCATAGCCGTCCGTTTCCTTTGTCTTCTTCTGAAGAACAACGTTCGGCTGCACTTCGATGACAGTGACCGGAATCAGCGCACCGTCAATGGTGAATACCTGGGTCATACCCAGCTTTCTTCCTAAGATACCTTTCATTTTTTAATTGCCGGTCCTTTCTATTACAGTTTGATTTCGATGTCGACTCCACTCGGCAGATCCAGTCTGCTGAGAGCGTCGATGGTTTCAGCCGTCGGGCCGATGAGTTCGATCAGTCTCTTGTGAGTACGGATCTCGAACTGCTCACGGCTATCCTTATATTTATGGACAGCGCGGAGAACGGTTACGACTTCGCGGTCGGTGGGCAGCGGTACAGGTCCGACGATTTTCTTTGCCCCGTGACTGGTAGCTGTTTCAACAATCTTCTTGGAAGCAGCGTCCAGACTCCTGTTTTCGTAAGCCTTCAAGCGAATTCTTACCGAATTTTTTGCCATGAAATTTTCCTCCTTTATTTCACTCCGACGTACATGTCGGATCGCTCGGTGTGAGTTCCCCGGTTATCACGCCCAGGATTGACAACGCTTGTCAGCGTGCCGGCAATCTCCCACGTCTACGCGAGTGCTTCACAATAGTACCACCCCAAAAATCCCTTTGCAAGTATTATTTTTGCGTTTTTCCATCTTTTTTCCACTGGCTTCACGTCCCCTATTTTTAAAGCGAATTTGCATTCCGAGAAGTTGAATTTCCAACCAAATGACAGAAATTTTCATAAATTTACGGTTATCCGGAAACGGAAACGCTTACATTCTGTTCTCGCCTTCCAGCCGGATTCGTGTATGATTAAACCATCCCTTCTTTTACAGGGACTATGGAGTCAACGATGAAACAATACCTGAAATTATTCCTTGCGGGAATTATGGCAGCCGTACTGCTTGCCTGCGGAAACAATACAACAGCTTCCCAGGAGCCTACAGTAGCTCCTGGAGATTATCAGCTAAATGAACTGATTGACGAACGTGGCGCTTCTTTAGCAGAAGATCTTGCGGTATTACAGTCTCTGGATCAGATTGTAACAATTCATCTTGCGGAAGATGGCACAGGGGTTCTTTATATGTTTGATGAGTCCAGTTCTTTGACCTGGACCGAGTCTTCCCTGACCATTGAAGGAGAAACCCTTCCTCTGGAAACAAAAGATGGAAGCCTCATCATCCATTCCGCTACGGACGATGAAAGTATCATGGTCTTCCATCCGATTTCCGATTAATGATTCATAAGACAAGGCGAGCGATGGATCGCCTTTTTTGTTCGTTCAGGCGACTCATCGATCATCTTGAATTTATCAAGTACTTGTTTTTCTCAGATTCCGAATTACTTCTGTTAACAGCACAGACAGAATAAAGATAATTATCGCAAGGACTGGTATGGCGATTCTGGCATCGAGATGCGTTAATGCACGTTGCCCAAAGCAGGCTCTACTGATTCGCAGAACCACGTCCAGAATAAATGCATGCGTCAGATAAACGCCATAGGCAGCAGAGGAAAGCCGCCTTACATCAGTTTTGATGGTGAGTTTGGAAAAGCCCGCAAATATCATTACGGATGCGATTGCAATGAGTGGGGCGTAGGAAACAATATAGCGATGTTCCGCAAGCGTGCGATCCATACCGTTCAATAATGCCCGATAGAGAAGAATTCCACATCCTGCTTCCATCACAAGTCCAAGCAGGATATATACGATTCCTGCGTTTCCTTTTCTGCAATTTTGACGAAGCACACTTCCCATCAGGAAGAACCCAAGATAACAGAAGGCTTCCCCGATATTCCAATGCATGGTTACCGGCTCATTCATCCATAACGCAAGACATCCTGCAGCAGTCATACCAATAGCGGTATAGCAGAATGCACGCTCACTTACTTCCTGTTTGAACCGATACACCCATGGACAGAGCAGATAAATGCCCAACAATACCGGAAGATACCAGAGATGATAAAATGGCGTGCCGTTTAATAATCCCTGTATTACCGGAAGAATGCCGGTATGATCAAACACAGTAGCTGAAATCAGAGAATAGATCACTCCAAACCCCATCGCAGCGATAGCCGGGATGCCAACGCGCTGAAATGACCGCTTAAAAAATGAGTGAACATCTCCTGTCCTGGAATCACTTAACAGAAACGCCCCCGACAACATGAAAAACGCAGGTACGGTAAACCGGCCAATCGTGGTATACAGCACCGAGTACAACGGATGATTTCCGGGGAGCCCGTCATAAAAATCCCATAGGAATGTCTCCACAAACGAGGCACTCACATGGGCAATCACTACGCCAAACGCGGATATCACCCGAAGAACATCGTAGTTGTTTTCCCGTTCTTTCATCTTGGGGTTCCTTCCCGAAACAGCACCTTGATATTCGGATTCTCCTCTGCTGCCCTTCCCAATACCAGCAACACTTTATAAGAATAGGCATCATCACATATTTTCATGATGGAATCCGGTGTCAGGATAATATCAATCTGATCTGTTATTTCACTGAGAGAGTCATTCAGCGCATCCAGATTGACAGCCGCATATTCCTCTTCAAACCGAAACAATTCCGTCATATATACTTTCATGTCCTGCTTGGTCTTAATCCGTTCAGGATCCAGTTCAATCTGTCTGTACATACTCATTCTTCTCCATAAAGCAGTTCGAATGTCTCATAATGGTCTTCCGTGTAATAAATGAATTCGCCATCCTCCGTGAATACAATCCGTTTTGATCCCCGGCTCTTACGGCCAATGGTATCGATATCACATTCAAGGTAAGACGCTCCCTCCGGAAGAGTTCCTTCATAATTCCCGTAATAATCACCGCCGATTGCTTTTCCCTTCACAACCTTTGACAGTGCACCGCCTTCCCATCCGGCAGCACGGGCTTCCTTCTTTGTCATATAGTTGGAAGGAAGGTGTGACCAGGTGTAGATATAAAGTGCGACGCACTCCTTATCATCACATTCTGTGTCCTCACTGATCGCAGGCAGTTCCGGTTCCGGTGTAATTGAAGCCGATGGTGTCGGCTCTGCCTCCACAAGATCCGGTACAGGTGAAGTCTCCACAATCACTGTCGGCTCAGTTGGCTCAGGTGATACCGTGACGGAAGGTTCCGGCTTTTTCCTGCATCCAGTTAATCCAAGCAGAAGTGCCGCGATTGCGATATAACGTTTTCTATGTTTCAGTTTCATTGTTCGATTCCATTCCACAGCTTTCATTATCACTCATAAAACCGGACATTACGCAGAGAGGTATAAGGTTTATTCTTCCGATCAGCCGTAGCTCTTGGAAGGTCTACTTCCGCAAATATAAGCTCTTCTCCCTTCCCCGCTAATGCGACTGTAGTTCCCGTATAATCCGAAACGATCGATTCTCCAGAAAACTCCATGCGATCCTCTACCCCTACACGATTACACATCGCCACATTGACACTGTTCTGGAATGCCTGGATTTTAATCTCCCATTGGAAGAGTTCTGACGGCTCCTCAGTGGTATTCGCAGTCGGAATCAGAATCAGTTCTGCCCCACGCAGTGCCTCAGTGCGTATACTTTCCGGATAATGGCGGTCAAAACACACAACGATTCCTATCTTCCCATAAGAAGTATCAAACACCTGAAAGCCTTCCTCAGATGGAGTGTAATAACTCTGTTCATAGAATGTTTCGCACTGCGCAATATGCACCATCTTCTGTGTTCCGATTAATTTGCCATCCTGGTCGATCAGAAGACTCATATCATAACGTCTTCCCTGATCTTCAATATAGAAATTCGGGGAAGCCATGATATGGCAGTTTGCGCAGAGTTCACAGATGCCTTTTACATAAGGATGATCAAGCGTCATTACCGCATACGACACATCACTGTCTTCCTTCTGCGGGAAAAACGGCGTCAGCTGAATCTCAGGAAACAGAATGAGATCTGCTTTCTCATCTGCCGCCTCTTTCATCAGTTGAAGCGTCTTTCTATAATTCTGTTCCATGTCGGAACTCATTCTCATCTGTACCAGTGCTAGTTTCATGTATGATCACCTCTTAACTTCATGTTTAATTCTAACCCGAACCAGTTGAAAGAAACTTTTAAAGCCCGCCTCGTCATGCATAGTGCAAGTCTTTTATCTCCAAGAGATAAACATGATTTAAGTGATTGAGCGAATCACAAAGTATAAGAATAATTCATTTCGCTTTTGTGACAAGCAATTCGTGGTTTTGCGGGCCAACGTTAAATATCGGATCGGTATTGTTGAGTTATGGTCTGAATGCAAAGAGATCCAGATCTGCTATTACAGCAATTCCACGGTTGACAGCTTCATCATAAGATACATTTTCATAAAGGAGTTTAGTTGTCAGATTATTATAATCTGACTCATAGAATCTGCTTATGACGATCTCCTTAAGCATGTCAGGAATGTTATGTTCTGGCTGTGCAGAAGGATTATTCTTTGATGTCATACGGTCTAATCTAACCCTATCGACAAGTGTCTTCATATCGCCATTTAGATCAATTTTCGGCAAGATCTTTGCAAGATCATATAGATGCCGTGAATCTCTATCTCGCATGTTCTGCAGTCTGTAATCGCAGACTGCAAAAACCTTGTCAACAAAAGTCCTTTCCAAAGACTGAATCTTCATATTGAAAATCGACGCCTCAAATGGGGTCGGATAAACTATATTTCTCGTTTGATAAAATCTTCCAACAAAACTGGACACTTCATGTTCCTCAACTGGATATACCGGTTGATAAAAACTTGTTTCAATAATAATTTCAAGAGGAATATCAATGAACAGTGAATCGTATTCAAGCTCATACTTGTTATAGCTGTACCTTGATTTAACCATGCTTGGATTAGTTAGTCTAAATCCCAATATATTGGCTACTCCAAGAATTACATCCTTTACTTTTCTTTTTTCTGTTTCTGTCAGTTTTCTGTCTGCAGAAAGATCAATATCCTCCGAGAATCTATCGATTAGATCATACGCTTTAGAAAGTGAAGTGCCCCTTTAAATACCAGCGGCAACGAACTATTTGATATGTTCATAAGAAAAACAGATTGAATCATATCCTTCTCAACCATTTGAACACTCTTCTGCTCTTCAGCAGCAACAGTCTCAATGATCTGCCTCAAGACGTCCTTATCCGCTTTATACCAGCTCATTCATCAGCCCTCCCTCATAAATATTGCGAAACACTTTATCAGCACAGAGCGGCAGATATTTTCTGACTTGGGCAAAATCGACGTTATTTACATCTACATATCGCCGCAGTTTCTTTTTGAGTTCTTTTGCGGATAATTCGCTATATCTGTCTATAACTGACATCAAATCAAGAAACTGCAACGCACTGCTATTTTCCTTTGTAATCTCTGCGATCGGCTTATAAACAATGATGATATTACCATCAATGTTTTGTTTTCTTTGTTTAGTTGTCGCCTCATTACTGCATACTTCATAACACGCTGGATTCTGGGTTGTGAATCCATATCTATTTACAAGCTGCAACCCTGTTATATACCCTGATACTCTTCTTCCTGCGTTAAGATATTTCTTTTCAATATAGCGTTCGATTGAGACCCTTCCTTCCGTTCCTAGTATTGTCAAATAGGGAAGATAATAGACTCCATTGTATAGCCGCTCCAGTTTACCTTCATCTGTAAGCTTCTTCATCTCCTGACGGAGATAATCCTTTGATTCATATGGGAGTTCATTCAAAAAGATTGGATCACCCTTTTCATAATTTTCAACAATATAGTCATATACCATCATCGCACGCCTCACATATAAGAAATTTATTATTTCATTTTCATGATATATTATGACTTTTGAAACATCAATAAGTTTTCGATTCAATATGGAGATAGCAGGCACACGAAGAAAACATCGACATTTTTATTACACCTGGTGTTGTGCCAGTGTTAATTCTGCCGATGTTTACTTATCATCAATTGCTCATTGACTGCTTGAATTCACTGCGAGAAGGAGAAGCTTGTTGGAAACTTACTGCCAACATTCCTTTTCCGAATTCTTCTTTACTCCGCAGCTTTTCCGTTTGTTTCAATCACATCTTTGTAGTAATAGAACGAGTCTTTTCTCAAACGGTCATAACTGCCATTGCCATAATCATCAAGATCGACATAAATGAAGCCATACCGCTTTGACATCTCTCTTGTGGATTCGGAAATCAGATCAATGCAGCCCCACCATGTATATCCAAACAGGTCTACGCCATCTTCATTAATGGCATCTGACATCGCACGGACATGTTCTTTAAGATACTCTGACCGATATTCATCATGAATTTTCCCATCCACGACCTGGTCACGAGCTCCCAGTCCATTTTCCGCCACAAAGAGCGGTTTACGGTAACGGTCATACAGTTCTACCAGAGAAGCACGTAAGCCGGAGGGATCTGTCTGCCAACCCCATTCACTGGATGGAAGGTATGGATTTTTCACCCCATTCACCGTATTTCCCGGAGCCATATCAAGACCTTCCGTGTTTCCTGCCATACAGGAAGTCATGTAGTAACTGAAGGAGACGAAATCAATTGTGCCTTCTTTCAGAATCTGTGCATCTTCCGGTTTGGTCTGAAGCACAACGCCTTTATGTTCCATTTCCTTCAGTAAGAAGAGAGGGTATTCTCCAAATGCCTGAATATCCGCATAGCGGTAAACACTTCTGGTTCGCCGCTGAGCTGCCAGGAAGTCTTCCGGCTTACAGGTATATGGATAGAATTCGAGCTTGGTTAACATACAGCCAATAAAGTTCTTCGGATTGACTTCATGACCGATTTTCACTGCCAGTGCCGAGGCAACCATCTGGTGATGCATCGCCTGATAAATCGCTGTATCAAACGGGATATCATCAAACTGATCTTCGATGAGACCGCCGCTTGTGACAGGATGCCGCAGCATCGCATCAACTTCATTAAACGTAATCCAGTAGGTCACTTCATCCTTGAATTCTTCAAAGCAGGTTCTTGCGTATTTCGTAAACAGATCTACTACTTCACGCGAATACCAGCCTCTGTACTTCTGTACGATATCAAGAGGAGGGTCATAATGTGACAGTGTCACAAGGGGCTCGATTCCATATTTATGACATTCACGGAATACTTCATGATAGAAGTCCAGTCCCTTCTGATTGGGTTCTTCATCCCATGGATGGGTATATATGCGTGCCCAAGCAATGGACATACGATAGACTTTGAATCCCATCTCAGCCATAAGCGCAATGTCTTCACGGAAGTGATGATAGAAATCAATTCCTCTGCGCTTTGGATAATTCGCAGTTTCCTCCGCATGCAGAGCTTCTTCCAGATCACTTGATGTAAAAGCGAACTGTTTGGTGAAGTCACTGTAGCCTACTTCACGAAATGAAAGACAGTCTTCAATTGTCATTCCTTTTCCATCGATATTCCAGGCTCCTTCCACCTGATTGGCCGCAGTTGCGCCACCCCAGAGAAAGTGTTCCGGAAACTGAATGGATGATGTGTTCTGATACATTTATTTACCCTCCTGTCTATGAATCGTTATGTGACTGCAGAACTTCTTATTCAGCAGCGTCGTTTTCTTCACCAACTCCAAGCATCATGACGATCGCAAACGCAACACCTGCCGCAACCGCCATACCAACGCATACAGACCAGAAGCCATCGGTCATGAATACCGGCAGAGACAGAATGCAGGAATTGACATACGCAGTCGCACGGCCGCCAAACAGACCTACAATCGCTCCGCCAATAGCACCACCAATGATAGTAGCGATCATCGCATTTTTGAATTTCAGGAAGATACCGTAGATACCCGGCTCAGTAATTCCGATGAAGGAAGAAATTGCGGTAGATGCGCCAATCTGCTTGTTTTCGTTCTTCTTTGCCTTTACCCATACACCAAGGCATGCGCCAAACAGTGCCAGTGTTCCCATGGTATTCATCGGGAGGAGCCAGTCCTTACCATATTCCGCAAGGTTTCCAATCGCAATCGCGCCGAGAGACAGATGCATACCAGTCATGACGACAAACAGTCTTGTTCCACCGACGATCGCTCCGGCAATGAGCGGTGAGAGGTTGTAGAGGAAGTTGAAAATTACAACAAGGATCTTGGAAATGTAGTTCGCTAACGGGCCAATCACAACAAGTGTCAACGGTGTCATGATCAGCAGCACCAACATGGAAGAGAATACGATTCGCAGATTATTCGGAATAATCTTGTTTACCCAACGATTCACATAGCTCAATACAAGAACCGTGAGAATAATGGGAATTGTGCTTCCGAAATACCGAGGGAACGGAATCGGAAGTCCAAACAGACTCATCGGATCCGCACCAGCAGTATTACCAGCTGTCATGGTCGGATAAAGCAGAACGCCTGCCATACAGATCGCAAGTGCAGCACTTGTGTTAAAGCGCTTGGATGCGGACCATGCGACGAGGAACGGGAGGAAGTAGAATGCGCAGTCACCCGCAATAGTCATAACGGTAATGAGAGTGGATGCCGCATCTACGCCAAGATAGGAAGTCATGATCGTGATAAGACCTTTGATCATACCTGCTCCGGCAAGTGCGGGAATGACCGGCATCAATATTGCCTGCATGGCTTCGAGAATCGTATGAATTCCAAATTTTCTCTGCGGTGCGTCCAGGTTTTCATCGATCGCCTTTTCTTCCGTAAAGCCACCGATTCTGCATACAGCAGAATAGATGTCTGCGACTTCCTGGCCAACAATAATCTGGAGCTGATCTCCGGACCACTGTGCCCCCATGACGCCTTTTACGTTTTTCAGTTCATCAACGTTCACAAGACCTTTGTCTTTTACATTGAAACGAAGACGGGTAATGCAGTGATATGCTTTTGCGACATTTTCCTTTCCTCCAACAAGGGAAAGAATGGTAGATGCCAGATCGTCGTAATTCTTCTTTGCCATAGTTTTTCTCCTTTGTACTGTTTTATTAATCTCACTCCCTCACTGCGCGCGTTGTGGGGGATGTTTGATCCTAAATAAAACCTCATATTCAAAACGAAACATCGGTTCGCTTTGAGTATGAGGTCAAGCCCATTTATTCCTGGTAACAATCCTCTCGTGTACTCAATCGGTTAATATGAAGCATCAGATACATCTTTTCTTCATCCGTAAGCTTCAAGTCCATTGTGGCTTCCAGATACCTGGATATCTTTTCCGAAACATCATGCGTTTTCGGATAGTTCTGAACCAGGGTCTGGTACATCTGTTCATTTGTTGTTTTAATCTGTTCTTCTCTGTCACCTCGTTTGAAGAAGTAATGCATGTGTGAGACAAAGCGGGAATAATTGAAGTCTTCTCGATTGATTGTGATCTCAAATTCCTGCTCAATCATTTTCGTGATGTTTTCGATCGCCTCTTCATTTCGTTCCGTTACACTGTTGCGATCTTTTTCTTCGTAATTAATCAGATGCAGGGCGATATAAGCTGCTTCTTCCCTTGGCAGGTAGATACCCATCTTTTCCCGGATCATCTTTAATCCGAATATACCCACCTTCATTTCATTCTCGAACAGCTGCTCGATGTCCTGAATGATGGGAAGCTTGAAATTCATGTGCTTCTGATATCTCTGAATGCAGAAGTTCAGATGATCCGCAAGCGTGAAGATAATGTTTGAGGAAAGCGGTGCCGGAAGAAGAATCCTTGCATAATCCACGATTTCATCCGAGATATTCAGTACTTCTTCGGGAATATCATTGATCATACTCAGATACGTCGCATCTACGTCATAGTATGTTCGTTCAATCTGTGACAGGCTGATTTCATAGGGAGGCTTTCGGAATCCGACGCCTTTGCCAAATGCGATCAATTCCTGTCCTTTAGTATCCTGACATACTGCGACATTATTATTGATGCAGCGAATGACCCTCATTCTTCATGGCCTCCTTTCCCAGAAAATAAAACTCCTCTCGATACCAACCAAAACATTCGTTTCAGGAAAAGCCTCGAGAGGAGTAACAAACCTATCAACACCCATAACTTAGCAAATGGAACTATGCCTGTCAATCCCCTTTTCGCATGAATTCATTTATTTCGATTCTCCGGTAAATGCGCGCTTAAACCATCTACCTGTCTCACTGAGATCTTCTTCCTCCCAGGCAGAAGTTTTAGCGCAGGAGCTTTGAATCAATGCGCTTGTTTCATTCTTATTGCACAATGACCATGCATTCCAGGAAAGACCATACGCTTCAATCAGTGATCGCCATTCCTCTGCCGAATCATAATCAACAGCTCCATTTCCTGAGGCATCGGTGAGACTGCATTCACTGATATATACCGGCACTCCGGCATCCAGCACCTTGCGCAGCTTATTGCGCAGATCTTCTTTATGTGTTCCGGCATAGAAATGAAATGTATACATCACATTGTCATCTTCCAGTTCATTCCCAATTACCTCATCCACATCCTGTGCCCAGGTATTCGTCCCAACAAGAATCAATGCATCGGAATCATGTCTGCGTATCACGTCAATGATATCTTCCGCATATGGGCGAATCACTTCCCGAAACGGAGAATTCTGCGGTTCATTACAGATCTCATATATGACATGTGTCTTATCTTCATAGGCTTTTGAGACAATATCGAAAAACTCCTCCGCCTCTTTCCGGTAAGTGTTGGGATTACTGTCACTGAGAATATGCCAGTCGATAATGACATACATTCCCAGTTCTTCGGTATATCTCACGCCTTCATCAATCAAATGAAGCAGATTCTCCCGGTTTCCATCAGTACAATAACCACCCGTCTCAGCGGTATACATTGCTAGACGTATGGTATTCACATTCCATTCATCACGCAGTGTGCGGAATGCGTCTTTATTCACATACTCCGGATACCAGGCCAGACCATGTGTACTGATTCCTCGCAGTTGTACGGGATTGCCATCTACATTTACAAGTCTTCCCTCTTCCACATGAAGCGCTCCGATCGGAACAGAATCGACATTCAAAGTAACCGCACTGTCTTCTGGATCGGAGCTTGGTTTCTGCGATCTCACTTCACTTCCATTCCATCGCAATAGCTGAGTTTCCTCTTCCCCGCCACAGCTCATGATCCATCCAACATCCTTCAGTTCTTCCCCAGCCGGAATCACGCGGTTATACTCCACCGGCCGCAGAATCAGAATTGACTCTGATATTTCTGTCTCGATATTCCATGCCTGTTCAAGCTTCGTATCACCTGGAAGAAGAATCTCTGCACTCCAATCACTCACATCCTGCGGTCCGTCATTTTGAACACGGAGTGAATACTGATGGAAATACCGTCCGTTTTCTTCCCATGCATTCACCGTTTCAAGAACTGCGGAACATACGTTCTCTTCTTCGACTCTTACTTCTTCTGCTGGTTTCGTTTCTATCAAATCTTCAGTTTCTTCACCACATCCAACAAAAACACCTGCACTCATAATAAGTACGAGGATTACAAGCCATTGAGGAATCTCAAACCGTTTCATACCGTCATTCTATCGTTTCATGTCGCCTTTTTGAACTGCCCATAAATAAAGCCTCCTTCCACGCATCGTGAATTGGAGGCCGTAATTGTAATGATATTCACTGTCTGTATATTGAGTTGGCAAAATCATTCGATCTGAATCGCTCAGCCTAGTTGTATTGCCTTTTTCTCTTTTCTGACAAAGTGGATAAATACGATTAATAAAATGATTTCAAACAGTGTGATTCCCAGCGAAATGAAGACAAGATTATCATTGATCGCAATCAATTCTTCGCTTAATCCAAAGTCATAGAGTCCATGTATGAGCCACGCCAGTATAAAGCCAATGACCCGATAGGAACTGTTTCCCGTTTTCATTGATTTACTGTAATAGTATCCCAGAACAAATCCATATAATGCATGTGGTAACGTAATGCCCTTTATCAACATCGGTATCACTCCTGAACCAATGGAGTATGTTATGTTTTCAATAATTCCAAACCCCAAACCAACAATGCTCATAAACACTGCTGCGTCAAAATAGTCATACTTGTAATCTGTCTTTTTCAGAATGGATTTAAACGTGAGGTACTTAACCAGCTCCTCTGAGAATGCCAGAACAATAAACGTATAATACGCCTGATATAGTACTGGCGGTAAATGGAACTCGTTTGTTACTCGGCCAAGGACATTGAAAGCCAAAGATACCAGCACGATCAAAAACACAGACAGTACGCCTTTGACCAGACAGGTTTTACACACTTCCTTATATTCTTCGTTATCTCTGTTTTTGAGCAGCCAGAAATATAACAACAACGATGGAATCACTGATACCAATACCGATACGATAAAAACTCCCATAACGGTTCCTCCAATTAGATAGCCGCCATAATCTTATCATTCCCTGAGACATGAATCACGAAAATAAAAAACTGCATCAGCGTATGAGCCAATGCAGTTAAGAGTGTTGTCTGATTACTCTTCGATCTCAGTGATGGATCCGGAACCTACAGTACGTCCACCTTCACGGATGGAGAACTTTGTTCCCTGCTCAACAGCGATCGGAGCGAGGAGTTCAACGTCCATTACAACGTTGTCACCAGGCATGCACATTTCTGTGCCTTCCGGAAGACGAATAACGCCGGTAACGTCAGTTGTACGGAAGTAGAACTGCGGACGATAGTTGGAGACGAACGGTGTATGACGGCCGCCCTCTTCCTTTGTCAGTACATAGACCTGAGCCTTGAACTTTGTATGCGGAGTAACGCTTCCCGGCTTAGCGAGAACCTGTCCACGTTCGATCTGGTCACGGTTGACACCACGGAGCAGCGCACCAATGTTGTCACCAGCCTGAGCGAAGTCCAGAGTCTTACGGAACATTTCGATTCCAGTAACGACTGTGCTCTTTGTCTCACGGATACCAACGATTTCAACTGTATCGTTGAGGTTCAGTTTACCACGTTCAACACGTCCGGTAGCGACAGTTCCACGACCTGTGATTGTGAAGACGTCTTCAACAGCCATCAGGAACGGCTTGTCAAATTCATGTTCCGGAGTCGGGATCCAGCTGTCAACTGCATCGAGGAGCTCTTTGATCGGAGCGAGCCAAGCAGCATCACCTTCCAGAGCCTTGAGAGCAGAACCACGGATGATCGGTGTGTTCTCACCATCGAAACCATACTCGGAGAGCAGGTCACGAACTTCCATATCAACCAGGTCGATGAGTTCTTCATCGTCGACCATGTCGCACTTGTTCAGGAATACGACCATCTTAGGAACACCTACCTGACGGGAGAGCAGGATGTGCTCACGAGTCTGAGGCATCGGTCCGTCTGTAGCAGCTACGACGAGGATCGCACCATCCATCAGCGCAGCACGAGTGATCATGTTCTTGACATAGTCAGCGTGACCTGGGCAGTCAACGTGTGCATAGTGACGTGTCTTTGTGCTGTACTCAACGTGAGCAGTGTTGATTGTGATACCACGAGCCTTTTCTTCCGGAGCACCATCGATCTGATCGTATGCTTCGAACTTAGCTGCACCATCTTCAGGATGCTCAGCGAGATACTTTGTGATCGCGGCTGTCAGAGTTGTTTTGCCGTGGTCTACGTGACCGATTGTTCCGATGTTTACATGTTCAAGGGATCGGTCGAAATGTTCCTTTGCCATTTTAGTTTTCCTCCAATAATTCTTTCGTTAGTTTTTGACCGTTATCATTTTAAGATAAACAACTTTTGAATGCAATGATTACTTATCCGCTTTCGAAGAGTTCTTTTCGATGATTTCCTTAGCGATATTCTTAGGAACTTCTTCGTAGTGATCTGTCTGCATAATGTAGGTTCCACGACCCTGTGTGAAGCTTCTCAGGTCGGTAACATAACCGAACATTTCAGACAGCGGGATAAAGCTTTCAATCTTGATTGCGTTTCCGGTTTCTTCCTGCTGACGGATCTGTCCACGGCGCTTTACAATGTCGCCCATGACAGAACCGAGGTATTCGGAAGGAGCGGTAACGTCAACTCTCATAACCGGTTCAAGAATGACCGGGCTGCACTTCTTGGCAGCTTCTCTGAGAGCCAGACTCGCAGCGATCTTATATGCCTGCTCACTGGAGTCGACATCGTGGTAACTACCGTCAAACAGTGTTGCCTTGATATCAACTACCGGGTAACCAGCCACAAGACCGTTGTTGAGTGCATCTTCCAGACCCTGCTGGGTCGGCTTGATGTATTCCTTCGGGATGGATCCACCGACGGTAGCGTCGATGAATTCGAAGCCCTTGCCTTCATTCGGCTCGAAGCGAATCCATACATGACCATACTGACCATGACCACCGGTCTGACGTACGAACTTACCTTCGCACTCCGCAGTTCCGCGAATCGTTTCACGATAAGCAACCTGAGGAGCACCGGCAGTCGCTTCAACCTTGAACTCACGTCTCATACGATCCATGATGATGTCCAGCTGAAGTTCACCGACACCGGCGATAATTGTCTGTCCGGTTTCTTCATCCGTGTAAGTACGGAAGGTCGGGTCTTCTTCTGCCAGCTTCGCCAGCGCATCATCCATCTTCTGGCTGTCCTGCTTTGTCTTAGGCTCAACCGACATCTGGATAACCGGCTCAGGGAATACCATCGATTCAAGAATGATCGGGTGATTCTCATCACACAGCGTATCTCCGGTTGTCGTGTTCTTGAGACCTACGGCACCAGCGATGTCACCAGCATAGACTTCGGTGATATCGGCACGGTGGTTAGCATGCATGCGAACCAGACGTCCGAAACGCTCACGCTTGTCCTTGGACGCATTCAGCACATAGCTTCCTGCAGTCGCAATACCCGAGTAAACCCGGAAGTAAGTGAGACGGCCGACAAACGGGTCCGTCGCAACCTTGAAGGCCAGCGCACTGAACGGTTCTGTGTCACTTGCATGGCGGTCCTCTTCTTCTCCGTTTTCCAGATGTCCCTTAATCGCCGGGATATCCGTCGGAGCCGGAAGGTAGTCCACAACTGCGTCGAGCAGCAGCTGTACACCCTTATTCTTATATGCACTTCCGCAGAGTACCGGGAAGAAGTCGGCAGTCATAACGCCTGCACGAATCGCCCGCTTTACTTCTTCAACGGTCGGCTCTTCGCCTTCCAGAACCTTCATCATCAGGTCATCGTCATAGTCTGCGATCGCTTCCAGCATCGCCTGGTGCATTTCCTGCGCCTTTTCCTGATACTGGGCATCGATATCGGTGATCTGAATATCTGTTCCGAGGTCATTGTTATACATTTCCTGCTTCATCTCGACGAGGTCGATGATTCCGCGGAAACTCTGTTCAGCACCAATCGGCATCTGAATCGCTGCGGCCTTTGCGCCGAGGCGGTTGCCAATGGAGTCTACAGACATCTGGAAGTCCGCACCTGTCGCATCCATCTTGTTGGAGAAGACGATGCGGGGAACACGGTACTCCGTCGCCTGACGCCATACGGTTTCGGTCTGCGGTTCAACACCAGCTTTGGAGTCAAGAACCGTTACCGCTCCGTCAAGGACACGGAGGGAACGCTCTACTTCAGCAGTGAAGTCGACGTGACCTGGTGTGTCGATGATGTTAATCTGGCAGTCTTTCCACTGACATGTTGTCGCAGCGGATGTGATCGTGATACCACGCTCCTGTTCCTGTGCCATCCAGTCCATCTGGGAAGCACCGTCGTGGGTTTCGCCGATCTTATGTATCTTACCTGTGTAATACAGAATACGTTCGGTCGTTGTCGTTTTTCCGGCATCGATGTGAGCCATAATTCCAATATTACGAATCTTATTGAGTGGGAACTCTCTCGGCATATATCGCTCCTTTCTTTACCCTTTAATAGCTGATTACCAGCGGAAGTGAGCGAATGCCTTGTTCGCTTCTGCCATCTTGTGGGTATCTTCCTTCTTCTTTACAGAAGCACCGGTACCGTTAGCCGCATCAATGATTTCAGCCGCAAGACGCTGTTCCATTGTCGGCTCATGACGCAGACGTGCGTAATTTACCAGCCAACGGAGGCCCAGTGTGAGCTTACGCTCTGCAGATACTTCAACAGGTACCTGGTAGTTAGCACCACCAACACGGCGAACCTTGAGTTCCAGCATCGGCATTACATTGCCTAACGCCTTCTCAAATACTTCCATCGGGTTCTGTCCGGTCTTTTCTTCTACGATGTTGAATGCATCATAGAGAATGGTCTGAGCAGTTCCGCGCTTACCATCAAGCATGATCTTATTAATAAGTTTTGTGACGAGTTTTGAGTTGTAAATCGGATCAGGAAGTACGTCACGCTTCGCTATATAACCTTTTCTTGGCATTGTCTGTTATCCTCCTGTCTTACTTGCTCTTAGGTTTCTTTGCGCCATACAGGGAACGGCTCTGATTACGTCCGTCAACACCAGCGCAGTCCAGAGTACCTCTGATGATGTGGTAACGAACACCAGGGAGGTCCTTAACACGGCCGCCACGAATCATGACGACGGAATGCTCCTGCAGGTTGTGTCCAACACCCGGAATGTACGCTGTAACTTCCATACCGTTGGAAAGACGTACACGGGCATACTTACGAAGCGCGGAGTTCGGCTTCTTCGGTGTCATTGTGCCGACACGAGTGCATACACCACGCTTCTGCGGAGAACTGATCTTTGTGTTCTTCTTTCTGAGCGAGTTGTATCCACGGTTCAATGCCGGGGACTTGGACTTGTAAACTTTGTCGGTACGACCCTTGCGTACCAGCTGATTTATTGTAGGCATTTCTTTCTCCTTTCGCCCTATGTGCACACACATCCAAGTGTGCCGTTTCTCAGCCAAATATATAGCTTTGCGCATCACAAAGCCATTTTCGCCAAGCACGTTAGATGGTAACTTGTCCCCGCACCCTGTGTCAACTGTTTTTTACATATTTTCATAAAAATCCACAGGTCCGGGTGTGCCGAATCTGCATTTTCGCCATTTTTCCTCAAATTTCTCTATTCATTCCCTCACTCGTTCCGCGCTCTCTTTCTTCGCTATCTGTTTCATAAACGTTACTGCCGATTATCATTTTGTCTTTTCCCTCCGATTGTTATCGTTCAAGCTTGATTACCCATTCCTTTCCCAAACTGTTGTATAGTAACGGATGATATGAATAAGGATCTTACAGAAGGGCCGATTCTTCCGGCATTGATTAACTTTACACTTCCTCTGATCGCAGGCAATCTTCTGCAGCTTACCTATAATGCGGTAGACAGTATGATTGTCGGTCGCTATGCCGGAAAGGCTGCCCTTGCGGCTGTTGGTACCAGCAATCCTTTAATGACACTTGTACTTCTGTTTACGAACGGAATCTGCCTTGGGGCGGGATTACTGGTTTCCTACCACTATGGGGCAGATGATCACTCTACCCTGCAGCGTCAGGTAAGCACTGGTCTATGTGCTGGAATGGTATTCTCCCTGGCTGTCGGGCTTATCATCGCGGTATTAAGCAAACCGGTCATGAATCTGTTGCGGGCAGACCCGGCGATTATTGCGGAGGCCGCAGGGTATCTCAGAATTATCATGTTGGGGCTGGTATTCAGTTTCATATATAACTACCTGGCCAGTATGTTACGGGCGATTGGAGATTCCCGTTCTCCATTAATCTTTCTGGCGATCAGTACCGTTCTGAATATCGGTGGTGACCTGCTTCTTGTGACAGTGTTTCACCTTGGGATTGCCGGAGCTGCGATCAGCACCGTTATCTGTGAAGCGCTGTGTGCATTACTCTGCTGGATTTACATTATCAAAAACATCCCGTTTCTGCGGCTTGGCAGAAAGTGGCTTGTCGTAGATTACCGCCTGTTAAAGAAGACGTTGTCCTTCGGTATTGTCAGTGCACTTCAACAGTCTTCCGTGCAGCTTGGCAAACTGGTAATACAGGCCTTCGTTAATACATTAGGTGTCACCGCAACTGCCACATTCAATGCCGTAAACCGGACAGATGACTTTGCGTTAGTACCTGAACAGAATATTGCGCATGCGATGAGTTCTGTTATGGCCCAGAACGCGGGGGCGCATCATTCTGACAGGATGAAGAAGACATTCTATTATGGAATTTTATTGGAGCTGGCATTCTCCATTGTCGTAGCGATGATTCTCTACACCCTGGCAGAACCGATCATGCGGCTGTTTACAGATGATGCCGAAGTAATTTCCGAAGGGATTGCCTATCTTCATCTGATCGCATTCATGTATCCCCAGCCATCGATTACCAACGCAATACAGGGCTACTTCCGGGGAATTGGAGATCTGCGGATTACTCTGATCAGCACCATTATTAATATGGGAGCCCGGTGTATCTCCTGCTATATTCTGTTATTCCATATGGGATTTACCTTTGCGGTGTTGCCATGGTCATATATGATCGGATGGATTGCGATGGCCGTTTATGAGATCCCGGTTCTCCTCCACCATCAGTTCTCCGCACACAAAAACAATCTTGCCTCATAACAGTACAACCGGGGAATTCCCCGGTTGTATGCTTTGTTTACTTCAGTTTTTATCCGGCAATCTTTCCAAGAAGTGCTGTGAGATCCAGCTCTCCGGATGCCTTTTCCACAAGAATACTGATTACTTCTTTTTCCAATGCATTGCATTTGCGATAATTCTGGACCAGTTTCTTTTCCGCTGCGGTCAGTTTGATCGAAGCAGTGGAGGTTTTCTTCTTTGTCGTCGAAGTTTTCTTCTTCGTACTTGTTGTGGTCTTCTTCTTTGCGGTTGAAGTCGTTGTTTTCTTTGATGTGCCTGTCGTACTTCCTGCCATACTGAACTCCTATAAATACGATACGATTTCACGGTCTGTCGGAATACCTGCCCGGCCTCCGACCTGAGTACATTTGAGTGCCGCCGCAATCGTCGCATAGCGGATTGCCCGACGGATATCCCCATCATTCATATAGGATGCGATAAACGCCCCATGGAATACATCTCCCGCGCCGGTAGAATCCACTGCCTTCACAGAGTAGGCAGGGAACACTTCCACGTGACCGTCAATCCACGCCAGGCATCCACTGGTGCCCTGTGTGGAAATCACAACCTTCGGCCCTAAAGCGGCGAAGTATTCCAGCGCATCTTCGATTCGTTCTGCCCCGGAAACCAGTCCCGGATACCGCGCATTCATAATCAGAATATCTGCCCGCGCTGCCATTTTCCGGTTCAGACTCTTATCCTCTTCCATGTGACAGCCATCTACGGATACAGGAATCCCGTTGTCTCTGGCAATTTCGATCGCTGCCATGGAGTTGTCATACCGGGTTCCGTCAACGTGAAGAATGTCGCTGCGCTTAATGAGCGCAATTCTATCATCTGTCCAGGGAATCGGAGGAAGGGTGTTATTACATACAAACTTGGTACGGGTTCCCCGCTCTGGATTTACCATGATTTCCGAATGGGGAGAAATTCCACCAGACACCACTTCCATACCGGAGATGTTGATTCCTTCCATCTTCAGACCTTCAAGAATCTGTTGTCCTGTTTCATCATCCGCAACTGAAGTAATCATCCGGCCTTCCATTCCCAGACGCTTGGCTGCGACTACCGCTGTAGCACACGCGCCTCCGCCCTGACTGATTACCTGTGTAATATGAGTGCTTCCATCTTCACTGGGGTAGGCTTCAATCAGATTCAGATGATCCAATACAGCCGCCCCAACACCTGTAATGCGTTTCATATGATATGTTCCTCGGTTTCTGTCTTTATTTTAACCTTTTCCCTCGTCACGTGAACAGAGCCAGAAGAAAACGGCATTCCCTACCAGATCGGAAGTTCCTGCCGTGCTATACTACCTGACACTTTCCACGAACCATTTGTCTTTCTCCAGAAACAGATTGCGTTTATGTTTCTGAATCAGAACTTCATAGCGTTTTCCTACGCCTCCCGCTGCGCTTGCGCGGGAACTCGGGCCGGAGAGAATCCGGTCGATTTCATAACGCTCGATTCCCTGATCGGTGCCCCATATAATCGCTGTCGGTACAATCGTACCGTCCTTTTTCCACTCTACATCTACATCTACGTATTTTTTATAAATACCATTCATCACTGTCTTTTCTTGTCCATGACCGCCATACAGTGGGGACAGCGTTCCCGCTCGAAATTTGCGACATAACCGCATTCACTGCATGTGCACTCCGGCAGAATGAAATAACCGGTAACGGAAGCGGGATCTTCGATTCGGGTATGAATCCAGCTCCCATGTTTATTTTTGTTGTTAATCTCTGCCATGTTGTGCCTCCTGAATCATAGTTTTGAACCTCTATGTTATACCACGTTAGAATCATCCGTATACCTGTTTGTTTCAGATTCAGAGAGAATCCGAATTCGAAACAGATGTTGAAACGGAAGTTCGGTATCATCAATCCGCAGTTTCTGCGCCGATCCATCTACCCATCGCACTGTTCCAACAAGCTTATGATAGATTCCCATCCGATGATAGACCTCATGATGCGAATCCTCACAGAGTTCAAAGTATTCCACTTCTGCCTGCACGTGATTCTGTTTTGCGGCTCTTCCGTTGATCGTCAGTTCATGTAATAGATTCAGTGTTTCATTCAGGTCATTCAGTTCATCCGGATCCAGTTCCCGTTGTTTCTCATACCGGATGTCTTTGGACTGCACCTCCTCTTCAAATCCTTTCAGTGCGGCGAACGGCGCAAAGATCTTTGCCCGTCTGCCATACTCCATATGCGGGTGCTTTGCGGCGAACCAGTCATCGTTGTGATATGGTTTTCCTTTCCTGAGTACCTGTTCATATTGGAACGGTACCGGGTCCCGCAGGTAGCCGATCTTTGGCAGTTTTGTCATGCCAATTCCTCTTTCCAGCCTTCTTGTTTATGCACGATGCCCGCCAATCTGATGATTTCTCTCCCGGGCAGTACCTCCTTCCATATAATTCGTTCCCATTAATACCGCATTCGCCCCATAACGGGCACGTATTTCCTGAATCGCTGTCTGAATCCTCTGTTCTTTCTCCAGCGCCTGATAATCCGTAAAAAGATCCAGCTGGATATAACATTCCCCTTCCAGCGTATCGCCCGCCACGATACCAAACCGACGGATATAAAACTTTCGATTAATCTTCCTGTCGAATTGTTCCAACATCGCATGAACTACATTAGACGTGCTGTTGGTTCGGTTGGCGAAGCGAACACCTCCTACGGCATATTTGGGGAACAGACGTCCATAAAAGTCTGTACACAACGGGCCATCATAGTCCGGATTACATTCCAGAGACTTCGCATCGAAGCAGACCCAGTACGAATATTCCCGGCTTGTCAGATGTTTCCGAAACAGATCTGCACAGAGATCATTGATCATTTCGATAAACACAACCCGTGCTTCCTCAAAGGAGTATGGCCTGGCCAGCACCTGCCCAAGACTCAGGCTGTGCGAAGAACTGTGATAGCTCTTGATATCCTTCATGCATACAGGTTCAATTCCCCATGCGTGATCAATCAGGATTTCCGCATCGATTCCAAATGTCTTATAGAACCATTCCTCATCCTTCTGCGATCCTTCTGCGACCTGTCCCATCGTATACATTCCCGCATGATTCAGCCTGGCGCATTTCCCTGGTCCAATCTGCCAGAAATCCGTCAGGGGCTGATGGTCCCAGAGCAGATATTTATAGCTTTCTTCATTCAATTCTGCGATACGTACACCATCCTTATCTGCCGGTGTCTTCTTCGCCACGATATCCATCGCCACCTTTGCCAGATACATATTGGTTCCGATTCCCACCGTTGCGGTAATACCGGTCGTACTCAGCACATCGCGAATCATGGTAATCGCCAACATATGCGGAGTACTGACATGATATGCCCGTGCATCATCTTCATAGAGATGCAGGTAAGGTGTAACGTCAATGAAACATTCATCAATGCTGTAAACATGAATATCTTCGGCAGACACATAGCGCAGATATATGGAGTAAATCTGTGCGGAAATCCGTTCGTATTCCGCCATTCTCGGCA
Source organism: Solobacterium sp. (assembly GCA_017469355.1). Lineage (GTDB taxonomy): Bacteria > Bacillota_I > Bacilli_A > Erysipelotrichales > Erysipelotrichaceae > Bulleidia. The sequence goes on along the minus strand of JAFUGM010000054.1, from coordinate 4,726 downwards.
TCGCCACAATGTAGTCCACATGTACAGAGTGATTCCATTCATACTGGCGGATCTTCTGTTTTGCCTCAAACAGGCGTGGTCTGGAGGGAACCCCAATTGCTTTGAGACTCGGTGATACCGCAAGACAGATTGTCTTGTCCGAACGGGTTTCATCCGCCACAAGAAGATTGGTCTTCAATGGATCCAGACCACGATATACACATTCCACAGACGCGTAGTAAGACTTCAGATCGATACAGATATAGATCCGATGAAACCGGTCATACTGATCCATAACCACCTCCTTTCGAGCATAACAAAAACATCTGTTTTAACGAGTTCTATTTTTATTCGTCCAGATACGCGTTCAGAAACTCTGCCGCAAGACTTCCCGGTTTAATGGCGGCGCGAGCTTCCTCAAATGTAAACCATTCACAGGAATCGATTTCCTCATTCGGATTCAGTTGATCCGCATCCGTTACATATGCGGTAAAGTTACACATCAGCGTATTGGAAAGCTCAAAGAACTTTGTTCGATTGAATCGAACGGAAGATACCGTCATTCCGGTTTCTTCACGAACTTCCCGAATGACCGCATGTTCGAGTGGTTCCGTACGATTCACATAACCAGCCACCAGAATATAGAATGGTCTGCCATACTGCTGAATCAGCAATATTCGGCTTGTGGCTTCATCAATGACGATCATGCTTACCGCAACGTTATACAGCGGAAAGCGATATTGCCCGCAGGATGTGCAGAACGGAACGATTCCTTCTCCATCCAGTTCTTTCTCAATCAGCGGTGATCCGCATTCGGAACAGTACTTCTGTATCATGAATCGCCTCAATGCATCGATGATGCATTATCATCAATCGTTCCCATGAATTTACGGCTTGGAGTAAACGGTACATTCAGTTCCTGTCCATCCTTCCGCATTTCAATCATCTTGATCATCAACAGATTCACATTAATATCCATTGCGGAGGAAATCGACACCACATCCGCTTCATTCTTCATATATTCATACAGTTCTTCTTCATCAATCAGAAGATTCGCCGCGAATACATTCGCCTCATACTCCGTATAGTTATGAATATCGAACAGTTCATATTCCAGAAGAGGCACATTTCCGGAAAGAATATCTCTATGCAGAAGAATATGGCCAAGTTCATGCGCACATGTCATCCTCTGCATCTGTTCGCTCATATTGCGATTGATAAATATGAATGGATAATCATCGAAGATGGCGCATAGTCCCTTCTGCCGCTTTGTGTTGATAAACTTCACAGCAATTCCCATCAGGAAGGCAATTCGAAACGGATCTCTCGTGTTGTATTCCGCAATCAGTTCTTCTGTAAGGTTCATTTTGACTTCCTCCCAAACGCTTTCTGTTTCGCTTCCAGATATGCTTCCTGAAGCGAGCGCATGATTTCATCCATGTCCTCTTCTTCCATTTCACCTCCGGCCCACAACGCTCTTACATCTGCGACAAGATCCATTGCCTGCCGCATTGCATTATCGCCATACTGCTCGTTTGCCCGAAGCACGAAGTCAATATTGGGGTCCAGCAGAACATTCTCATCAATACCGAAGGTATCCGCAAGGACGGTATAGGAGGATCGTTTCTTTGGCAGCATATTTCCACTCTCATAATTCTGAATGGTTCTTCGGGAAATCCCGCTTTTCTCTGCCAGCTCCTCCTGTGACCACCCTTTTGAAATACGTATATTCTTCAGTTTCTCCGCAAATTCCATACTTTGTACCTATGTTGCGCATGATGCGCAACTTCCATTTACATCATATGCATCCTGCATAAGATTGTCAAAGGGAAAATGAACGACTGCTTCGTTGATTTGAGTCATGGTTGAAACCATGCGCCAGGAAATCTAAGCCGCAGCGTTCAGCTTACTGCTGTTTTCACTTCATCGACGGACAGTCCAAAGACACCCGCAATCTCCTGACAGGCATCCGCATCATTCATTCCTTTCCGGATGAAATAGCGAAATAACCTCCGCATATTTTCTGCTCGCTCTTCTTCCCTGCCCTTGTGAACTTCATTAATAACGTAATTGAACATGGTTCTGCGTGTTTCCCTCCATTCTTTACTTCTGTTTAATCGCAGTACTTCTTCATGAATCTCTTTTACAAACGCATCCTCTCCTGGTTCCCCGGTTAACAGGTAATGACAGAATGCATTTAGGCCCGGTCTATCTGGCGTTGGCTCTCCAGCCGCATTGATGTAATACATATACACGCCGTCATTCATCATTTTGTCTGTATGCTCGAGCATCGTCCCTATTTTGTAAACCATTCTTCCTGCCCCAAGCATGTCGCTTAACGCAATGAAGATCATCCGGAGATCTTTCATCTCCTCCCATCTCTTTGCTTTATGCGACAGGGATTTATCGATATTTAATCGGTAAAACCCATTCCATCTGATCAGGAATTCTGAGATATCCGCCTCCAGTTCTACCGCCATGGCCTGTGTTTCGTCTTCCCCATAGACATCAGGGTGTGCCTCATATCCATGTGAAAACGGGATGGCCGCAAATTGTTCCAACTCTCCAACAGTCACTTCCGGAAGAATCGCTCGGAATAGTCCCCGGAAGAAGTGCTCTTCTGTAAAGACAGAGTCGAACATGAAGTTATCCCGCAACGGGATGAATTCATCATCTGGTTTTCTCATTTTGAAAAACCTCCTTTACTTGTTATTTAGCGAGGCAATTTCAAATCCCCCGCTTTTTCGATGAAATTTTTTGATCTGTTTTCTTATCCCCTCATCCGATTATCACTCATTTATAACTAATAGAAGTCGCGAAGAAAAAGCACGATTGCGTGCTCTTTCTGGACTACCAATGATCAGATTACTTACTCCGCCGGATACTCCTCATTCATCGGCTCTTCTTCCATAACAGGAGCTTCTTCCTGTGGCTGTTCCGGTATCTCTTCAGTTACAATCTCTTCTTCAATCGGAGATTCCGGTTCTTCTTCAATCACCTCATACACAGGTTCTTCCTGAGGAATGACAGGTTCTTCAATGAATTCTGGTGCTTCGGTAGGTACCGGCTGAGGTTCTTCTGGCTCTGACGGCACTTCTTCCTGATCCGATTCTACAGGCTTCTCTTCATGTTTCAGCCGGAAGTCTACAAGATCACCTTTTCTATAACTTCCAGTACGAACCCAGTTAACGGTTCCATCTTCTGAATCCTCAGTTCCTTCTTCGGTGATCGGGTGCCCGGTTAACCCATATTTATCAAACCACACAAGAACTTCATGCCGGCTCATTCCCAGCAGGGAATTTGTTACCTCAATGGTTTCCTCATGTGTTTCCTGTCCAAGGGATACCGTATAGTTCACTACGCTTCCCTTCATCACTTCTCCAGTTGGTGTATAGGAGAGAATATCACCCGCAGGAACATCTTCATCATAGGCTTCGGTTCTCTCTCCAGCCTCAAGACCAAGTTCACCAAGAATACGCAGGAATTCTTCTTCGCTGCCATGGAAGCCTTCTTCCACCACCACAGAAGGAACTTCTGTCGCTGCACCGGTATCATCGGTCAGATATACATAGCCATACAGCTTCATGCCATTACGGCTGTTGGATACGGGCCACCACCCTTCATGGTATTTCTTTCCAAAATTCCCTTCACGGATGTACAGCATCGTTCCATCCTCACTGACTGCAGTGACATATCCCACATGATGATCCCAGACAATAATGGAATTCGCCGCAGGTGTTTCACCAGTCACATAACCGGAGATTCCAGCTCTGCGATACCAGTTCCCGGCATCTCCCCAATTGGGAAGCCGTACACCTAATGTCTGGTTGGCAATTGCCCATACCGCAAAGGTACAGTTGCTGGAAATGGTTCCAGGATATGGGTTGTATTTGCTTTCGTAGTAGAATGGCGCATCACTTTCCGGACCGGTATCCGCACCCGGATCATAGTCATTCAGATCTTTGAGATCATACCAGCCCTCTGAATCTACTTCCGGCTGAACCACAGAATCACGTTCAGAGATCAGTACATATACCGTATCAGATGCCTGATACACATCCCCTGGCAGCAGTTCAACCTTCGCAGTACCATCCTCTTCGAAGTCTTCGTTTACAAGCATTTCATGAAGCGGGAGTAAGACAACATAGTGATTGTCTTCCTCATCGGTTTCTCCAAGATAAGAACCGATGTTACCCACTAACTCATCCCAGTCTGTTTCAAAATCCTCGGTGATGAGGTAGAACGCTCCGCTTTCTTCCACAATACGGTTTCTCGTAACTGTAACAGTGTCATCTTCATCCTCTGGTACGATGGTCGGCCATTTATTGGTCGGAATGCGAAGCACATCTTCGTTAGCGGTAAGAACTTCGTAATCTGCACCGTCTGTATTGAATCCATCCAGTTCCGGATCCTCAGTTACAGTTACATGAATTCTGAGTTCGGCTCCTTCAATCACGGTAGAAAGAATCGCTTCTCCCTCACCATTCACAGTTACCTGACCATCTTCTACCGCAACAACATCCGCATCTGTGGTATCCCAATCTGCTTCATATGGAGAAATCCGTTCTTTTACATCTCTGGTCTTCTTCCACGCATATGGCAACACCAAATCTTTCTGTCCCACAAAATAGGAGAGATCATAGGTATCAAAGACAACTTCGGTTTCATCTTCTTCAACCACGGCTTCTTCTGCTTCTTCTTCCACAACAGATTCAACTTCTTCTACCGGCTCTTCTCCCTCATCTTC
>JAFUGM010000053.1 GCA_017469355.1 Solobacterium sp. | reverse complement strand
TGCGCTACCTGATATACCATACGCACCGCAACCGGGAATACCGCCGGGCCAGACAGCCCGCCAGTCACATTCGCCAGAATCGGTTTGCCAGTACGGATATCAATCCGCATGCCAAGCAGTGTATTAATAAGGCTTACCGCATCTGCCCCAGCTGCTTCACATGCCCGGGCAATTTCCACAATGTCTGTCACATTGGGAGAGAGCTTTGCGATGACCGGTTTTGTGGTAACTTCCTTTACCGCACGTATCACAGCGCCTGCCGCTGCAGGGTCTGTCCCAAAACTCATTCCTCCCCCATGGACATTAGGGCAACTGATATTAATCTCCAGCCAGCCTACCTGCTCTTCTTTATCAAGCAAAGAAGCAGTATACACATAATCTTCAATTGAGAATCCGCTGATATTGGCCATCACCGGCTTATGGAATACCTGCTTCAGCTTTGGAAGTTCTTCTTCCATCACCTGATGAACCCCCGGATTCTGTAATCCGACACTGTTTAACATCCCGGATGCACATTCCGCGATCCGTGGCGTTGGGTTGCCAAATCTTGGTTCTTTCGTCGTTCCCTTGAAGGAAAAGGTTCCTAATACATTAATGTCATAGTAATCGGCGAACTCATAGCCAAATCCAAAGGTTCCGCTGGCAGGAATGATCGGATTATCCAGTTCGATTCCACAAAGGGTTACATTCAGTCGTCCCACAGCAGTTCCTCCTTCGCAAATACCGGCCCTTCCTTGCAGATCCGCCGGGTTCCGGAAGCAGTTGGAATCGAACATCCCATACATGCGCCAAAGCCACATCCCATCCGCTCCTCCAGAGAGAACTCTCCGGAAGAAGCCAGACTGCGGTATAACGCCTTCTCCATCGGTAAGGGCCCACAGGCATAGTAATACGAACAGTGTTCCGGCAATGCGTCTGTCACAAAGCCTGGAATCCCATAAGACCCATCTGCGGTCGTGACAATCACAGTTACACCAAGGGCGTTGAATTCTTCTTCATAAAAGCATTCTGAAGCCGTATTGAACCCAAGAATCACCGTGACATTGTCATGGGTACGGCGCAGTGTTTTCGCAAGGTAATAGAGCGGTGGAATTCCAACGCCCCCTCCAACTAACAATGGCGCATCTCCTGCCTTTGACAAATCATAGCCATTGCCAAGGCCAATCAATGTATCCAACACACCACCTTCCTTATAGTGAGATAACGCGTTAGTCCCAGATCCAACCGCCCGATATACCAGAGTCAGAATATCGGACTGCACATCACAGACCGAGATTGGCCGCCGAAGGAAGTGCCCTTCCAGGTTCAGATTGACAAACTGCCCAGGGAGAATCACTTCTCCCTCTACACCTGACAGTTTCAGTTCATAAACACTGTCGGTTAACGGGCGGTTTGACTGTATTACAAGATTACGTTGTTTCATAAGAGTTATGCGTCAATCGTAGAGATCGTCAATGTGGTCTCTTCCAGTACATCAAGCAGTACGGATACCGTATCAAGGGAGGTAAAGATTGTGACATTGTTTTCTGTGGAAAGACGGCGAATCTTTGCGCCATCACTTGCCTCAGACATATTTCCCGGATCCTGGGTATTAATGACATACGCAAGGTGACCCTGACGAATCGCTTCAGGAATATCTTCGCTTCCTTCATTGATCTTATGAAGCACATGGGTACGGATGTCATGATCTTTAAGGTAAGATGCAGTACCTGGGGTCGCTTCAATGTTGAAGCCAAGGTTATAGAACCGACGGATCAAAGGAAGTGCTTCTTCCTTATCCTTTCCGGCAATGGTCGCAAATACGGTTCCGTAGTTCTGAAGCCGCATTCCAGCCGCCTGTAATGCCTTATAGAGCGCCCGGTTCAGCTTGTCATCATAGCCAATCGCTTCACCCGTGGATTTCATTTCCGGAGAAAGGTAGGCATCTAAGCCCTTGATCTTATTGAAAGAGAAGACTGGAACTTTGACATAGTGACGCTTCTTTTCTTCCGGATACAGGGTAAAGATTCCCTGTTCCTTTAAACTCTTTCCAAGAATGACTTCTGTCGCAATATCCGCCAGGGAATATCCCGTGGACTTGGACAGGAACGGTACCGTTCTTGAAGAGCGGGGATTGACTTCAATGATATAGACATTCTCCTCACGGTCTACGATGAACTGAATGTTATAGAGACCGACAATTCCAATGCCTAAACCAAGCTTCTTTGCGTATTGAAGAATAATTCCCTTTACCTTATCAGACACGCTGAAGGTTGGATATACCGAGATGGAGTCACCGGAATGAATACCGGTACGCTCGACTAACTCCATGATTCCCGGCACGAATACATCTACGCCATCGCAGATCGCGTCGACTTCCAGTTCCTTTCCCTGAATGTAGTGATCGACCAGAACCGGCTTATCTGCGTCTACTTCTACCGCAGAACGCAGATAGGTGCGCAGATGTTCTTCATCTGCCACAATCTGCATTGCCCGGCCCCCTAAGACAAAGGATGGACGAACCAGCACGGGATAACCGATTTCCTTCGCTACCCGAACACCTTCTTCGATATCGGTAACAGCTTCCCCTCTTGGCTGAGGAATTCCGAGTTCCTTGAGAATCTTTTCAAAGCGATCCCGGTTCTCTGCCCGCTCAATCGCTTCACAATCGGTACCGATCAGGTTCACGCCCCGCTCCATTAACGGCTGGGCCAGGTTGATCGCCGTCTGACCACCAAGGGAAGCGATCACACCTTCGGGCTGTTCAAAATCGATGATTTCCATGACATCTTCTGTCGTCAGTGGTTCAAAGTACAGCTTATCCGCGGTGGTATAGTCGGTGGAAACCGTTTCCGGGTTGTTGTTTATGATAATCGCTTCATAGCCACTGCGTTTAATGGTCTGTACCGCATGAACGGAAGAGTAGTCAAACTCGACACCCTGTCCGATTCGAATCGGTCCAGCTCCGATCACAATGACCTTCTTCTGATCGGTAAGGCGGGACTGATTCTCCCCGGTATAGGAGGAATAAAGATAGGCGATATATTTCCCGGTATGCAGGGTATCTACCATACGGAACACCGGGGTAATGTGTTCCGTTTTACGTAACTGATAAACCGCTGTCTCATCGGTATTCCATAACCGGGCAATCGTTTTATCGGAGAACCCGGTCTTTTTCGCATGACGCAATACGTCCACATCCTGCGGATGACTCTGAATGACCTGTTCTTCCTCTACGATATTCTTAAGGCACTCTAAGAATAACGGAGTAATCATGGTCAGCTGATAGAGCTCATCGACAGAAACTCCCCGGCGCAGTAATTCCGCCACCGCAAAGATACCATCAGCACGGAATTCTTTCAGGTAGTCTTCCAGCTGTTCCTTTGTCCAGGAATCAAATAACGCAAGATGGAAGTGGGATACGCCGGTTTCAAGCGACCGCACCGACTTTAAGAAGCACTCTTCCAATGTGGAACCAATTCCCATGACTTCGCCGGTTGCCTTCATCTGGGTGCCAAGCACATTCGGTGCTAACGGGAACTTGTCAAACGGGAAGCGCGGGAACTTTGCGACAAGATAATCAAGACTCGGTTCAATAGCTGCGGTACCACCCGCAACCGGAATGTCTTCTAATGCCATTCCAACCGCGATCTTTGCGGTCACCCGTGCGATCGGATAGCCGCTGGCTTTAGACGCAAGGGCGGAGGATCTGGATACACGGGGATTGACTTCAATCAGATAGTATTCACTGGAATTTGGATTTAATGCGAACTGTACATTACATCCGCCCTCAATCTGAAGTTCACGAATAATCCGGATCGCACTGTCATTGAGCATCTTCAGATCATGATCATTCAGAGAAAGAATCGGTGCCACAACAATACTGTCACCTGTATGTACGCCCACCGGATCTACATTCTCCATACCGCAGATGGTAATCGCATGGTCATTAGAGTCACGCATGACCTCAAACTCAATTTCCTTATAGCCTTTGACTGACTTCTCAATCAGTACCTGATGTACGGGAGAAAGCTTGAATGCGTTAATGCCGATCTCTTCCAGTTCTTCTTCATTGTTCGCAAAGCCTCCGCCCGTACCACCGAGCGTAAATGCCGGCCGAAGCACAACCGGATAACCGATTTCCACTGCGGCTGCCTTCGCTTCTTCTAAAGAATAGGTAATTTTGGATGGAATGACCGGTTCATGAATGGACTGACACATTTCCTTGAACAGTTCACGGTCTTCTGCCCGCTCAATACTACGGCTGCTGGTGCCGAGAAGTTCAACGCCGCATTCCTTCAGAATGCCCTTCTTCTCCAGCTGCATCGCAAGATTCAAACCAGTCTGTCCGCCAATGCCCGGAACGATCGCATCCGGCCGCTCGTATCTCAGAATCTTAGCGATATATTCCAGAGTCAGCGGCTCCATGTATACCTTATCGGCGATGGAGGTATCCGTCATGATCGTTGCGGGATTGGAGTTACACAGGATGACCTGATATCCTTCTTCTTTTAATGCCAGACACGCCTGCGTTCCCGCATAGTCAAACTCCGCTGCCTGTCCGATCACAATTGGACCGGATCCGATAATCAGAATCTTCTTAATGTCAGTACGTTTCGCCATAATCTGTTCTCCTTATCTCTTATATACGGTCTTACCGTTTATTACCGTTTCATAGCAGGTTCCATAAACCTTCCATCCCGCAAACGGGGTAGCTTTCCCTTTCGACAGGAAGTCATTCGGGTCAATCACGGTTTCACTCTCCAGATCCCAGAGGGAATAATCTTCTTCTCCTAAGGGAATTCCAAACCGAGCTCTAGGCCGCCTGACCAGCCGATCCAGCAACAAATCCATGGTTATGATTCCCGGTCGTACAAGATACGTATACAGCAGAGGGAATGCGGTTTCGAGACCGACAATTCCAAATGCGCTCCCTGCAAGGCCCTTCGCTTTTTCTTCTGCGCTGTGAGGCGCATGGTCGGTAGCGATCGCATCAATCGTTCCATCAATCAACCCTTCCAACAATGCCTCATGATCTTCCTTTGAACGTAAGGGCGGGTTCATCTTGAACCGCCCTTCTTCCTGAAGATCAGTTTCATCAAGCAGGAGATAATGTGGTGCCGTCTCACAGGTCACATTCACTCCGTCACGCTTTGCCTGACGAATCAGTTCCACACTTTCCTTACAGGAAATGTGGCAGATATGATATCCCGCTCCGGTTTCCTTTGCGAGGTTCAGATCCCGTTCAATCTGGCCCCACTCACTTTTCGAGCAGATTCCCTTATGACCATGAACTCTCGCATATTCTCCTTCATGAATATATCCGCCAGTTAACAGCCGGTTATCTTCACAATGGGCAACGATCAGTTTATTTAATGCCTTAGCACGCCTCATGGCTTCCTTCATCATGTCTTCTGACTGAACCCCACGCCCGTCATCCGAGAACGCAATGACCTGATCTGCGAGTTCTTCCATCGGAACCAGTTCCTCTCCCATTTCATTGACGGTTATAGCGGCATAAGGGTATACGTGAATCACCGCATCCCGATCAATGATGTCCTGTTCTTCCTTCAGGTGTTCCAGGCTGTCCGGTACCGGATTGAGATTCGGCATCGGGCAGACGGCGGTATACCCGCCTCTTGCGGCAGAAAGTGAACCGGTGCGAATCGTCTCCTTATAAGAAAAACCCGGCTCTCGCAGATGTACATGTACATCGCAAAAACCGGGAAGACGAACCAGTTCAGGTTCTCCTTGTGTCAAATTCGGGGTAGTGTTCGGTGTGTACTGTGTCATACGTGCCTCCTGAAATAAAAACCCTGCGTTTCGGCAAGGTTCCAATTTCTTCCTGTTCAAAGGTACACCGATTCCGGGGTTCCTTATCTTATATAGGTGAGTCACTGAATTCTTGCCGATATCTCGTATCGATTTAAAGATTTCTTTAGTATACTAGCACGACCCCCGTCCCCTTTCAATAAAAACCATGCCTTCTTGATGGTAAGTGTCAACACCATTCATCAACCAGATCATTCGAATTCATCCCCGCCTTTACACTTCGTAGGAAGACGGGGACTTCTTCGGAATATCGTTAAAAGATAATCAAAACTTCAGTATTCCGCTTAACTAAGAGGTTTTCAGGGTTTTCTCATTCGTCCTGCTGTCGAAGAATTGAGATGACTGCACCTCATTTCCGCACATGTGCTAGCTGAATCAGATCAGATTCCAATACCACTATGACAACATAAGACTGCTTCTATTATGTCAATTTTGGTAAATGTACTATGTGTTTACAGACAGGTATAAAATGAAATGACACAGATAACAAAACTCCGATTCAAATGCAAATCAGAGTGTATCTATTGGTTAGGATCTGTTTGAACAGACTTCAAAATTCTCAAACCTTTTTTATAAAGCCATTCAATTTGGAGGTGAAACATGGAACGTACTGTAATCATTCACGGCAAACATTATTCCATCTCTAAACTTCTCGGTCACGGAAAAGGCGGATACTCCTATCTCGCATTCCATAATGGAGCGCCTGTTGTAATAAAACAGATCCATCACGAGCCATGTGATTACTATACCTTTGGAAATAAGATTGAAGCAGAACAACATGACTACAACCTCTTGAAGGATGCCGGAATACGGATCCCTGAAATGATCGATATCGATATAGAAAATGAATATATTGTCAAAGAATATATTGAAGGTAATACAGTATTCGAGTTGATAAAGGAAAATAACCCTGTTTCAGTTTATATTGAGCAAGCCAAAGAAATGGCTGCTAAGGCAAAGGACGCCGGATTAAATATTGATTACTTCCCGACGAACTTCGTAGTTCACGGTGACTTGATTTACTATGTGGACTACGAATGCAATGCCTACATGGAAGAATGGAGTTTTGAGAACTGGGGTATCACCTATTGGTCCAGAACAGCAGAATTCGAAGCTTTCCTTCGTGAGCATCACTCATAAGTACTCTTCCAATACAGCCGAATCATTTAGTTACACCTCCATGGTCTATATGAGCTAGTGTTCCCACGTTATTGGCATGATAGGTCCCTATTACTTAGAAGGATCTTGTTTGGAAATCACTTTCTTCAAGGTATCCTTACGTGTTTGGTAATGCTCGTGGACAAGGTATTTGTAACCTATTCTTTCATCATTTCCGATAATTGCGATACTGTATATCCCGGATCTTGAACAAGAAAGGATAACAATTCTTTTTTGGCGATCATTCACGTGAACGTTCACCCCTTCATTCACCTTTTCGTTAACCTTATCAGATAACTTATCTGATAACCGTCCCGGCATCCGAACAATACGGTCTTCCGGTCCAGTGAACATGATCATAATATCTCCGGCATTCACCGTATATTCAGGCATCGGAAGGTTCTCGACTCTCAGAGCGTTACAGATTTTCTCAACACCACGTCCCCAGCTTTCAATGAATCCGGCAAGGTAAAAGACATAGGCAATGTTAGGATTGTATGGCTTTCTGATTGATCCTTTCCTACGTTAGCCATCAACCACAACTACTCCTTCCTCTCAGATGAATCATTGCCGTTATTTAGAATTTTTTCTAAATAACGATTGACATCTTCTTTGTATGCTTTATTCTTTATTTAGATAATTTTCTAAATAAGAACGGAGGTGCCTATGGGATTTGCGGAAACATTCAAGGCGTTATCAGATCCAGTGAGGCGGGAAATACTGCAGCTGCTGAAACAGCGGCGGATGTCTGCCGGAGAAATCGCCTCTAACTTTGAGATGACTGGCGCGACCATTTCCTATCATCTGAGCGTATTAAAAAAAGCGGAACTCGTATTTGAATCCCGCGAAGGCACATTTATTTATTACGAACTGAATACTTCCGTGTTGGAAGATCTGATGGTCTGGCTGAGTGACCTGAAAGGAGTTCCTTCCTATGAACAAACTGAAAACTGAACGTATTACGGTAATCTTTACTACCCTGCTGTGTTTCATACCCATGATTGCGGGAATACTTCTCTGGAATGCACTTCCAGATCAGATCCCTTCCCATTTCAACTTCAGTGGTGCTGTGGATGGATATTCCGGAAAAGGATTTATTGTCTTCGGCTTTCCTTTAATGATGGTAGGTGTCCAGTTATTATGTGCTGTTGGGACCGCATATGACCCCAAAGAGGAAGGTGTCAGTAATCGAATCTATCGGGCAATTCTATGGATTGTGCCAATCACAACCCTCATTGTATTTGCAGGTATTTATGGGTTTGTGTTCCATGTCGGACCGGATATCAATCTTCTGGTTCGAGTCATGATGGGTATCCTCTTTATCTTCTTTGGCAACTATATGCCAAAGGTACGCCAGAATACCACGGTTGGAATCAAAATCCCCTGGACAATTCATGACGCAGAAAACTGGAACCGCACCCATCGCCTTGCGGGATATCTCTATCTGATGTGCGGATTCGTTATTCTTTTTGGCATCTTTCTGCCTGAAGACATCGCAGTCAAGTCTATGATCATCGCGATTGTTGTGACAGCTGTATTCCCGATCATTTACTCCTTCCAGATTTATCGGAAGAGCCTATAATTCTTTAATGCCTTCTTTAACAAAACTCCAGAACATTATCCGTTCCGGAGTCATTGAAGTATAAATGGTTGTATTGGTTGTCAGTGATCAATTGTTTACATTCAACCGCACTGTAAATTCACTTCCTTCACCAGGAGTACTTTCCACCTGAACCGTTCCTCCTACGATATCAATGATACGCTTCACAAGGGCGAGCCCTAATCCGTTTCCCTGTGTAGCACGAGAGGTGTCACCCTGGTAAAACTTATCAAAGATATGTTTCACGGTCTCTGTGCTCATACCGCAACCGGAATCCCGGATTTTAATCACAGCGGTATCTCCATCTTCTTTCAATGAGATGGAAACGGTGCCTCCTTCCTCGGTGAATTTGAAGGCGTTGGAAAGAAGGTTATTCCACACAATGGTCAGCAGTTCCGGATCGGAACGGATCCTGACATCGTCTTCAATCTCCGGATTGAGTTCAATGTTCTTTTCTTCCCAGATGCTTTCATAACCAAGAAGGCATTCCGTAAGCTGACTGCTCAAATCAAATTCCACCGCACTCGGTGCCAGTTTCTGGTTTTCCAGACGGTTCAGACGCAGGATGTTTGTGATCAATGAACTCAAGCGCATTGCCGCATCAGAGATTGCGCGACTGTAGTCGTTGCGTTCCTGTTCTGTTAAGTCCGGAGATTGAAGTAACTGCGCATAATTCTGAATTACGGAAATCGGCGTTTTAATCTCATGGGAGACATTGGAGACAAAGTCCGTTTTCAATGTCTCAATACTTCCCAGTTCTGCGATCATGGCATTAAGATCATGAATCATGACATCCAGATAATCCTGGCTGCCTTCCTCATGAATTGGATCAATACGCACAGAGAAATCTCCACTGGCAACCCTCTTGGTTGCGTCAGAGATCTTCTGTAACGGCTGGTCATAAGTCACTTTCATCCGTGCCCGGATCAGCAGCGTGAGGATAAAGGAAGCCAGTATCCAATAGAAAACCATAATATGTGTTTGAATAATCGGCGCCCATTCCGCTTCCTGCATCCCGACAATGATTCCGACACTGATCCCGGAAGTCACCAGTAATACAGCCAGTACAATCCAGAAGATGGATTTAGGAAATCGGCTGCCGGAGGAGCTCACTGAGCGCTTCATTTTAATACCGCCTTGTATCCCAGACCATGTACGGTATGAATTTCAAAGTCCTCACAGTCCGCAAGTTTCGCTCTAAGCTTTGTCATATACACATCTACCGTACGGGTTCCGGATGTGGTATCCGCATCCCAGAACTCATCCATCAGCTGTTGTCTGGAAAAGGTCTTTTTCGGATAGGAAAGCAGTTTATAAAGGATATCGAATTCCCGCATGGTTAATGCGATTTCTTCCCCATTCAACTCTGCTGTATGTTCATCCACATCCATCACGAAACTGCCCACTTCCAACCTTCGGCTTGTCGCAATCTTCGCCCGCCGCAGCAGTGCTCCGATTCGTAACAGAAGCTCCTCAAAGTTGACCGGTTTTGTCATATAATCATCAATTCCAAGCTGATAGCTCTTCTGCATGGAATGAATATCATCCCTGGCAGTCATGAACAGAATTGGAATTTCACTGTTCAGGTTTCGCACGGTTTTCGCAAACTCATAGCCATCGACGTCCGGCATCATGATGTCAGAAATAATCAGATCAAACATCGTTTCATACATAGCATCATATGCGTCATTCACATTCAGACAGCCGGTTGTATGATATCCGTTCTGCGTCAGAAAGGAACACACCGAGCGGTTCAGATCTTTATCGTCTTCTACTACGAGAACCTTAAACATGGCATTCACCTCATCTACATCGATAGGACTATTTTAACTCTGTCAAAACAGTGAATGAATCACCCCAAATCAGAAGATCATGCATGACTCATTGCAGAATTCATGGTTGCGACAGTTGATTTGTCCATCTGGTTCTGAATCTTTCCTGTTTCTTTCAGCCATGCGATTTCATCACGAATGGTTTCCCGATACGATCTTGTTGTATAGCCAAGCTCTGCTTTTGCTTTAGAAGAGTCAAACTCGTTATTTCTCGCAAGGTTATATACGGAAAAACTTGTCATCAGCGGTTTTTGTCCTGTTCTCTTCGCTTTACGTTCCATGGTACGTCCCATCATATCAGCCATCCATAACGGAAGGAACATACCGATCTTCTTACATCCGCTTTCTTCAATTACCATCCCGGCAAAATCCTTAAAGGATACCGCTTCGTTGGCCAGAATATAACATTCTCCATTTCTTCCCTGATCCGCTGCAGCAATCGTGCCTGCGGCTAAGTCTCTTACATCACAGAGATTGAAGGAACCATCAATTCCTGCGGGCATCTCACCGTTGATAATCTTAATGAGCGTACTTGTCGTTTCTCCAACTGCGTAATCTTCCGGTCCCATGATTCCGCTTGGATGAACAACACTTACATTCAATCCATCATACTTTGACGCATCCAGTACAACCTGGGTTGCCATAGCCTTGGATTGGCTGTAACAACCGACCACAGACATATCATCGAAGCGATTCACCTCGCTGATCGGCGTGCCTTTCTTCTGTTCGGGAATTGCGCCTGTGCTGCTGCAATACACCAGTTTCTTCACATGATGTTTCAGGCACATTCTGACAATATTCTTTGTGCCGCCGACATTGACTTCCATCACCTTCGGATTATAGTCCGGGTTCACTGTAACAATACTCGCGATATGAAGCACAATTGTCTCGGTTCCCTCCGGTGTATCAAACAGCCGTTCCAGCGATTCCATATCCGTGAGATCGCCTTCCACAATTTCCGCTTCCTTCGGCACAAACTTCATTGCCGGATCCTTCGGCAGAACAAACGCACGTACATGATCTCCTCGTTCAATCAGCTGTCTGCAGATTGTTCCTCCTAAGAATCCAGCTGCTCCAGTCACAAGATACATTCTATTTTCATTCATCATTGAATCCTCCATCACTTTCATTTCTGTAACTTTCATGGCTTTAAGATAAAGGCTCAATGTTTTCGATTTGATTGCGTTTTGTTAAGGAAATGTTAATTCGAGTATTCTTTCAAAAAATGAGCGCCAGCCCTCATGGAATACCGCTCGTGAAGTTCATATCATCAAAGATGTGATTACTGTCATTATGAAGCTCTCTGCGGATACCCATGATTGATCTGAGTGTTTTCATGAAGCTTCTCACGTTCATTCATTTCGATGAATTCCCAGTAAATACGATTCAATCGTTTTATCTGATAGTCATATAGCTTTTTCGCACATTCTGGTTTCAGCACATTGAATTTAAGTTCTGTCATTGGTTTTTCCTCCTGCACCTTCAGTTTCACAGAAGATCCGCTGATCACTGTCCCATATTCTGGACAGTGCCAAAATTTCAGAAACTATTATGTTGTGTTTGCCATAAAGGCATCGACGTTATTACAGCGGAAAACAAAAATTCCCACACCTCTGTGCAGGAATTGTTTTGATTCAGTTTACGCAACACCGTTATCCCGGATGATCTTCTGATACGCATAGAAGCTGTCTTTCTTCAGGCGGCGGAATGTTCCGTGACCTTCATCATCCGCGTCTACGTAAATCATGCCGTAACGCTTTGACATCTCAATGGAGCCGCAGCTGACAAGGTCAATGATTCCCCACCAGGTATATCCAAACAGATCTACCCCATCCTTGATCGCTTCTTCCATCGCGTTCACATGACTGATCAGGTAGTCGATACGATACGGGTCATGAACTTCATCCCCTTCTGCTGTATCTACAGCACCTAATCCATTCTCCGCGACAAACACCGGTTTCTGATATCTGTCATAAATCTGATTCAGTGTAATGCGAAGGCCCGTCGGGTCTTTCTGCCAACCCCATTCACTGGACTCAAGATATGGGTTCTTGTTTGCGATCACAAGATTACCGTCTGTCTTTTCCCAGTCTTCACTTGCGGTACTGACCTGAGTGAAGTAGTAACTGAAGGACACGAAGTCTACCGGATTAGCCCTTAACAGTTCGTCATCTCCGTCTTCCTTTACGATATGAATATCGTGTTCCTGGAAGAAACGATTCATATAAGACGGATAGACACCTCTTGCCATGACATCGGTATAAAACCAGTTGGTATACTGCTCATCATGAAGCTGGGTAATCTGGTCCTTGGGATCACAGGTCGCTGCGTAATGGCAGAATCTCGCAATCATACAACCAACTTTGGATCCCGGGATAATCTCATGCGCAAGCTTTACCGTTAATGCATTGGCGATGAACTGATGATGCAGGGCCTGATATACTGCCTGATCATAATGTTCTTCCCGATCTTTGATGAGACCAACTCCGTTATACGGATTGAATCGTCCCGCATTGATTTCATTGAACGGAAGCCAGTAATCCACATCATCCTTGAACGTTTCAAACAGTGTTCTGGCATACTTCACATAGAAGTCAATGACTTTCCGGTTTTTTCATCCGCCATACGCATCGACCAGATGCACAGGAATTGCATAATGCAGAATCGTCACAAACACCTTGATTCCATACTTATGGCATTCTTCAAACAGGTTCTTGTAATACTGAAGTCCTGCTTCATTGGGAGTTTCATCATCTCCATTAGGGAAGATCCGTGCCCAGCTGATGGAGAGACGGTAGATTTTCATCCCCATCTCCGCAAACAGCGCAATATCTTCTTTATAGTGATGATACTGATCACTTCCAAACCGGAATGGATAATTCGCAATTCCTTCTACTGTCTTGGCCAGTTCATATTTTTCACTGGTCATCTGTTTGTATTTCCAGTCATTCTTTTCTTCTCTTGTCAGATTGAAGTACTGGGGCTTGCAGTCCTGGGTATCCAGTCCTTTTCCGTCTTCGTTATAAGCTCCTTCCATCTGAGAGGCAGCTGTTGCGCCACCCCATAGGAAGGTATCCGGGAAACCGTTTTTCATTGTGCTGCTCCTCCTTAGAATACGTTTTTCTTTTCTGCTTCTACAGCGCGCTCATCTTTTTCAATTCCTTCATCAAACCCAAACAGGTAAGTAAGGAACGTGGTCAGTACGAACGCAATCAACAGGCCAATTAACATTACCGGAATCGAACCGCTGTATACCGGCAGAGAGATAATGGACGGCATTGCGAAGCTGATTGCCTTGGCACCTAATGCAGCTACGAAGGCGCCGGATACACCACCGCCGATCATCAGCGCATATAACGGTTTCTTGAAACGGAAGGCACAGCCATAAAGTGCAGGCTCGGTAATACCGATGAAGGCAGAGATGAAGCTCGAGAAGATGGAAGACTTGTTATCCGCATCCTTCGCCTTGAGGAAGGCACCGAAGCACATTCCGGCAGCCGCCATGGTTGCGACCGCATGAACCGGTCCAAGCATGTCATAGCCAAGTGTTTCGATGTTGTTGATCATGACAGCAGAGAGTGTCATATGGGTACCGGTAAAGACAACTAACGGTCTTGTGAAGCCATCAATGAATCCGCCAAGCCATGGTGCAGTAGTGAACAGCCATCCAAAGAACTTACCGACATAAAGGCCAATGTTATATCCTAACGGGCCAATGACAATTAAGCTGAGGGGTGCCATCACCAGTATGCTGCAAAGAGGAACCAGTACAACACGAAGGTAACTCGGGACGTGCTTTTCCAGCCATGGATAGAGTTTACTTAACACCCAGACAGACAGCACAACCGGAAGTACGGTAGAACTGTACTTTACAAGGTAGGTTGGAATACCGAGAATTCGAATCTGCTCTCCAGCTCCTCCAATGACGGAAGGATACATGTAGATACCGGCAATGATTTCCGCAATTACCACATTGGTGCGGAACTTACGGGCCGAAGTATACGCGAGAATGAACGGCAGGAAGTAGAACAGTGCGTCTGCCGCCGCATTCAACATCAGATAGGTTCCGGTGCTGCTGTCTACCCAGCCAAAATTACTGAGCAGTGTAAGAATACCTTTCAGAACACCCGCCCCCGCAAATGCCGGGACAACCGGTGCGAAGATACCCGAGATTACCGCGAAGAATTCACCGGCACTGAACTTCTTCTTTTCATTACCTGGCGCATCGAGATTTTCATCGATGGCCTCTGCTTCTGCTAAGCCGGTCTGTTCGCAGATTTCGTGATATACATCCGGAACGGTCTGCCCGATGATGACCTGGTACTGTCCCTTCAGTAAATGTGTTCCAAGAACGCCTTTTATCTTCTTTACGCCGTTGTCGTCAATCTTGTCATAGTCCGCAAGTGTGAAGCGAAGTCTTGTAGCACAGTGTACAACACCCTGAATATTTGCTTTTCCGCCAACCTGCTCAATAATGTCAGATGCGATCTGTTTGTAATCAGCCATAATACTGTCTCCCTTTCTGCTTTGTCGGGAACTGTTCTGATTTTCAGCTGCAGTCTTTCAAATCCTTCATTCCCTTGTGTTTACACGCTCATTGTAGCTAGAATAAAACCAGTCAGGCATGAGTTTATGCCTGTCAGAAGTGAACTAAATTGAACAATAGAGGAACCCTATGAATTTACCCGTCAGTCCCCACCAATACACCTTGATCTCCATTCTTATGGATGCAGGAACGCCATTACTCAGTAAAGATCTTTCCGCAAAGACTGGAATCAGCACAAGATCTGTAAAGAAGAACATTGCGGAACTGAATGATCTGCTTGCGGAAAAGAAACTGTATATTTCTTCCAATACCCATAAAGGATACTGGATTGAAGACAAAGACTCCTTTCTTCAATGGTTTCGGGAAATGGACACATCTTCCCCTGTTCCCATGACTCATAATCAACGAATAATCTACTGCCTGTTTCATTTATTGAAGTATGACCATCCCAGTCCAACCACACAATGGATTGCGGACAGTCTCTATGTCTCTAAAGCAACGATCTCTTCCGTATTCAAGGATATCCGGGAGATTGTTGAAGCAGCCGGAGGAGTGGAATTAAAGTCCGTGAAAACCGGTGGGTTTCTGTTAATCGGAGAAGAAAGTGACCTACGCCATCTATTTTCTTCCGTTGTCTTTCTTTACTATGACCTGGAACGTACGTTCCTGAAGCGCACTGCCATGGACTGTTTTCAAGCCCGTGCCACTGCGACTCCACTTCATGAATTACTGATTCGGGAGTTTTCTGAGCTGGAAATTTTCCTCAATGACCGTGATCTTCTTACTATTACTCTTGATCTTCTATTTGGCGCATTTCGCACAATGAACGGGCATGAATTAACTGGCCAAGAGCTTACAGAGGAACCCCATTGGATTCGCCAGGCAGAGCGCTGCCTGAATGTTCATTTCTCCCCCGCCGAACAGGGATATTATGTATCTCTTCTTGAGACACTGAAATCATTTGAACAGTCAAAAACACTGCGTAAACGAAATGATGACAATGAACAGGTGTTGGAAGAGTTCTATGCCAAAGCATTACATCAATATGGAATCTCCCTAAGAGATTACAGGGACCTTCATGATTACCTCAGCCGCCTGATTACCTATAAAGGATTTGAAGGAATCGCCGTTCCCGGTCCCGGGTTCTTCCGCCTCTCGGATCATCCCTTCGCCTACGCATTAGCGAATCTGTTTCAGGAGACACTTGAAGCTCACTCCCGTCCCCGGCTATCAAAAGAAGACCTCATGGAGTTAACCGCTCTGATTTCCATTGTGTTAAATGGGAATGCCCAAAAGATCCGTGCATTGATTCTCACGGAGCTTCGCTCCGGTTATCAGGAATACCTGAGTTACCGGCTGATGACGCACTTTTCGTACTATATTAACTGGATCGACACAAAACCGCTTTATTACATCAAGCGCAAAGAACAGATCGAAGCTGTTGATCTGATTCTCTGCACTTCAAAAAATGCGTTATATTCTGCGTATGGGAAACAGATGAATCACTTCCCTAAGGAAATACTGTATATCAGTTCAGATCTTACTCCCGCTGATCTTCGCACAGTAGAACATTACATTCATGATTATCTTCCTTCCCGATCGGGTAAGCACTTCCGCACCGGGACTTCATATAAATAACGCGTTGTAAAGGAAAGAGGCCATTCTATGAACAAGACCATGTCTGAATTTCACATCATTCCAGTTCACACCCGAGTCACAGCACAAGAAGATGGTTCTTATCGTGTCATTAAGACAGATAAAGAACTCCCGGATGAAAATACCTACGCAAAGGCAGATGGGCTGTCCTTCCATAATGGAATCATTGAAGTTGATGTGAAAGGATGCCTGTTGCCGGAGGCGCCGGACTACGCCCGGGGATTTATCGGAATTGTTTTCCGCGCTAATGAAACAGACAGTGAATTTGAATCCTTTTATATCCGTCCAACAAATGGTGCTAACTGCACGGATCCCATAAGAAAGAAGCACGGCTGCCAGTACTTCTCCTATCCTGGCTATACCTTCTCTTATTTTCGAGAATTTGGAATCGAAACATATGAAAATGAAGTCTCTACCATTGTGCTGAATGAATGGAGTCATATCAAAGCCGTCATTGAAGACGATCACGCTTCCTTCTTCGTGGATGGTAACCACGTTCTTGAAGTACAGGGCTTAAAACACGGGCCGGATGCGCAGGGAAGTGTTGGTCTCTATGTGGATATAGGAACGGATGGGTATTTCAAAAACCTGAGGATTCAGTGTACAGATTAATGTCTTCCATAGGAATTCCGTTACCTACCGTATCTCTCGATTTTGGCAGGGAAGCATCATTTCCATACTACAAACTTCGGAGTATCAAAAATATCAATATTCCGCTTGATCATGCGGTATTAAGCAATTCTACTTCATGCCAACTGTCGAAGATTTTTATTGATTCATCACAATGCAAATATCAAAGCGGAACCACCACATTAAAAGTCAGCAATCAAACTACTGTATTTATATTCATACGCTCTATCCATTGAGACAGTGTCATCAGTCTTTCCGCTTTACTTTTAACCGTCTGGAATTCCATACGGTTATAATTCAGATTACACAATCGCTGTCTCATAAACAGGTACACTGTACTGTACATCTCGATTCTTGTGTCTGGGGTCCTCATTGGATTTATGCTCTCGCTAACATATTCGCTAATGCACTTAAGCTTTGTATCCTCCATCTTGTTACACACATAATCTTGACTTTCACGCACAGTTAGTTATATTTATAACGAATCACTGAAAGGGCGAATGCCTCGTAGGTGGTGTTTTTTTATGCTCTCGATTTGAATAATACGTCCGCAAAAACTGCCTACTGTTTTCTTTCAATTTGATTATCTCTCCAAACTTGCATCCAAAGTGGAAAACTGTATTAATTCGTAAAATCACTTCAATGATCTCTTAGTCATTTTTTCGAAAATGACTAAGAGAATTTTGAAATGACCAAAAGGAAAGCGTTTTTAATTTACATTCGTAAACTAATTTAGTTGTCGTGCGTCAATTATTTTTCTATAATTTATCTATGCCAGTATATGATTTCACAAAACAGAAACTCGACCTCACTTATCTACAATGGAACACAAGCAGAGAATCCTCCGGTACTGCAGGATCTCTTTTGAAAGCATTCGAAGTCAACCGCGGAAAGAAAACTTACTATAAGCTATCCAGCTATGATCCAATCTCCGGCATTACCGGAATGGAAAGTATCAATGAGCTTATCGTCAGCCGATTGCTTAACATTCTTGGTGTCGTACACCTTCAATATCAGCTGCTCCATGCGGATGTGCTCATTGATGACCGTATTTACGATACCTACCTTTGTTCATCCCTCGATTTCAAAGAGAAAGGCGATCGTAAGATCACATTAGTAGATGAGTATGACCTGGAGAAACGGCCTGGTGAATCCATACTTGAATTCTCCGACCGAATGGGATGGGCAGATCGTTTCTATCAGATGATTGTTGTGGATTTTCTGATTATCAATCGTGACCGCCATGGCGCAAACATAGAGCTCATCAAACATAAGAATCACGATATGATTCCTGCTCCGCTGTTCGATCATGGCCTTTCTCTGATTTACAGCTGTCACAGTGAGCAGGAAGTGGAGGTGTTTGATGCGATGGCAGATCTGCCGGTTCAAAGTTTTGTCGGAAGCCGCTCCTTATTTCATAACCTTGAATTGATTCCAAACGATCGACTGCCAGTGTTCCGCCGTCTTGATCAACGTGATCAGGATTACATATTCAACGATCTGGAAGACTGCTTACCCGCATCTTACAAAGCTAAGATCTGGGAGATTATCTGGAAGCGATGGGAGTATTATGAAGCGTTTCGAACTCATTAATGAAACAAGTAGAACGTCGGATCTGGCAGTGCTGCTGTACTTCGAAAAGAGTGACACTTATATCATTGAAATCAATCACGAAGCTGATGAAGATCAGCTTCCCCTGATTCTTTCTTCCTTTTACAGGAAACAGATGTTTACGGTAGATCCTTCCTGGAGCAAACGGTTCGTTGAATCGCGAATCATTCCTCATGATCGTCAAAATCTTTCTTCCATTCTGAACCGATATCACCTGAAGGAATATGATACCTGTCGCTTATTGGAGTTATCTAAAGGACGATGCGCACAGGATGACTGCGCCCTTCTCCCTGAACGACAGAGTAAACCCTGGCTTCTGGAACGTCAGAACACCAACCTCAATGAAGCGGTTCTTTTAAGGAACGGTGTACTGATGATTGAATGCGCAAATGCGCAATTGCGATATATATCGCTGGATCAACTTGCCCATAGCACTCCACACCTGCAGTCTCTGATCCAGTCTGGCTCATTACAACAGGTTGATGTGTTGCCTGGTGGGTATGGTATCAGCTTCAACGAAACACACCATATCATGAAGGATGAATTATTTCGGAATACGATTGACTATCAGCCTGACGCACAGGATTTGAAACAGTATTACGAACAGAGTGTCCTGACCACACATGATGTCTGCACAATACTGCAGTGTTCCAGACAATATGTGAATACCCTGGTTAAAACAAACCGGCTTCCAGTGTTAAAGAAGCAGGATAACATTCAGTTATTCCTTCACAGTGATGTACGCAGATTATTATGGTGATGCTGATAAGAAATGATGCGGGTTCTGTCCTTGTATAGAACCTGCATCATTGTTTAATCTTCAATGCATGCCATTTAATAAATCAGTCTCCACGTGGTTTGAAGGTCCGTATTTCAGTAATCATACACACAACTGCTTTTCGTGTGTATGATTACTGAAACTGCTTTAGCGCCAGACAATTGCCTCCGTCAATTTCTCAATTGATAAATGATATAGTTTCACTTCTCCGGTTCATACGTCCAGCCATGATCCGCATGGTAGATCATCTGTTTTGTCATACCGCCGTCAATACAGATGTTTTCTCCAGTAATAAATCCTGCTTCTTCGGAACAGAGAAACAGAATCATGGATGCGATATCTTCCGGTTTTCCTACTCTTCCTGCAGGATGTTGAGAACAGTCTGCCCCTTCATAGGTTCTGCCATAGGTTTCAATCCAGCCAGGAGAGATCGAATTCACCCGAATTGTTCCTGCACAACTGACTGCCAGCGCATGTGTTAATGCGGCTATACCGCCCTTTGCGGCAGTATAGCTTTCGGTCTGAGGCTGTGACATGCGGTCTCTTGAAGAAGAGATATTCACAATTGACCCTCCCTTACGGAAATAAGGAAGAAACAGTTTTGAAAGATAGAAAGGCGCCGTCACCCCAACCGACAGCGCATATTCAAATTCTTCATAAGAACATTCATTGATACCCTTCATCAGCGGTAATGCATTATTCACAAGAATATCAATGTGGCCTGCTTCCTGAATGACATATTCCACAAAAGCTTCCAGAACTTCCTTCTTTGAAATATCACCGACATAATGATCCCCTTCGGCGCGATCAATGACATAGACAACTGCCCCTTCCTTACGGAAGGATTCCGCAGTGCATTGTCCAATCCCATGGGCACCACCGGTGATTACCACCACGTTTCCTTCAAATCTGCCCATGATTAACTCAACTGCTCCGATACCGGTTCATCTGCCTGCTGTTCCGCATTGCGAATCGCTTCTTCCAGCATTTCTTCGGGAAATTCTCCGTATTGTGAAACAACCTGAAACGCCTCCCGTACTTCATCCGCACTGAGGTTCTGTTCCGTCATAAGAAACAGAGAAATCTGTTCCAGCATCTCTTCCAGATACTCGGCAGAGATGGAGATGACTACCTGGGTCTTTCCGTCTTCTGTAATATTTCTGCCAATCACTTCAGCTTTCTTTGGTTTCATAATGTTCTTATCCGTTTCTTACAAGCATTATAGCGAGACATATAACTCATTTCGAGTCATCTACCTGAAAGGTGAT
>JAFUGM010000052.1 GCA_017469355.1 Solobacterium sp. | reverse complement strand
TTCAAGAATGGAAAGATCTACAACTGCGATCTGAACGCAAGCTACAACATCGCCGCGCGCTACTTTGTGCGCGAGATACTTAAATCCTTGTCGGAGACGGCAAGGTTAGCCACCCTGGCGAAAGTTCCGGAGTGTGCTAAGAGAACCACCTGCACCTTATCCTCTCTCTTTAGACTTAATGCGGTGCTGTATGCGTGAGCATACAGTTACTGAGTTTTGTCTGCACAGAGGAAAGGCAGTCCACTCCCCTAAAGGGAGTATGTATGCTTTGCATATGTTGGAAGCCCCGCACTTCATCGCGTAAGCGTAAGGCGGGGAGGGTTCACTCGCATAGATGATTTGGAGATTAAGCAGCTTGAATACCAGAAAAGCACGGATGAGCGGTTTGATAAAGTATTTCAGTATATTGAGGACCATGCAGAGTCTGACCAGAAATTATTCTTTGATGGCCAGATATATGATGCTTTTAGTTTAATCACCTCCATCATTCAGAAGGCTCAGAAGGAGATTATTCTAATAGACGGATATGTGGATGTTGATACGCTGAATCTTATTGCGAAAAAGAATGATGGCGTTGATGTGAAGATTTACACCTATGCGAGTGCCAGACTGACTAATTCGGATGCAGCGAATTTTAATGCCCAGTATCCGACCCTGGCAGTGAAGAAGACGCAAGTTTTCCATGACAGATTTCTGATTCTGGATGGAACTGTTGCATATCACATCGGCGCATCGATCAAAGATGCCGGGAAGAAGTGTTTTGCTATTTCGTTGATGGACGAGCCTGAATTGGTAAACGAGTTACTGAACCGGTTGAAAACAATATAATGTGATGCTGCAAAGCTTTGGCTATAATGTGCGCCTTACATATGAAAAGATAGACGAGTGACAAATTCGGAGTTTGTCGAGGAGGCGCTCTATGGGCTCAACTATTGCTATGATTAGCCTTACTGCCATGGTTCACAACCGTTACCATGTATAAACACCCCAGCCCAGGGGGTTCAAAATTTTGGGGAAAGTGTGTTTGTATCAAATCCCTCAAATTAGTAGAGGCACTGGGGTACGATGTGACGCATGTGTATGAGAAGAGGGAAGAATGATTTGTGTCCATAGCGTTGTCACAAGTTGTTATTGGATGACAATAAAATGGCATGTGTGATTTTCAAGGTCAAAAATTTTGACCTTGAACGGTGATGATAACCGCAACGCCAATAAAAGGAGAAAATACATGAGCGAGAACAGATCTAACGAACTTGTTCCTGTAGAGATTACAGTAGAATCTCTGAAGGCAAAGATTTATATGATCAGAGGTCAGAGAGTGATGCTTGCAACAGATCTGGCAGAGATATACGGATATACGACGAATTGTTCCAATATGAATTAAGGCAGGAAGGCCGGCAAAAAGAACGTATCGAAGCAATTCAGGCAATGTATGATGTGCTGAAATCTTTGGGTCTGAATGATTCCGAAGCCGCAAGGATTATCTGCCAGAAGTACTCTGAATACAGTCAGGACAACATTCTTGAGATGGTTAGAAAGTAAAGCGATAAGAAAAACTATGGTGAGTCACCCCTTCGTAATCTGTCCTCAGAAGAATAATATCTGCTTCTTTCTGAACTTTTAATCATCCGGTGCGCTAGACAGGCAAAACACCGTAAAGCGCATAACTATGCCCGTTCCAGCGATTTTGCTAAAAAAGAAGATTCTCTACCAATGATTATTCATAAGTGCCCAACATCTCTCTACAGGTAGATATAATTAAAAACGGAAAATCCGTTGATAAATTTAAAAAATGCGATATATTATCTTTGAATAGCAATTTATTAACGTAAAATCCGTTTTTAAATTTGGAGGGCAGTTGATATGAAACTTCTTAGAATCACAGCGGACGGGTTACCGCTTTTTAAAGAAAAGTTTGATATATGCTTTTATGCACAGCAGAGAGTATCAGAGGATCAGAAAGATATCCTTTATCCCTTATTTTCAAATATCTATTTAAACCCTGCGAATGGCTTTATAGGAATCAACGCTTCAGGAAAGACATCTGTACTAAAGGTAATACTTCTGTCGCTTGGGATACTTAACAACGAGCCAATCAACCACATTGAATCTAAGGATATCTTGGGAAATTCTCAGAAAGCAGTTTTAAATATCTTCTTCTACTCAGAGTCAAAGAAAGAAATATGTCATCTTGAAACAACAATAACATCAAGGCAAACAAAGGCAGAGGGAATTACATATAGAATTCTGTCTGAAAAGTTATGGTCAAAGCTTGCTGAGGAGGTAACTACTCGTAAGTCTCTTCTTGATTTTGATGGGAAAGAGCCAGTTATGTTCAGAAGTGGGCAGGAAGATTTCCTGTCTGATGATGTGAGTATTATGATCGCTCACAATAAGAAGTCCAAGGAGAACATGAAAGTGGTTAATTTACTGCAATTCACTAATATTAATGTACTCCCTTTTTCTGACAATATACCAGCAGAGGTTATTACCTATTTGGATCCAACGATTGAAAGTCTACAGTTTGAAGAAGTGGATCAAAAAGTTATCATTCGCCTGAAGTTCAGGGGAAAAGAAGAAATTGTGATGAACAATCCGATTCAGCTTAATAATTATTTATCTTCCGGTACTGTGAAGGGCATGATCACATTTACACTGGCACAAGAAGTGTTAAAAAAAGGTGGCTACATTGTTGTTGATGAGATAGAGAACCACTTTAATAAAGAAATTGTAACGACATTGATGCGTTTCTTTATGGATAGCAAGTTAAATAAGAATGGTGGCATCTTGTTTTTTTCAACACACTATCCTGAACTATTGGATGAATATGACAGAAATGACAGTATTTTTATAGTCAGGAACAGAAACGGGATTACAGTTGAAAACCTGAGTGCAATTCTGAAAAGAAATGATATTAAGAAGAGCGATGCATATCAGAGTGGATTCCTGGAAGGGACAACTCCTATGTATGAAGCGCATATGCGGCTGAAGAAAAGTATGATTGCAGCGCCTAAGTAAAAGGCCCTATGGAATTAGCGAAATATAAGGCATGTATATGAAGGTTCAGCTGAGAATGCCATTATGGACATTCTTTTGGATAATGATCTTCTTGTTTTTTCCAGAGAGGAGATGCTGGAAGAAAAGGTCATACGATGTCGGGATGGGAAACGTTTTGAATAGCCTAAAATTTCTCTTTCATACGTGCCTCCTATTCTGACAAATAAACATGCTAGAATTGAAGGCAAACTAAAAGACGCGTCGAATCGTTAATAGTTCGCCAATCCTCAGTAACTGCAACTGCTGAGGATTATTTTATGTTTGACAATAATTCCATTAAGTTTTTAGGTAGACCAAGATAGTCTAATACCGGTTTTCCGGAAATATAGAGTTTCTCAGAAACATCTAATGTATAGGAGATTTCATTTAAGAAGAGCTCTCTGGTTAAGTCCCTTGTTAATACTGTGATGGCAATCATGACTGCGAACATGTCATTTTTTCCAAATCCCTTAAGATAATCGGAGTTGGAAATTGCGCTGCCCGTAACTGCAACAACAAGTTTCTTAGGTAGTTTTTCATGCAGGTTAGAACTATAAACTCGTTCTCCGTGCGCTATTTTGTTCCTGTACCCCTGTAGTAACTCGAGCCCTTGGGACAGAAACTCCTTCTTTTGCTCAATATCTAATGCGCTGGAATGAATAATGTTTTCTGCAACATAGGTTTTATCAGGTTGCTTCAATATTTTATACAGCACTATCACATCGCCTAACGGTAGACAATTGATCGCGATCCACAGAGGAAGATGATTGTGATTTTCAACATAATGGGAAACACTCAGAGTCTTTTTGCCTTTAATATTCTTTTTGATTTTTCCTTTTATTCGTTT
The DNA here is from genome assembly GCA_017469355.1 of Solobacterium sp. Lineage (GTDB taxonomy): Bacteria > Bacillota_I > Bacilli_A > Erysipelotrichales > Erysipelotrichaceae > Bulleidia. The sequence continues at coordinate 13,869 of JAFUGM010000052.1, read as the reverse complement.
CAGGACATTGTCTCTCTTTGGGCCGCTGTAATAGTTACCACGGAAGAAATAATCAGAGCGATTATTCCGAATATCGTCAGAATCATAATCGGTATAAACGCCATATTTGTCAGAAATTCTGTAAGAAACCTTAGATTTCAAGCTGCGTTCAATGATCAGTGTGTATTTGAGAATGATGCTGTTAAATTCGTTTTCAATTAGAAACATTGTTATAAAATCATTGAATTTGACAGGTTCATCAAAAACATCGTCATCAGAAGTTTTAAAAAAAGACTTAAAGCCATTGATTAAATAATAGTATGAATAATCGGACAATACTTTTATGGCATCAGTTCTGTCTTCAATAACTACATTTCTGCTTTCAAGAATGCTTAGTAGTTCTTCGTACGTTCGAAACGGTTTATCAAATTCATTTGTCATACAATAAAGCCCCCTCATAGAGGGAGCCTTATCTAGCCACATCGAATGTAGCCTTTCTGTTCCCTCTAAATATAACCGAAATTAAAACATTGTTCAACGCATTCGCACTAAATCCCCAACGCGGATAGTAGGATCGCTCTCATTGGCTAAAGGCTTGATATCTTTTTCGTTCACTTTAAGATTAGCTTCAATAGTTCTGGTTTTATTGAACATCGTCGCGACGACTCCGAGGCTAGATGTTTCAACAACTTCAAGCTTTGCGCAGACAGAGTACATATCACTGGTTTCAATGACGTCCAAAGTATCTTTGACGTACTCATACCGTCCGAGGGAATTACCTTCAGTATCGGTTATTTCGTCGCTCTCGGTGAAGATTACTACTTTGTCACCAATTGTAAGTTCGTCTTCTCCAACATCTATTATCAAGCGTTTGTCGCTGATAATTCTTACCACTTTACCAATAGCACTTGTTTTTTCCATTTCCATTTCCTTTCTGGTTGTTCAGTATCACCGTTTTACTACGTTAGCTTACCTCATAGTAATATATTCAGAGAACTCCTGATCGGAGGTGAGGGCATCCATCCCGGTTTGGAGCACATCTGCCGGAATACCAAGGTGTTTCGCCGGTCCTCATCCGGAGAAATACGGTCGTATTTCCAAATATATCAGTTATAATCCGTGCATCAGCGGAGCTGTGAGTGAAGAACTGCGGGTTATGCACTATTCTTATGCCTCTACTTTAGAAGTTTCTGTGGATACAAGAGTTATAGCAGGCTGGATGGATATGTAAGGCAAAGGCTTAGAGTGAACTTTGGGAACAGAGGTAAACGCCATGCGAAAGTCAAAGATGGGCATATGCTTACCGTTAAATATTCCAATGACTTCTTTCTGCTTATCATGAAGCTTGTCAGTGGCGATTACATGACTGAGAAGATCAGACAGGAGGATATCACACTCGAGCAGTATTCGGTTCAGTAGAAGGCGAAAAAGAAACGAAAGTTCAGGAATGACGAACGTACTAATCGTTTCTTCGAGTTTGCGTATGCCAGATGATCATCTGGTGGTACAGTAAGTTGCATAAAGAGACGGAAAGCCGTGTGCGTTAGCAGCGCACGCACGATCTGTCAGGGGCGGTTGGCATCAAGTCAATCGCCTACCTTATGGTTTCGGTTCTAGCGCATCTTCATGCGGCTGAACTACTAATGAATCAGGAAGTATCCCGCCATTACAACACAGACAAGCAGCCCCGCAAATGATTCGAAACCGGGTTCCTTTCGCATGGAAGCGAATATTCCAAGACCTGCGCCAAATATTGCGATCGAGAGAAGGATATTACCGATATATTCCAGAACGTATTGCCAAACTTCTTTCTCCATTGTGATGAAGTCTGACAGGATTCCGGAATCGGTATGCGAAATCAGGAAATAAAGAAAGGCCCCAAGCGTTACTGCCCCTAACATGCATGGGATAATTGCTTCGATCAATCCGATTAACAGACTCAGAATACTGAATACACGCTTTTTCATGGTTGCCTCTACGTGCACCTAGTATAACAAAAAATCCCTGCCTGAGGCAGGGAATCCGATAATCTTAATCTTCAATATAGACGCGCTTCATGACAACCGGAGTAACCGGGCGATCCTGGAATCCAGTACGCACTGATGCGATCTCATCAACTGCCTCCAAACCTTCTACTACATGTCCGAATGCCGCGTAATTTCCATCAAGATACGGCGCATCCGCATGCATAATGAAGAACTGGCTGCTCGCGCTGTCAGGATCCATAGCCCGTGCCATGGAAATGACTCCGCGTACATGTTTGATCGGGTTAGCGATGCCATTGGATGCGAACTCACCTTTGATCGTTTCCTTACTGCCGCCGGTTCCGTTTCCTAACGGATCACCGCCCTGGATCATAAATCCAGAGATGATGCGATGGAAGGTAAGACCGTCATAAAAGCCTTCCTTTACAAGTTTTTCGAAGTTTGCGGCGGTAATCGGCGCAGCTTCATGGTCGAGTTCAATCTTAATTACACGACCGTTATCCATTTCAATAATTACCATAGTTAATTCTCCTTCTCGTTATTACAGCACACTGCGAATCGCATTGAGCAGATCGTCATAGCGTTCAAAAGCGGGGAGTTCCGGATGATCTTTCTGGATCTGCTCCGTAGAGCGGAACAGGAATCCAGCCTTGCTGGCCTGAATCATAGCCAGATCATTGAAGCTGTCACCGGCCGCGATTGTTTCAAATCCGATGGACTGCAGTGCCTTTACGGTTGTCAATTTACTCTGATCACAACGCATCCGGAATCCAGTCACTTCACCGTTTTCCGCGACTTCCAGTTCATTACAGAATAAGGCTGGCCAGCCCAGTTTACGCATCAATGGGGATGCGAATTGTGTGAAGGTATCACTGAGAATCAATACCTGTGTTTCTGCCCGAAGCGTATCGAGAAACTCTTTTGCGCCAGGCAGGGGATCGATCTTCGCAATGGTTTCCTGAATCTCCTTCAGCCCAAGACCACGTTCCTTCATGATCCCGAGGCGGAAATTCATCAGCTTGTTATAATCCGGTTCATCCCGGGTGGTTCGTCTCAGCTCAGGAATCCCTGACGCTTCAGAAAAGGCGATCCAGATTTCCGGCACTAATACTCCTTCGAGATCCAGACAGACAATATTCATTCCATCATCCTCCATCTTATCCTGTATGCAGGGAAGCCCCTGCAGGTCTCCGCAATTGCGGAGATTGATTTTCGGAAGGATGATACCATGATTGCTCTTGGAGGTCAACGACACCACAGCTGGTGTTCAGTCAGTGAATACCTGCGATTTCAAAACATATGGCATCACTATGCATGCATGGGATTCAGATCTGTTTCAAGCGAAATAAAACCCGACAACGAATTGCCGGGTGGAAACGCTTAGTTTCTGTATGTCTGCTGGCGGGGAGAATCCTCTCTGCTTAAAATGTCTGAAAGGTCTTCTTCCTCTTCCTTCTGCACAGGTTGTGAGGTTCGTTTTGGGCGAAGATTCATATTACTCCATTGACGGTGAATCTGCCTTGCCTTTTCATTGTCATCCCGAAGACTCTTTTCGACTTTCTCCCGGTGCGCCAGGGCACGGATATAGTCGATTGTCAGATAGATATCTATCGCAAGGAATACCAACATCAATAATCCGAACATCAGATACTCTTCATCAAACACAAGAATCAGAGCCATGAGTATCATCATGATATCTCCCGCAATCATCACTCCGGAAAGAAATCGTTTGTTTTTAGGTTTCATGAATCTTAAGTCTCCCTGGTGAATATACTATCACGAAGTGTCAGTCCATTGAATTAAGATGTACGGAAGACACATCGGGAAGCTCCTTCAGAATGGTAAGAAGCTCGTCCAGCGTTGTTTTCATTCCGGTGGTGCGGATGGTTATGACAACTGCGGCCTTTCCTGCGACCGGAACAGATTGTGAGATTGTCATGATACTGGCATCCACATCAGACAGGCAACGGATCATTTCGCCAAGACTTCCGGGACGATCTTTCAGATTGACGGAAATGCTGGCACGACGAATTTCTGAACTTTCCTGCATGCGAAAGACATAATCTTTATATTTATAGAAGGTATTCCGAGAAATGCCGGCGGTTTTGACCGCTTCTGTTACGGTCGCAGCCTCATGGCTGGCCAGCAGTTCCCTTGCCTGAATGACCTTTTCCAGATAGTCCGGAAGTATTTTCTTGTGTACGATCAGATAATTTCCTGCCATAACCCATTCTCCAGAAGTTCAGGACCTCCGCATACCGGCAGTTCCTGCACTGCCCAGTGTTCTGGCAGTGTCATGATATTCAATGCGGCTCGATCACTGAGCGGGCGGTCACTGATCAACAGAAGGGTAGACCCACTGCCGCTGATCACCAGCACACCTCCGGTATCGCCTTCAGCGATTTCCCGGACAAGCTCATAATTGGGAATCAGAGTTCTGCGATAGGGCTCATGAATCTGGTCTGTTGCGGCTTCCTTCAGTAATGCGATATCGCCATATTGAAGCGCCTGACAGAGGAGAATTCCTTTTCCCGTATTTGAAGTCGCAATCGTGCTGGGATAGGTATCCGGCAGAATAGCCCGGGCATCCTCGGTGTGTACCTGATAATCAGGAATCATAACGGTAAACCGCAACAGATCACTGACCGGGAGTGGACGGGAGATCCAGCCGGAAGACCCTTTCATACTGGCGCGCATTCCGCCAAAGACAGAAGGGGCCGCATTATCGGGATGCCCCTCAAGATCACTGACGATCTGAAACAGGGCAGGAATATCAACTGCCTGATTCATTAACATTGCCGCAAGAGCACCGCCGGTATAAAGGGAAGCACTGCTTCCAAGTCCTCTTGAATTGGGGATATTGAACTCAAACTTCACATGAAGGTTTCCTGTGCCTCCCGCTTGACGAAAGGCCTTTACAAACAGGTTGTCTTCTCCATTGTCGTGTTCTTCCACACCTTCCAGAAGGAGCGTTTCGTCCGGTTCTACTTCAAAGGTGTTGTATACCCCAAGCGCGATACCCAGACAGTCAAACCCCGGTCCAAGATTAGCTGATGTGGCAGGAACACGGAGTTTAATCATGGGAGAGCTCCTCCATCTTTCCGGCAATCCAGGAAATTCCATCTTCCTTGTCGATGGTGGTGTTGAATCGTACTGGCAGAGATTCAAGATCCGCAAGGCCCGCCGGGATCGGTACACCACTGAGTTCTTCCAACTGCTTCATGGCTTCGAAGGGATCCTGTGAGGCATTCGCTGTGATTGCGGAAAGAACATCCTGAGCGAATTTGTAGGGGCTTGCGGTAGATAACGCAACCGCATATTCCTTATGACCTTCTGCCCGATACTGATGGAGGGCGGATACCGCAACTGCGGTATGCGGGTCAATCAGAATATGTTCCTGTTCAAAGAGTTCACGGATTTCCTGGCGGCACATATCCTGATCACACCAGTAGGCAGAGAATTCTGACGTGATTACTTCGGCCATTTCCGCAGGGATGGTATATTGACCATTCTCTGATAATTGTTTCATCAATGATGTGACAAGCTCACAATCGCCATTGGAAGCGAAATACAGCAGGCGTTCAAGATTACTGGAAATCAGAATATCCATACTGGGGGAGATCGTCTCATGGAAGGGGCGATTCCGGTTATATGTCCCAGTGCGGATAAAATCGGTCAGCACGTTATTGTCGTTACTGGCAATCACAAGGCGCTTGACAGGAAGACCTGCTTTCTTTGCCAGATATCCCGCAAAGATGTCACCGAAATTGCCGGTTGGAACGACGAAGGTGATTTCTTCGCCTTCTTTAATTTCTCCCTGCTTTACAAGCGACGCATAGGTGCTGAAGTAATAGACTACCTGCGGAACCAGACGGCCGATATTAATTGAGTTCGCTGAACTGATGGTCACATTGTTGCAGGAACGCTTCACTTCTGGACTGGAACAGGCTTCTTTTACCATGCGCTGGCAGTCATCAAAGTTACCTTTGACAGCGATTACGCTGACATTGTCTCCGCTGCTTGTGACCATCTGCTGCTTCTGAACTGCAGATACACCTTCGGAAGGATAAAAGACGGTGATGTCTGTATGTTCGACATCCGCAAATCCGCTGAGGGCTGCCTTTCCGGTATCGCCGCTGGTTGCGGTGAGAATCGCTACCGTATCTTCCCGCTGGTCCTTTTTATATGCGGCAGTTAATAAATGAGGAAGGATGGTCAGCGCCAGATCTTTGAAGGCGCTGGTAGGCCCATGCCATAACTCCATGATGGCTCCGTCATGGAAGGGACGGACCGGAACGATCGAAGGATCATCAAACCGGGAGTTATATGCAGAATTGACACAGTTTCGAATGGTTTCCCGATCATAATCTGTAAAAAAGGATGAGATCACGGCCTCCGCAATCTCCTGATAGGATGCGTTTGTAAAACCGCTGACGGGAATGAACACGTCCAGCTGTTCCGGCACATACAGTCCGCCATCGGGACTGAGACCGGTAATAACCGCCTGATGGGCGGGGATCATTTTTTCTCTGGATCTGGTGCTGTTATATCGCATGGTTTCTTCTCCTTGTATTGACGACTCTGTCATGATACTATGTTTGTGTTTTGAATACAACTGTACTTCGTCGAGAAACAACAGGAGGGATGGAAATGAAGATTGGATTACTTGGACATGGCGTAGTTGGAAGCGGAGTAACCGCGATTACAGATTCCTGCGCAGTAAAGAAAGTCAGAAGACTGGAGGTTTCTAAAATCCTCGTAAAGGATGAATCGGAACTTACGGATCCTCGCTGCACATTAAATGTAGAAGATATTCTGGAAGATCCGGATATTGAAGTCGTCGCTGAATGCATGGGCGGACTTGAGCCGGCGCATACCTTTGTGGCACGGGCGCTTGGGTCTGGTAAGCACGTGGTCACTTCCAATAAGAAGATGTTTGCGCATTATTGCGAAGAACTGTTTGCGTTAGCGGAAGAGAATGGTGTTTCCATTCGCTATGAGGCATCCTGCGGCGGTGGAATTCCCTGGATGACAAATCTGGCGCGGGTTAAACGTCTGGAGGCGATTGAATCGTTCCGCGGTATTTTCAACGGAACGACAAACTATATTCTGTCGCGCATGGCAGAAACCGGAAGTGAATTCGCCGAAAATCTGGCAGAGGCACAGCGCCTTGGCTATGCGGAACAGGATCCGACCGATGACATTGACGCGCATGATGTGAAATATAAGACAGCACTGACTGCGGTAAAAGCATTCAATACACTGGTGGATCTGGATTCCATTCCGACCTATGGTATTTCCAATGTGGCGGCGGAAGACTTCTCCTGGGGCAAGGAACATGGACTTACATTGAAGCTTCTTGGGGCAGGAAAGGCTGGTGAAGAGGCGGTCAGTCTCTATGTCATGCCGGTATTTGTGAAGTCCGGTGATATCTTTGCCAATGTCAATGCAAACTACAATGCGGTACAGTCGGACTCCCGCACACTTGGTGAGGCAGTTTATATTGGTCAGGGCGCAGGATCCCTGCCGACCGCGCATGCGGTAGTTCAGGATCTTCTGGACATTTATCAGGGACAGGACAGCGAAAACATCGCACCCAAACATCTTCCGGTAAATAACGACAGTGTGAAGGAACAGTTTTATATCCGTACACAACGCCCTGAAGTATTTGCGGAAGTTGCCGCTGAAACAGCTGGGAACGTGATTATTACGAAGGAAATCTCTCTGTCTGAGGTGAATCGCCTGATTTCATCTGCGGAGGATCGCAGCCTCTTCGCTGCGATTGTGTCCAGATGATCAAGGTTGCCAAGTTCGGAGGCTCATCGGTTGCCAATGCGGAACAGTTTCGCAAGGTAAAACAGATTATTTCTTCCGATCCCGATCGAAAATTTGTCGTATCCTCTGCCTGTGGAAAGGAAAGCAATGAAGATCATAAGGTAACAGATCTTCTGTTCCTCTGCGAAGCGCATGTGCGGTTTGGCGTCAGCTATGAACCGATCTTTGAACAGATTGAAGCCAAGTATCAGAGAATCAAAGCGGAGCTTGGTTTGAAAACGGATCTCGACAGTGAGTTTGCGTCAATCCGTAAAGTCATGAAGCGCGGGATGAGCACGGACTATCTCGTCAGCCGTGGAGAATATCTTACGTCCCGGCTGCTTGCGGAGTATCTGGATTATGACTTTGCCGATGCGGCGGAAGTCATTGCCTTCCGATATGACGGGGAAGTGGATATGGACCGCACCCGGCAGTTAATTGAAGAACGAATCAGTGAGGATCGTGGTCTCGTGATTCCGGGCTTTTATGGTGCCTTACCGAATGGAGTCATCCGAATCATGAGCCGGGGTGGAAGTGATATTACCGGTGCCATCGTTTCAAATGTGGTAAACGCTGATGTATATGAAAACTGGACGGATGTCAGTGGGTTCCTCGTAGCGGATCCCCGCATTGTGAAGAATCCCATCGGAATTCCATGCATTAACTATAATGAGCTTCGTGAAATGTCCTATATGGGTGCCAACGTCCTTCATGATGATGCGATCTTCCCGGTAAAGGATAAGAACATTCCGATTAATGTCCGCAATACGAACGATCCATCGAATCCTGGTACGCTCATCATGGCTGACTGTTCAGAAAAGGACAGAATCAGCCCACCGCATGCGATTACCGGTATTACCGGACGGAAGGATTATACGATCATCACTCTGGTCAAGAGCCATGCCAGTGCAGAAGTCGGTTTCCTGCGGAAACTGCTGAAAGTATTTGAGAACTATCATGTCTCGATTGAGGCAGTGCCAAGCACCGTAGATACCTTCTCGGTGATTGTTGCCAGTAAAGAGGTAGAACACTGTCTGTATGACATTGTTGGTGAACTGAAAGAGAATCTGGGTCCGGATGATGTACGGATTGAAGATCACCTTGCATTGATCGCTATTGTCGGCCGGGCAATGAAAGATCAGCCGGGGATGTCGGGACGTCTGCTGTCGGAATTTGGCGATCATCAGATTAACATCAAGGTCATCAGCCAGAGCTCGGATGAACTCAGTATCATGGTTGGAGTTCATAACCGTGATTTCGAAAAGGCAATTCATAGTATTTATGAACGGTTTATTACCGAAGAGCAGGAGGCAAAATGAAAGTAGGAATTTTAGGGGCGACCGGTGCGGTCGGCCAGCAGATGCTGGAATGTCTGGGAGAGCGATATGTCAACTGTGATGAGATCCGTTTGCTCGCAAGCAGCCGCAGCGCTGGTAAGACAGTATCATTTCAGGGAAACGAACTCGTAATTCAGGAAGCCAATGATTCCGCATTTGCGGGGCTCGATGTTGTTTTGGGAGCAGTCGAGGCTGACCACTCCCGGCTCTTTGCGCCAGCGATCAAGCAGGCGGGTGCAGTTTATATCGATAACTCCAGTGCGTTCCGTCTGGAAGATGATGTGCCGTTAGTTGTGCCGGAAATCAACGGAGAGGATGCCCTGCATCATAATGGAATTATCGCAAATCCCAACTGCAGCACGATTATTACACTGATGGCAGTAGCTCCGGTTCATAAACTTAGTCCGATTCAGGCAATGGTCGCAAGCACGTATCAGGCGGTAAGTGGTGCAGGCATCGCCGGTATGAATGAACTGAAGGAAGAAGTGGAGGCGATTGCCAAGGGAGAACCGGTCAAACCGAGTTGTTTCCCGGCACAGATTGCCTATAACTGCATTCCATGGATTGGCAGTGATACAGGAAATGGTATAACTACCGAAGAAGCAAAACTGGGAAATGAAGGCCGCAAGATTCTTCATGCGCCGGATATGAAAGTGACTTGTACCTGTGTACGTGTGCCGGTATACCGTTCCCATTCTATTTCTGTTAGTTTCCGCTGCGCAGAAGATATTACCATCGCCCAGGCAGAGGATGCGATCCGCAATGGTGAGGGTGTACGTCTGATTGAAGAAGGATATCCGATGCCGTTAGATACCAGCAACCAGGATATTGTATTTGCGGGACGTATCAGAAAAGATGAGGCACTTGGCGGTCTTACGCTGTGGTGCTGTGGAGATCAGATCCGCAAAGGTGCTGCCACCAACGCGGTTGAGATTCTGGAATATCTCTCCAGGCATTGAGCGATCGCATTCATCAATTCTCTATAAGGCAAACAGACGCTGGAACTGCATAGTAACACAGAAGCCAGCGTTTTTTTAAGAAGTTCAATGTATTGTAATGATGGTATTGCGTACTGCGATGCTTAAACTCCAGAAGGTATAAATCCCGGAATTCAAAAGTTTCAATGCTGTGAAATTTAAAGTTTTGATATGCAGAAATCTAAAGTTTTGATGTATTGAAATTTAAAGTTTTGTTTCACGGAATGTTTCACAGAAATCTAAAGTTCTGTTTTTTGGTGTAATAAATGGGGTTTCTTTGCCTATGGAGATATTAGAGAGCTCATGTCTTACCTGGTGGTGCTGGGGAGCCTTAGCCATACGTGGCACTGGTTGAAATGTGGGATAGATTCTGTAATATCTCTTCATGCGAAGAAGAATATGTTAGAATTATCGATGCATAAGTGAGGAACAATCATATGTTAAAACGGATTATTGGTGCTGCTGTTGCTTCGGCAGCTGCGATTGGTGTTGCGGCGGCAGTGAAGCTGATCGTAGACAGAGACAACAACGAAGAAGAAAACGAAGATGAAGTCCGGTTCGTATCTCTGGATGATGCAGAAGAGACACCGGAAGAAGTGAAGGAAGAGGAATTCGCTCCGGAAATCAATGAGATCGCGGAACTCTATCCGTATCTTGCGAAGACCTTTATTGCGGAGCAGTTTGCCCGTAATGAGGTATTCAATGAGCAGTATCCGGAAGACAGCCTTGTCACTATTACGCATAAGGCAAAATTTGAGGATGGTGAAGTTCTGGGTGAGTTCACAAAAATCGGTGAAGATAACGGTTATACCGCAGAGGTTCTCAATGAGACAGAAGCTGCGATTACCCGCAAGATGTTTACAGAAGACGGATCGATTCTTTCCGATATCTATAATGTTGCGAATCAGGTTGCCTGCCTGAAGGGAACCTACGAGGGATACAACATCGAGCTCTGAGTATCACATCACATTACATAACAACCACAAGGGCAGATCAGACTGTCCTTTTCTGTGGTCGGAACGGTTTCTTATTAAAGGATAGGTTGGTATAATGTTTAATGTTTTGAGGAAGCCATGAAAGCGGTAGAAGTAAAGGATCTTACATTCTCTTATGACCAGGAAACCAACGCTGTAGAGGGCGTGACCTTTTCTGTGGAAAAGGGAACTTATACAACGATTATCGGACATAACGGAAGTGGAAAGTCAACGGTTGCCAAGCTGATCACCGGTCTGCTTGAGAAAAAGAGCGGATCAATCGTGATTGATGGCCTGGAGCTCAATGAGGATAATCTCAGAGAGCTTCGCAATCGAATCGGAATTGTTTTCCAGAATCCAGACAATCAATTCATCGGCTCTACGGTGCGGGATGATATCGCGTTTGGACTGGAGAATCACTGCGTAGAGCAATCCGAGATGGATGGAATCATTGAGGAATTCGCCGCAAAGGTGCGCATGAGTGACTATCTGAATCATGAACCTACGCGTCTTTCCGGCGGACAGAAACAGCGCGTTGCGATCGCAGGTGTGCTTGCGATGCATCCGGATATTATTGTCTTTGATGAAGCGACATCCATGTTGGATCCGCAGGGAAAGGAAGAAATCAAGAAATTGATCAATGAACTTCATCATGATCGGGGTCTTACGATTCTTTCCATTACCCATGATATTGAAGAAGTAACCGCAGGTGATTATGTGATCGCCATGAACCGGGGAAAAGTCGCGGTGTGCGGTACTCCGGAAGAATTGTTCCGTGATACGGACCGCCTGAAAAGCATTGGTCTTCAGCTCCCGTTTGCGCTTCAGTTTGAAGAAGAACTGGCGAAACAAGGCGTGAAGATCAGCCGCAATATAACAATGGAAGGACTGGTGGAAGAACTGTGCCGATTAAATTCGAACATGTAAGTCATATTTACAGTGACGGCACACCATTCCGGTATGTTGCGCTGCAGGACACGAACCTCGAATTCAGGGAAGGTGCTTTTACTGCGCTCATTGGCCAGACCGGTTCGGGTAAGAGCACGCTTGTCCAGCATATCAATGCGCTGTTACTACCAAGTGAAGGAACGGTATATGTCATGGATCGGGAGATTAAAGCCGGATCGGAACCGAAGGGACTCAAGAGCCTGCGGAAGGATGTCGGTCTGGTGTTTCAGTTCCCCGAATACCAGCTGTTTGAGGAAACGGTTCTGAAGGATGTGGCATTTGGACCGAAGAATTTCGGAATCTCCCAGGCAGAAGCAGAAGAAAAAGCAAAGGCAGCACTTCGTCTTTGCGGGCTGAGCCAGGAATATGATGAACGCTCTCCACTCGAACTTTCTGGTGGGCAGAAGCGTCGGGTAGCGATTGCGGGAATTCTTGCGATGGACCCTAAGGTTCTCGTACTGGATGAACCGACCGCAGGTCTTGACCCGCAGGGCGCGCTTTCAATGATGAAGCTGTTCCGTGATCTGAACCAGAAACACGGAAAAACGATCATCATGGTAACGCATGATATGGAACAGGTGTTTTCCTTCTGTGATGAGGTAGTCGTCATGGAAGATGGACGCCCGAAGATTCAGACAACCGTTCAGGAATTCTTCCGTGATTCCAGTCTCTGCGAAGAGATGAATATACTTCCTCCCGCTTTGATTCGTCTCAAGGACGCATTAAAGAAAAACGGCTTTGAAATTGATGAGGATGTGAAGGATATCCGGACCTTGGCGAAACTTACAGCGAAGCAGGTGAAACATCATGGGTAATATTACACTCGGACGTTACATTCCGCTGGATTCTCCGATCCATAAGCTGGACCCCAGAGCGAAAATAGGCGCGATGCTGCTGATTCTGATCGCGATCTTTTTCCCTGCGGGATGGATTGGCTATGCGATTATCTTTGCGGCGGTAAGCTATATTATCATCCGTTCCCGCCTCAGTATCAGTTTCATCTGGAAGTCTATGCGCCCGATGCTGATCATGCTGGTATTCCTGCTCATCATTAATGTGCTGGTGATTCATACAGGGGTTCCGTTATTCTCCATCGGTCCGCTTACGGTTTATTCCGAAGCGATTCTTCAGACACTTTATATCGTGGTGCGTTTACTGCTCATGATCATGATTACCACCTGTCTTACAGCTACCACAAAGCCTCTGGACATGACGCTTGGCCTGGAAGATCTGTTGAAGCCATTTGAGAAGATTGGTGTTCCTTCGCATGAGATTGCGATGTTGATCAGTATTGCATTACGGTTTATTCCTGATCTGATTGATGAAACCAATCGTATTATCAAGGCACAGGAGAGCCGTGGAGTTGACTTGAAGGAAGGAAAACTCATGGAGCGTATCATGGCGATTCTCTCACTGATTGTTCCGTTATTTGTCAGTGCGTTCCAACGGGCGGAAGATCTTGCCAACGCAATGGAAGCGCGTGGCTATCAGCCAGGGGAGAAGCGGACAAGATATAAGGTTCTGAAAATGAAAGGGGCAGACTGGGCACTGCTGCTTGGGGCGGCACTGGTGCTTGCGGGAATGGTCTGGCTGGCATACTTCAGATGATTCGTTATAAATGTACGGTCGCGTATGACGGAAATGCATACTGCGGCTGGCAGACACAGAAACATGGAGACTCCGTTCAGGAACAGATTGAATCTGCACTTGAACGGATTTTTGACGAACCGGTACGGATCCTTGCGGCAGGAAGAACAGATGCCGGCGTAAACGCATGGGGTCAGGTATTTCAGTTTGATTCCGAGAAGGAGATCCGGGAACGAAAGCTGATGGGCGCAATCAATGGCTTTCTGCC
>JAFUGM010000051.1 GCA_017469355.1 Solobacterium sp. | reverse complement strand
GTCAAAGCTTGCGTTTGACGGTTCCGGCACCGTAAAACGCGGACGCGGTATTTCCGAGAATGCATCATACAGTGTATGTCAGTTCCAGAATGGGAAGATGTACAATTGCGATCTGAACGCGAGCTACAACATCGCCGCGCGCTACTTTGTGCGCGAGATACTTAAATCCTTGTCGGAGACGGCAAGGTTAGCCACCCTGGCAAAAGTTCCGGAGTGTGCTAAGAGAACCACCTGCACCTTATCCTCTCTCTTTAGACTTAATGCGGTGCTGTATGCGTGAGCATACAGTTACTGAGTTTTGCCTGCACGGAGGAAAGGTAGTCCACTCCCCTAAAGGGAGTATGTATGCTTTGCATATGTTGGAAGCCCCGCACTTCAACGCATAAGCGTAAGGCGGGGAGGGTTCACCTAAGACAGGCACCCTGCAAGGTGCCTGTAATTGTTGGCGTACATTGAGCCAAATTGGTGGGAAGGTTGCTGGAGAGCGGACAACACGAGGATCGTGAAACTGGCCCTATCAAAAAGTGTGATTCAGCCATTACGAATCAGTCAAAATGTCAACTACTGAAATCATCTTCTCCCACTCGATATTATTGGAATAGATCTTTTGTAGTGATCACTTTTTGTATATCTCCAGCATAGGAATTATCAGAAATACCATAAGGTGTAACCATAACTGGGTGAATTGCATAACGGGAGTTTGTGACAGATAAGAAATCTAAGCTTTTATGTCTGATTTCATCCGCAACATCTTGAGTGATTGTGAATGTTCTTCTTGAAAACTTCATTTCACACAAGTTGATAATCTGATCTTTCCTTACAATCATCAGGTCAATCTGGGAACCGTGGATCCCTTTTTCGGAATCTGCTTTGCAGGCCCATGAATATGATTCGCTTAAAACACCGGATATTCCTAACGCCTGTTTCATTTGGAAAACATGTTGAAGACAAACCCGTTCAAATGCGATGCCGCACCATGCGTTAACTGAGGGCGTATTAATTTGATTTGTCCAGAAATGTTCATCGGTTGGCTTGTTTTCCAGGAATTTGTAATAAAACAGGGTGAAGTTATCAATCAATTGAAATATAGCCTGTCGCTCTTTCATGCCATAACGTTGATATCTTCGAATAAAACCGCAGCTTTCCAGTTCTTCTAACTTGGTTGTGAAATTCCCTGAGTCTGCAAGATGGGTTGCGGCCAGCAGTTCTTCCCTTGTCATGCCAGCTTTCTTTTTTCCTAACGCAGCCACAATCTTGATGTAAGCATCAGGTTTTTTAAATAATGCGGCATATAGATGATTGAACTCATCTTCCAACATCGCATCTTTGGCAAAAAAGAGACGATCGATATTTTGTGGTAAACTGAGGCCTTTTTGAAGGAAGCTCCAGTAATAGGGTATTCCTCCCATAATCATGTAGCATTCAAGGATTTGATGCCGATTCATGATAATGTTTCGGGATTGGATGTACTCCTCACATTCTTTCAGGGTAAATGACTGAAGATGAATGCGATAGGACAGCCGGTTATATAGTCCGCCTTTGTTATGAATGATGTTGTTTAGCATCCAGGAAGTCACAGACCCACAGACAATTAACAGAACATCCTTTCTAGCGGAAGCCCATCCATTCCAGAATCCTTCAAGTGCCATGAGAAAATCACTTCCAGATGTGTCCATCCATGATAGTTCATCTAAGAAAATGACTTTTTTCTCGTGAGGCGATGTTCGAATCAGCTCTTTGAGTAATTCAAACGCCTCAAGCCAGTTTTTTGGCCTGGAAAATTCTGTCAATCCATATTCCCTGAGAGATGAGCAGAATTCAAATAATTCGTCAGATAGTTTTCCGCCGTAATATCCTGAATGTTGGAACGTGATTTTTGAGTTCAGGCTTTCACGGATTAAGTAGGTTTTGCCAACTCTGCGTCTGCCGTACACAGCTATAAATTGGGACTCTTGTGCCTGATATGCTTCTTCGAGTACTTGAATTTCATGTTCTCTGCCAATTAACATTCTTATTTCCTCCTATAAGTAATAAGCTTTGGCGGTAACTATATTTTAGATGCACTTACCGCCAAAAACAACGACATAATTGGCGGTAACTACTAAAATTTACCACTTAGCGCCAAAAGTATGAGGGTATCGGAGGTTATATGTGGATGATGCATACGTCAGAAATTCGGAAGAGCTGCATGAGAAATACAGATCCAAGATCACTGAATCGGATGCCTTCTTCCGGTTTGGAATAAAAACAAAGACAGGCACCCTGCAAGGTGCCTGTAACGATTACTGGAACTGTGTGATCTGATCGATAGCGCTGCGCTCTTCTTCGGTAAAGGTCGTATAGTTCACCGCTTCCAGATTATCGAGAATCTGTGAAGGACGTGAGGCACCAATCAGAACTGAGGTTACTTCCTCGTGGCTCAACACCCAGGATAATGCCATCTGGGCAAGGGTTTCTCCACGCTGTTTGGCCAGTTCATTGAGGGCGGTGATCTGTTGGAGCTTTTCTTCTGTCAGTACGGATTCCTTCAGATATCGTCCATCGGTTTTCATCCGGCTGTCAGCGGGGATGCCATGAAGGTATTTATCGGAAAGAAGGCCCTGGGCTAACGGGGAGAAGCAGATCAGCCCCTTGCGCAGTTCCCTTGTGGAAGAAAGACGCCCGTCTGTTTCAATAGTTCGATCAAAGATGCTGTAACGGTCCTGGTTGATTACATAGGGGACATTCAATCGTTTCAGAATGGATGCGGCCTCTTTCATCCGCGGCTCATCATAACGGGAGAGCCCGACATATAATGCCTTTCCACTGGTGACTGCCTGAGCTAACGCACCCATTGTTTCTTCTAATGGGGTGTTGGGGTCCATGCGGTGATGATAGAAGATATCCACATAATCAAGGCCAAGACGCTCCAGGCTTTGATCCAGCGAGGAGAGCAGGTACTTCCGACTGCCCCAGTTGCCATAGGGGCCAGGCCACATGTCATAGCCTGCCTTTGTGCTGATCAGAAGTTCATCCCGATAAGAGGCGAAGTCTTCTTTCAAAATGGAGCCGAAATTGCGTTCTGCTGCACCGACCTCAGGGCCATAGTTATTGGCCAGGTCGAAATGTGTGATGCCATGATCAAATGCGGTATGTAACATCTGCTTCATGTTGGAGCGGTCCGCATTGTCTCCGAAGTTATGCCATAACCCTAATGATACGGCGGGAAGATCCAGACCGCTGTGCCCGCTGCGGCGAAACGGTATGGATTCATATCGGTCAGAAGCTGGTTTATACATGATGATTTTCCTCCGCTTTCATCATATCGGGGCGAAGAAGGAAATGCTAGAATGAAAGAAGAATTGCGGGTAGTGAACCATATCATTTAAGGGGGTAGCTGATGAAACTGAATTATAAACGTACGGTTCTTGTTGGAATGGCGTTTCTTTCGATCTGCGCATTCTGGCAGTTCTATGACAATGAAATTCCAAAAATTCTGAAGAATACATTCGGACTGGGAGAGACCATTACCGGAGCGATTATGGCACTGGATAACATTCTGGCGCTGTTTCTGCTTCCGTTCTTCGGTTCGTTATCAGATAAGACAAAATCTGGATGGGGAAAGCGCATGCCATATATTGTTGGAGGAACGGCTGCTTCCGTGATCTTCCTGATGATATTGACCTGGCTTGCCGGGCAGCCAACGAAGCTTGTGCCGTTTATTGTTGTTCTGCTATGCCTTCTCATCTCCATGGGAACCTATCGTTCTCCGGCAGTCGCATTGATGCCGGATGTAACACCGGCTCCGTTACGTTCCAAGGCCAACGCAGTGATTAATCTGATGGGAACGATCGGCGGTGTATTTACGCTGGGAATGATTTCTCTTCTGATCAAGGAACCGGAACCCGGGAAACTGCAGAACTATTTCCCTCTAACCGGGGCGGTTGCCGCATTGATGGTAATTGCGGTAGTGATTCTGTTTCTTTCCATCAATGAAAATGAGCTTCAGGTGGAAAAGGGAATCGATGAAGAAGAAGCACGCAGCGGTACGGCGGAAATGGCACCGGAAGTGCGGAAGTCCATGCGGTTCCTGTTACTCTCTGTGTTCCTCTGGTTTACCGCATATAATGCAGTAACGACAGCATTCTCCCGCTATGTTGGAGAAGTGTGGGGATTACGGGATGGAAGTTATGCCAACTGTCTTCTGATTGCCAATGCGGCGGCGATTGTTTCCTATCTTCCGATCGGATGGATTTCTCATAAGATCGGACGAAAGAAAGTGATTCTGACTGGCGTTACTGCGATGGGCATCTGCTTCTTAGCAGCAGGGTTTGTGAGCTCCTATGCCGGATGGATTAACGCGCTCTTTGTGTTAATCGGGTTTGGCTGGGCAGCGATTAATGTCAACTCCTATCCGATGGTTGTGGAAATGGCCAGCGGAAGTGATATCGGCAAGTTTACCGGAACCTATTACACTTTCTCTATGGCAGCGCAGGTCGTAACACCGATTCTCTCCGGCTTCCTGCTGGAGTATGTGTCTTACCGCACACTGTTTCCGTATGCGGCGTTCTTCACCATTCTGGCATTTGTGACGATGCTGAAAGTGAAGCACGGAGATGTGATTAACGGATGAGCAGGAAAGGAAGCTGGCTTCTTATTCCATTTACGGCTGGTGCATACCTCTATGCGATTGCCCCATCGCTGCGTACATCATGGAGAAAGGGCTTTGATGGCGTCTATTATGCCCATCGAGGCCGTTATGACAACAATGGGGAAGCACCGGAAAACTCCTTGCGTGCCTTTGCGATCGCAGTTGAGCACGGCTATGGAATTGAGCTGGACGTGCAGCTGACCAAGGATGGGAAGGCCGTAGTCTTCCATGATTTTGAAGTAAACCGAATGGTCAGAAACAGTGAAGGAACTCCCGTTTCTGGCATGGTGGATGACTTTACCCTGGAAGAACTTCAACAGTTTCATCTGCTGAACAGTAATGAGCGGATTCCGACATTTGAAGAGGTGCTTGAGGTGATTGGCGGAGCGGTTCCGCTCATCGTTGAGCTGAAGATGAAGACCGAAGATCATAGCTGTCAGGTATGTGAGATTGCGGATGCGATTCTGTCTCATTACGATGGGCCTTATGTCGTGGAAAGCTTTCATCCCATGGCGGTGCGCTGGTATCGGACACATCGTCCTTCCGTGATTCGTGGGCAGCTCTCTGATGCCTTCACGAGAAACAGGGAAGGAAGAACTCCGACGCTGTTTGCGTCAGAACATCTGCTGTTTGACTGGTATGGACGACCGGACTTTATCGCTTATAACAGTAAGTTTGAACGCAACGGTTCCCGCCGTACGGTAAAACATCTGTTTCATGGGCCTTCAGTTGCCTGGACGGTACAGAGTCAGGAGGAACTGGACGCATTGAACGGGAAATTTGATCTCTTCATTTTCGAAGGATTCGACCCGAAATAGGGTAGGTTTCTTCGTGAAACATATTCCACAAAAAGTAATTATTTCACAATAAACTGCGATATTTCCCGGATTTCGGGAAATAAAAAAGCAGAGAAACGCTTCATGAAAACGTGCGTGTCAAATCGTGGTTTCCAGCAGGCCATTATTTCCCACAACACACGTTTTTTTCTTTGTCGGAAAGGTTGATTCACGGATTCAAAATCGTGCTAGAATCAGGGTCGAACGATTCGCTTGGAAATCCAACTAAATTGGGTAACCAATCACTTCCTGTCGTTTGAAAGGGGAACGCCATGGCAGATTCAAACTTCCTGATTGATATCTCAGCGCTGTATCGGAATGTGCAGAAATATTTCGATAAGACCATGGCGAAATATGACATCGGAAGCGGGCAGCTGACCTTCCTGTTTCTGATCAACGAGCAGGAAGGAATCACAATGAATGAAGTTTCCCGCTATGGGGAAGTGGATAAAGGCACAACGACGAAAAGCATTCAGAAACTGATTGAACAGGGTTATGTGCAGGCACGGGTGGATGAGAATGACCGCCGTGTCAAACGTCTTTATACGACGGAGCGTGCCCTGGAGATCATGAATGAGCTGTATGAGCTTCGGAATGAATGTCGGACGAAACTTGCGGTAGAAACAGATATCGAACGGTTTGAGTCACTCTTATCAAAAGTGACTTCCAATTCCCGAATGTATCTGAATCCGGAGCCGTTATATTCCGGAATCCGGATTGCCGGATTACAGAAGATGACGATGCTGGATTATCCGGGAAAGGTAGCCGCGACGATATTTACCGGAGGATGTAATTTCAAGTGTCCATATTGTCATAATCGTGATCTGGTCTTTGTGCCGGGAAGCTATGAGTTCTTTGACCCGGATGAAGTGCTCTCCTATCTGGAAAAGCGGAAGGGGATCCTCGATGGTGTATGTATTACCGGCGGAGAACCGTTGATTCAGGATGATCTGGAAGGATTTATTAAGGAAATCCGTAAGATCGGATATCTGGTCAAGCTTGACACGAACGGATATTTCCCGGACCGATTGAAGGAACTGTGTGAGGCAGGGCTCATCGATTATGTGGCGATGGATATCAAAAACAGCCCGGACCGCTATTACGAAACGGTAGGCCTGAATCAGGATGTATTCCGAATGGAGCCGATTGAAGCATCGGTGGAATATCTCAAGCATTCCAGGATCGAACATGAATTCCGAACGACAGTCGTGCGGGAATTCCATGAAGCGGAAGATCTGGTGGCGATCGCAAAATGGATTCAGGGAAGTCCACACTACTATTTACAGCAGTACACCGACAGCGGGAATGTAATCCAGCCAGGATGGAGCGCCTATACCAGCGAAGAAATGAAAGAACTGCTGGCCCAGGTACAGGTTTATGTGCCGGCCGCGGAATTACGAGGGATAAAAGAGGGATAACGGTATGTTCAGAGTTGTAAAGCGGGATGGAAATGTATCGGAATTTGATGTAAAGAAGATCAGTGCAGCGATCCAGAAGGCATTCGATGCGGTAGGAAGACAGTATGCCGAAAGCATCATCGATATGATTGCCCTTCAGGTAACCAGTGATTTTGAATCGAAGATCAAAGATGATCTGATTGGAGTGGAAGAGATTCAGGACAGTGTGGAAAAAGTGCTGTCCAATGCCGGATACGCGGATGTGGCCAAGGCATATATTCTCTATCGGAAACAGCGGGAGAATGTGCGTAATATCACTGCAACAACACTTGATTATAAGAAACTGGTAGACAGCTATCTGAAGGCACTCGACTGGCGGGTAAAGGAAAACTCCACCGTTACGTATTCCGTCGGTGGCCTCATTCTTTCCAACTCCGGAGCGATTACAGCTAACTACTGGCTCTCAGAAGCTTATGACAATGAAATTGCCTCACTTCACCGCAATGCGGATATTCATATTCATGATTTATCCATGTTGACAGGATATTGTGCTGGATGGTCATTGAAGCAGCTGATTCAGGAAGGCCTGGGAGGAATTCCTGGCAAGATTACCTCTGCCCCCGCAAAACATCTTTCCACCTTATGTAATCAGATGGTGAACTTCTTAGGAATCATGCAGAATGAATGGGCTGGCGCCCAGGCATTCTCCAGCTTTGATACCTATCTTGCCCCGTTTGTCAAAGTGGATCATCTGAGTTATGAGCAGGTGAAACAGGAAATTCAGTCCTTCATCTATGGCGTTAATACACCCAGTCGCTGGGGAACGCAGGCACCTTTCACCAACATCACGCTGGACTGGACAGTGCCGAATGATCTGGCAGAACTGCCGGCACTTGTTGGCGGGAAGGAAATGGACTTCAAATACAAAGACTGCAAGCCGGAAATGGATATGATAAACAAAGCCTTCATTGAAACGATGATTGAAGGCGATGCGAATGGAAGAGGCTTCCAGTATCCGATTCCTACCTATTCCATTACCCGTGACTTTGACTGGAGTGAAACGGAAAACAACAAACTGCTGTTTGAGATGACCGCGAAGTATGGAACACCGTACTTTTCCAACTACGTGAATTCTGATATGGAACCAAGTGATGTTCGTTCCATGTGCTGCCGTCTGCGTCTGGACCTGAGGGAACTGCGCAAGAAGAGCGGCGGGTACTTCGGCAGCGGCGAAAGCACCGGATCGGTTGGCGTGGTTACGATCAACCTGCCTCGGATTGCTTATCTTTCCAAAGATAAGGAGGAGTTCTACCAGCGCCTGGATCATGTGATGGATGTATCCGCGCGTTCTCTCAAGGTAAAGCGCGAAGTCATCACCAAACTCCTGGATTCTGGATTATATCCGTATACCAAGCGGTATCTTGGCACCTTCAATAACCATTTCTCTACAATCGGTTTAGTTGGAATGAACGAAGCGGGATTGAATGCCTGCTGGCTGAAGAAGGATCTCACGCATAAGGAAACACAGGCATTTGCGAAGGAGGTTCTTACGCATATGCGTTCCCGGCTCTCCGATTATCAGGAACAGTATGGCGACCTGTATAACCTCGAAGCGACCCCGGCGGAATCGACCAGTTACCGTCTTGCCAAACATGACAGAGAACGTTATCCCGATATTATTACTGCCAATATGGACGGCACACCGTATTACACCAATTCTTCTCATCTTCCGGTTGGCTTTACAGATGATATCTTCACCGCCCTTGATATTCAGGATGAGCTTCAGACCCTGTATACATCCGGTACGGTATTCCATGCCTTCCTTGGGGAACGTCTGAATGATTGGAAGTCTGCGGCGATGCTGGTAAGAAAGATTGCGGAGAATTATCGGTTACCGTACTACACCATGAGTCCGACGTATTCCATCTGTAAAAATGATGGATATCTCTCAGGAGAAGTATGGAAGTGCCCGAAGTGCGGCGCAGATACTGAAGTCTATTCCCGGATTACCGGATACTATCGTCCGGTAAATAACTGGAATGCGGGAAAGACACAGGAGTTCAAGGATCGTGAGACCTATAAGGTAATGAGTTCTTCCCCGGTTCGGGAAGTGAAGTCATTCCAGGAACCGGAGCCGGTAGAAGTTACGCCACCACATACTTCTTCCCAGGAAAAGGCACTGTTATTTACGACCAAGACCTGTCCCAACTGCAATATGGTGAAAAACATGTTGAACCGGACGGGATTCCGCTATGAAGTAGTGGACGCGGAAGAACATATGGATCTGGTAAAGCAGTATGGAATCATGCAGGCACCGACGCTTGTCATGGTTGGGAAAGATCATGCGGATACGTATCCGAATGCGTCTAATATCCTGCGTTACCTCAACACCAGAGCTTGACCTAAAAGAACGGCTGAAACAGGCCGTTCTTTGTTACAATAAGGGTAACTAATTGGAGGAAAACATCATGAACAGCAGCTATATGGATCGTTATGAGGCCTGGCTGAACCAAATACCGGAATCGGATCCACTGCACGAGGAACTCGTGGCGATTCAGGGAGACGAAAAAGAAATCCGGGAGCGCTTTATTCAGGACCTTGCGTTCGGCACGGCCGGATTGCGGGGGATTGTTCAGGCTGGTACGAACCGGATGAATTTCTATACGGTTGGACGTGCCACCCAGGGTATTGCGAACTATATCATTCGTCAGGGTCAAAGCGCCATGGACAAGGGTGTTGTCATTGCCCATGATCCGCGTCACTTTTCCAAAGAATTCTCGCAGTTTGCGGCAGGTATCTTCGCCGCTAACGGCATTAAAGCCTATACTTTCCCGGATCTCAGACCGACTCCGGAACTTGCCTATATGGTACGGAAGCTTGGCACGATCTCGGGCATCAATATCACCGCATCCCATAACCCGAAGGAATATAACGGGTATAAAGCATATTGGGAAGACGGCTGTCAGGTCAGCTCTAGTGTCGCAGATGGCATGCTGGAAGAGATCAATGCGCTGGATTACTTCTCGGGCATTCATACCATGGACTTTAGTGAGGGCGTGAATTCGGGAATGATCACCATTCTTGATGAAAGCTATGACCGGGATTATCTGGATCGCATCGAATCGATTGCGATTCATTCCGGGGATGAGTTGGATCTTTCGATTCCGCTTGTCTATACTCCGTTAAACGGTGCGGGGTCATTGCCGTTCCGTCAGATGATGAAGGATCGTGGGTTTACCAACTGGCATATCGTGGAAGAACAGAGTATGCCGGATCCTGATTTTACTACCGTAGGTTATCCTAATCCGGAAAGCCCCAAGGCCTTTGCGATGTCGGAAGAGCTGGGACGTAAGGTCAATGCGGAACTTCTGATGGCGACAGATCCGGATTCAGATCGCTTTGCGATTGAACTGCTTGGGGATGATGGTAATTATGTCTGGCTTAACGGAAACCAGACCGGTTACCTTCTGGTGAACTATATTCTGGAAGGACATAAGGATGCCGGAACACTTCCGGACCGTGGGGCGATGGTGAAGTCCATTGTGACCTCAGACATGTCTTCTGTAATGGCAGAAGCCTATGGTGTGAAGATGTTTGAATCCCTGACTGGATTCAAGAATATCTGCGGACGCATTCCCTTCCTGGAAGAAAACAACTACACCTATCTCTTTGGATACGAGGAGTCCGTCGGATATGCGGCGTGCCCGGATATCCGGGATAAAGATGGAATCTCTGCCGGGATGCTGGTGGCGGAAGCTGCGGCTTATTACCGGAAACAGGGGAAGACCCTCTGGCAGGTATTGGAAGGCCTCTATGAAACCTATGGGTATTATGCGGAAGATGAGCCGAATCTGATTCTGGAAGGAATTGAAGGGGCAGAGCGAATCCGCAGGATGATGGAGACGGTACGGGCGAACCTTCCTACCGAAGTAGCAGGCCGGGCAGTCAGTAATGTTGTGGATTATCTGAACGCGGAGGATCCCGCATTCAAATCCAATGTGCTTCGTTTCTATCTGGAAGATGGATCCTGGTTTGCGATTCGTCCCTCTGGAACAGAGCCGAAGATCAAGTTCTATTTCTACACAAGACAGAATTCCCGTGCGGAGGCATTAGCCGCCAATGCGGAGATCAAAGAAGAAATCCTCAATCTTGTAAACGCAATTGAATGAAACTGCAGGGGCTGTCGAAAGACAGCCTCCTGACTGTAAGGAGAAGGAATGCGAAGAATCCGTTCACTGCTTCTTCTGTGTGTTGACGGTTTCGGGTTGTTCAGCGCATGGATGTGTATTCAGATGATTCAAAAACATCCGGTAACTCAGCCGGGTGTCTTTGTGATTGGATTGATTGTATTTCTTTCTGTGCTTGTTGTACGAATGTCGAGACTTCGGCGTTCAGAACGCTATACTATGGCTTCCTTTGAGAAGAAATGGATTATCGACCGTTCCGCAAAGAAAGGCCTTCGTTATCAGGATAAACCGGGCTGTTATGTGATTTTGATCTATCGTTTTCCGCATTTACTTCCTCAGACTGGCGGCTATTCTAATGTGTATGTCGGGCAGTCGCTGGAGGTTTATCAACGAATTCATAATCACCTGAACCGAAAGGGCAATGGTGATGTGTATGCGGATGTGCGTGATGGAAGACACGTGGAAATTGAAGTGTATCCATGTCGGAAAGACCAACTGAATGATCTTGAAATCAAACTGATTCGCCGATATCGGGCAGAAGAGTATTACAACCGTACGGCAGGCGGAGGAACGAAGCGGTCTTTCTTCGGATAATCAGGAATCATCCTCCAGTACTCCCGTTGTCGCAAGCTGGTGAAACCATCGGCCGGAGTCTTTGATTGTGCGTGCCTGTGTTTTCAGATCAACGGATATGAATCCATAGCGGTTTTTATATGCGTTATTCCATGACCAGCAATCTACTGATGTCCATGCGTGAAACCCAAAGCAGGCAGAGCCTTCCTCAATGGCCCGATGAAGCTGGGCCAGGTGTTCGTTATAAAAATTGATGCGGTAGTGATCATGAATGATACCGGCTTCATCCGCGAATCGAAGTTCATCTTCGACACCCATTCCATTTTCAGAAACATACCAGGGAAGATTCCCATACTCCGTTTGAATGGTATGCGCGATTTCATATAACGCTTCCGGGTAGATTTCCCATCCACGATATGGGTTGATTCGGATACCGGGTTT
This sequence comes from Solobacterium sp., assembly GCA_017469355.1. Taxonomy (GTDB): domain Bacteria; phylum Bacillota_I; class Bacilli_A; order Erysipelotrichales; family Erysipelotrichaceae; genus Bulleidia. The sequence continues at coordinate 19,993 of JAFUGM010000051.1, read as the reverse complement.
TTCATAATCTTCAAAGTACTGTGCTGGCGTCCATTCACCTTTGATCAGGGGAGTCTCACGGGCTTTTACCCGACGGGGATGGTAGTAATTAATTCCAAGGAAATCCACGGTATTGTTTTTGAATACAGCGGTATCACTCTCGCTTGATGAAAACAGCACACCTTGTTCTTCCAATAATGAACAAAGACGTCTGGGGAAGGTTCCGTATACCGCAGGGTCGAGAAAGAACCGGTTATAGAAGTCTTCCACAAACGCTGAGGCCTGAAGGTCCGCTGGATCATTGGATCGGGGATAGGCAGGAGTAAGGTTCAGAATGATTCCGATCTTTCCGGAATGATTCTGTCGGCGATACTCCTGTATTGCCAGACTGCTCGCAAGATTCAGATGATACATGATCTGCACGGCATCTTTCCCACGCTGTTTATATTTGGGCCAGTGTATACCATCAAGATATCCGCATTCGGGAATCACCATCGGTTCATTGAATGTTGTCCATAGATCCACATCCTTCCCAAACAGTTCAAATGCGGTTTTAGCATAAGAGACATAAAGGTCCACCACATGGCGGTTCGTCCATCCGCCATAGGTTTCCAGCAGTTCTTCCGGAAGATCAAAATGGTGGAGATTAATAATCAGCCGAATCCCATGAGCTTTGGCGCTTTGAATCAGATTGCGGTAATACTGCACGCCATCCTCATCTGCTTCTCCCGTCTCAAGGTTTCGGATTAACCTTGCCCATTGAATGGAGGTGCGATAAGAGTTGAATCCGCATTCCTTCATCTGTTCAAAATCGCTGTCATAATGATGATAGCTGTCACTTGCAATATCTGGCCCGACTCGATCAAAGAAGTCCTCCGGCCGTTTTTTAAACCATGCGTCCATGACACTGTCATGGGGCTTATTGAAACTGCCTTCACTCTGTGGTCCGCTGGAAGCGGCGCCCCATAGAAATGTGCTGGGAAATTGTTTCATAACCTCTCCTCCAGAAAATGTGCAATGGCTCCGATCAGATTGGCTTCCTTTCCAAACTGACAGATTCTAAGATCCGGAATCAGAAATACACCTGGATGACTCGCAGTCATGTGTTCAATTCGCTGATACACTTCCGGAATCAGTTCTCTGCGGGAAGAGATTCCTCCGCCTATAAGGATCCGCTCTGGATCATAGAGCTGCTGGATATCGAGTACACCAGAAGCCAGTGCCTCATAAAACCGATTTACATGAGTCTGGTAAATCGGGTTGTGAGATGCTTCGTCAAACAGTGCTCTTCCATCCAGGGTTCCTTCCACGAGTCCTGCCTCACGTTCTGCCCGCCGCACGGTATGAATCGTGGAATAGTGTGACCAGACCTGCGGGGTATCTCCTTCCACACAACAATGAAGTAATCCAATTTCTCCGGCCTGATTGTGTGCCCCGTGATGAAGTTTTCCATCTTTGATCATGGCGCCGCCGATTCCTGTCCCAAGTACGACCACATAACAATCCTTCACATCACTCGCATTTCCTTTCCATAACTCGGAAAGCGCAGCGCAGTTGGCGTCGTTTTCAAACGAAGCAGGAAGATGGAAGCGTTCAAGAAACAGTTCCTTTAATGGATGGTGATGAAGCCAGGGAACGGCACTGATTCCTGTCACTTCACCTGTCGTACAGTTGACGGTACCTGGGGAGCTGATTGCGATCCCTTCACATGATAAATGAGAGAGAAGCTCTTCCAACTGCGTCAGAAAGAGTTCAAGCTGATCCGGGGTAGGAAAGGCTCCAGGGTTACGCAGCGTTCCGTTTTCATCGGAAACGGCATATTTTACGGCTGAGCCGCCGATATCAATCGCAAGAAGGTTCATAGCTGTTGTCCTTTTTCACCATTATATTGTATCGGATCTGAAGGTAAGAATGACTGGAAGCGCAGGAGTGAAACAGGTATCATAGAAACGGTAAGTCAGAAAGTATGGAGGATTTATGGACAGCCTGAAACTGAAAGATAATCTTTACTGGGTTGGAATCGAAGATTTCGACATGCGCGTATTCGATGTCATCATGACAACCGAGTACGGCTCCAGCTTCAACTCCTATCTGTTAAAGGGAAGTGAAGCGACCGTGTTGTTTGAAACGGAGAAGACACGTTTCTTTGACGACTATGTGCGTGAAATTGAGCAGGTAGCTCCGATTTCATCAATCACTTATATCGTCATGAATCATACCGAACCGGATCACGCTGATGGAATTGGTGAACTTCTGAAACTGAATCCGGAAATTACGATTCTCGGTACACCTGCGGCGATCAATAACCTGAAAGCGATCATGAACCGGGATGATTTCAAATACAGAATTGTGAAGAACCTTGAGACGGTCTCACTTGGGGATGTGACACTGGAATTCCATACACTCCCAAATCTTCACTGGCCCGATACGATGTGGACCTATGCGAAAGAACTCAAGGCTTTATTCCCGTGTGATTCCTTCGGAAGCCATTTCGCCACAAAAGAAGTACTGCGCTCACTGGTAACGGATGAAGAGGGCTACTGGAAGGCAACGAAGTATTACTTTGATTGTATTATGGGTCCGTTCCGTCATCCGTTTGTGGAGAATGGAATCAAGCGGTTTGAGACACTGGATGTGGATCTGATCTGTACCGGACACGGCCCGGTACTCGACAGCCATATTGAAGAGCTTGTCGAAAAATACAAGGAATGGTGCACCGATCCTGTAAAGGATCATAAGACCGTCGTCATTCCATATGTTTCCGCATATGGCTATACTGCAACTCTCGCTAAAGCGATGGCAGAAGGCCTGAATGAAAATGGCGTAGAGACAGAACTCTACGACATGGTGGAAGAAAAAGATGCGGATAAGGTCATTGCGGCGATTACAGCAGCTGATGGTCTCCTTATCGGATCTCCGACGATTGTCGGTGAAGCACTGCCTCCGGTCGCCAATCTTCTGAATGGACTCCACGCGGCATTAGAAAAAGGAAAGCCCGCGGCAGCCTTTGGAAGTTTTGGCTGGAGTGGAGAAGCGGTACCCAACCTGACCGCACGCCTGACTCAGCTTAAGTACAATGTGCAGGAAGGCATGAAGGTGAAGTTCAAACCTTCCGAAGCAGACATAGAACAGGCCAAGGCATTCGGCGCAAACTTTGCGGAACTGGTGAAAGCCCGTTAATAAAAAAACTGTGCGGATAAACAATGATCTGCACAGTTTTTATAATAGGGACTTAATGAAAGAACTTCACACAGAGATCTGCCATGGTTTCCGGGGCCTCTTTCATCCCTGAAGTGAACCAGTCCCCAAGAATTCGATAGAAGGCAGCTTCCTTTGCGATATGAAGGTAATATTCTTCTCTTGTCTTCGGCGGGAAGGCCATATTCAGAAAGTCTGTAGGGCCGATATGAACATGTGCTTCCAGAGCGTATTTGAAGGTTTCCTTATTCTCCTGAATTGTTTTGAAAAATGTCAGATACCATTCCCTCCAGTTATCCCCATGACGTTCAAAGGAATCCTGAAGCTGAAGGAATACAGACTCACAGGAGTCCTCAATGATTTCTTCCTTGGAGTTGTAATTGCGATAGAAGGCAGTACGGGACACCCCGGCATTTTTTGTGATTTCACTGATCGTGATTTTTTCAAACGGTTTAATTGCCATGAGTTTCATTAAAGCAATCTGAAGGCATTCTTTTGTGATGCGGTTGGCCTCCGCGTTGGATAATCGCGATATCTGTTTGTTTTCCAGTTCTGTTTTCATGAATTTCCTCATCTGATGTAACACATTCATGCATATCTGTAGCAGAGCGTGCCCAATTGATTGACAGACCTATTCTGTACCAAGTACTTTTGTATCGGTGCTACAAATGTAACACTACGATTTATAACTGTCAATGAAGATGGAGGAAGCGCTATGGCGATGGAAGATTTCACAAAAGCAGTACAGCAGTTCGCGGCAGGAATCGGCGAAAAAGCAAAAGAAACCGCCGAGACTACAGCGATTCACGCAAAGATCAACAAAGCAGAAAAGAAACTCTCTCAGGCATATGAGAAACTCGGCGAAACCGTATATGAAGTTTACGGCACAGAGCCCCTTGCAGGATTGGAACTGCAGTTTGGGGCAGTAAACGAGATTAAGGATGAGCTGAGTGCGCTGGAAACTCAGCTGAAACAGGTAAAAGGTGCTGGCTCTGATGAGGAAGAGGGCGTTATCGTAACGACGCTTGGAAAGGTCAAAGGAGTAGAAGAAAACGGACATATCGCATATAAGGGAATTCCCTTCGCAAAACCTCCGGTTGGAGAACTGCGGTTCAAGCCTCCGGTGGATCCTGAAGGATGGGAAGGAATCAAGGTCTGCGATACGTATGGCCCGATTGAGGCTCGTCCGGTAAACTCGATTGGCGGTGTGGTTGGCGGAAGTTCTTCCAGCGAACCTTCTGAGGACTGCCTGTATCTGAACATCTATACACCGAAACCAGACGGAAAGAAACATCCGGTACTGTTTAATATTCATGGTGGAGCGTTCCAGACTGGTGATCATACACTGAATTCCGATCCTGATGGAACAACTGCGATGGACTGCATTCTCGTAACTGCCGGATATCGTCTTGGCGTACTGGGTTTCCTGCAGCTGGATCGGTATCTTGGGGAAGAGTATATTCAGTCCGGTAACTCCGGAATGCTGGATATCATCAAGGCGCTAGAGTGGGTTCATTCCAATATTGAAGCGTTTGGCGGTGATCCGGATAAGATTACGGTTGCCGGACAGTCTGCCGGTGCCAAGATGGCCAGCGCACTATTATGTTCACCAAAGGCGCACGGCTTATTCAGTGCGGTTATGATGGACAGCGGCGCTACCAGTGCAATTCGTGATATTCATACTGCCCAGGAGATCGCAGAGCGGTTTGCGGAGGCATATGGTGTCACAAAGGAAAATGCGAAGGAAAAACTTCTGGATGCGCCTTGGCAGGATCTGATGGAATATCAGGGCGTGCTCTTTGCGGGACCGTCATTACAGAACCTGGGTCCGGTATTTGATGGCATTAACTTCGAAGGTGAGGATGCGTTGGAAATCATCCGTTCCGGTAAGGCAAACTATGTCACGATTCTCGGCGGTTATAACCGTGATGAGTATTCTTCCCTCATGGCATACTATCCGATGAAGAGCGTAGATGATCTGGTTGGGTTCTTTGGACGCAATACACCATATATCATGAGTGTGCTTGAGAAATACCATATCGAAGGGGATATGGATCGTCTTGTGGCGATTATTTCCCGCTACTTCTATGGCTTCCCGTGCATCGATATGTTTGATGCCTTCGCAGAAGCAGATCAGGGGAACCGGATTTATATGTATCGGTTTGACTGGGACTGCGGCGGTTACGGGGCTGGACATACACTCTGCTCTGGCGTAGCTACAGGCGCCTTCACGAATGATCCGACCATCTCTGGTTTTGATGGATATGATGCGGTATACAAGCAGACCTCTGCGATGTGGAATGCGTTTATCAAGAATCAGGATCCCAATGTGGAAGAACTGCCGGAATGGCCGGTATATGACAAGGAAACCCGTCAGGCAATGTTCCTGGATGTCGAAAGCCATACCGGAGAAATTGAACATACCGATCCAAATATTTCTACTCAGACTTTAAGGTTATAAGCACCTGTGAAACAGATTGGGGAGCGTCAGCGGACGGAGGCGTTCATTGCGATTCTGTTGTCATTCATCGGCGGAATTCTGGATGTTTACTGTCTGTATAACTTCAACATCTACGCGCTTCTTCATACCGGAAACATCATCAAGCTTGCGGCCTATCTTGTGGACGGAGACTGGATGATGTTTCTGATTACTCTGACGATTGTACTTTCGTTTGCGGGAGGCGTATATCTTTCAAACCTGTATGGTCATCACCACCTTGGCAACAGGAATCGCCATAGTATGCGGATCAGTATGGGACTTCTGGTTCTTGCGATATGCATTCCCAACGATGTGAATCCGGGAGTGATCTCACCCATGAAGCTTGGGGCAGGAATTCTGTTTGGATTGCTTGGGGCCTTTTTGACCAACAACTTCTTCCGTTTCAGTACGTATGGCTATTCCGCTACGACCATGACTGCCAACATCAATCGTCTGATGACGAATCTGTATGTTAATCGACAGGAAGGGAAGGGAACGTTCGACTACAGTGTGAAGGTTTATCTTCTGATCTTTGCGATGTTTATTGTCGGAGCGATTATCGGCTATGCCTATATGAGATTTGTGCCGGAGGTGTCTTCTGGCTTTCTCCGCTATTACAGGTATAACCTGGTTCTGCTGATACCGTTGCTAGGTATGCGGTATCTGTATTCTCTGCTCTAAGAGGCTGGTTTTTCGGGGATTGTGTAGTTTTCCCAGTGTGCTATAATTGACAGGCACACGTAAAAAAGGAGTTGTTTGGGATGCTGAATGCATTGTTGATGATTGACAGCGCAATGCTGATCATACTTACCCTGTTACAGGGCGGAAAGTCAGACGGAATTTCAGGTGCGTTTACCGGAAACGGCGGACTGAATCTGTTTGCGAATGTGAAGGAACGCGGATCTGAGAAAGTGATTTCCAACATTACACTGGGTCTTGGCGTTGTATTCTTCATTCTTGTGATCGCAATTCGACTTGTCTAAAGGAAATTAAAACAACCGGTACATGTGCCGGTTGTTTTTTTGAGAAAGGACACTATGGAAGAACTGAAAGACAGAATTCTGGATCTGGTTGCCAATACCCGCAAGGGAACCCTGGATCGGAATGACATCGCAAAGAAACTGAATCTGACGCATGCCCTGGAGCTTGCGGAATTTGATCGTCTCATGGATGCCATGGAAGAAGAAGCACTGTTATTCCGTGCCAGAGGAAACTGTTATATGACCCGCGAGCAGTATGGTGCTGCAGAAGGGGTGCTTCATATCAACCGGTATGGCACTGGTTATGTAGATCGGGAAGGCAATGCCTCCGTCATGATTGTTCCGGCTCGCCTTAATGGGGCAATGAACGGAGATACCGTTGTGGTGAACATCGACCGGAAAAACGGGAGTGATGCCTATGGATATGTCACAGGCAGTGTTCTTCATATTCTCAAACGTGCAAAAACTACTGTAATCGGAACATATATTGATACGCCACGGGGTCCACGGTTCTGGCCGGACGAGGAAGTGTTCCGCGGGAACAGTATTTCCATTCAGGAGCCAGAGGGATTTAAACCTCTGCCTGGAATGAAGGTGCTTGCCCGTATCGATACCTATGGAAACCCTTTGGAGCTGACGTGGCTGAAAACCCTTGGATTCAAGGATGATCCGGGAATGGATCTGCTTTCGGTTCTGCTAGATCATGGCATTGATCCGGAATATCCAGAAGATGTTATGAAACAGGCAGAAGCGATGCGGCAGTCCGTATCGGATGAGGAATGCGAGGGAAGGGAAGATCTGACCTCCGTACTTACCATTACGATTGATGGGGATGACTCCAAGGATTTTGATGATGCGGTCTCCGTAGAAGTAACAAGTGAAGGATGGAAGCTGCTCGTGTCGATTGCGGATGTGTCACATTATGTTACAGAAGGAAGTCCATTGGATCGGGAAGCAGCGGAACGGGGCACCTCCAGTTATGTGATTGATCGTGTTGTAGGGATGCTGCCAAGGCAGTTAAGCAATGGAATCTGCAGTTTGAATCCAAATGTTGTTCGTTTAACCAATACCTGTGAGATGAATGTGAATACCTCCGGTATCATTACATCATTCCGTGTATATCCTTCCTACATCTGTTCGGATGCGCGTATGACTTATGCCAAGGTCAATGCGATTTATGATGGGGACCAGGAGCTCAGAACAGAATATGCACATCTTCTGGAACTGCTGGAGGCACTGCGTGATTGCGCCGACAGTATCCGCGCCCATCGGGTCGCAGAAGGTGCGATTGACTTTGAATCAGATGAAGCAGATATCCGGGTAGATGAAACCGGGAAGCCGATTTCTGTGGAAGTAAAACAGCGTGGACATGCGGAGCGAATCATTGAAGACTGTATGATTGCGGCGAATGTCTCTGTCGCAAAACTGATGAAGGAACAGGACATTCCCTGTATTTACCGTATTCACGCGGAGCCTTCGGAAAAGAAACTGAATTCCTATGCCCAGATGGCCTATATGCTTGGACATCCGTTCAATGCGAAAAACGGTGTTTCCCCAAGAGAAATTCAGCGGTATCTGAATTCTGTAGAACATACGCCCGAGTATCCCGTACTTTCCTTTCAGATGCTTCGCTGTATGGCAAAAGCAGTCTATGACAAACAGTGCCTGGGGCATTTCGGGCTGGCGGAACAAGAATATCTTCACTTCACATCGCCGATCCGCCGTTATCCTGATCTCATCGTGCACCGCATGTTGAGAAGGTATTACTTTGAACAGGATTACTCACACCGGGATCGTGATGAAGAACTGGTGCACAGATATGCGGAAAGCAGTTCCGAACGGGAGCGGGCAGCGGATAATGCGGAATATGAATGTGAAGACATGAAGAAAGCGGAGTATATGAGCACCCGCATCGGAATGACAGCGGAAGGTGTCATTACTTCAGTTAAGAACTTCGGCGTTTATGTTACACTTCCCAATACCATCGAAGGGATTGTAAGAGTAGATTCCCTGTATGATGGTTACTATCGATATGATGAACGCCGCCTCGCATTGATCAACGATCGAACCAAGACGATTTACCGGATCGGTGATACGATCACTGTGAAGGTGCTAGCCGCTTCCATTGCGGCACGAACCGTTGAGTTTGGCGTAGTTCGTGCGGGCGGTGGAAAAGTAAAGGAGAAAGCGGAAACCGGGAAACCGAAACACCGCACCCGTTCCCGTGCTGCCCGTAAGGCAGAACAATACGGAACACCTCTGAATGTAAAGAAGCGCGGAACTTCTTCCGGAAAAGGACGGAATAAGAATGGCAGATCAAAAAAACGCTAAGATCAAGGTTGTGGCGGATAACCGCAAGGCACGTCATGACTACTTCATAGAAGATACCTATGAGGCCGGAATGGCGCTGACCGGAACGGAAATCAAATCCGTTCGGGAAGGCCGGATTCAGCTGAAGGACTCATATATTTCAATCCGTCATGGGGAAGCCTGGATCAAGGGAATGCATATCAGTCCCTATAAATTCGGGAATATTTTCAATGTGGATCCGGAACGCGACCGAAAGCTTCTGCTTCATAAAGATGAAATACGCAAGCTGTATGATAAGGTTCGCCTGAAGGGATATACGCTGGTTCCGCTTCGTATTTATCTCAAGCACGGACGGGCAAAGATGGAGATCGCATTAGCGAAAGGTAAAAACCTTTATGACAAGCGTGAGACCCAGAAACTCCGTGATGCGAAACGGGAAATGGAAAAAGCGCTGAAACTTACCAGATAACTGAACCATGATCTTCTATGGCAAAAAGGCATAAACAACGACATCCATTCCGAAGGATTGGCACAGTGCTTCTGCGGCTTGTTTTTGCGTGCTCGCTGCTTCTCCTGGCACTTGTGGTCATGGATCATTTTGATTTACTTCCATGGAATCTGATTTCGGATTCTTCTGAAATAAAGGAAGAACTGGAAGAATCAGAACCGGATTGGCAGGAACATAACAGCGGCTATTACTACTCATTTCTAAGTGAAACGGAACAGAAGGTATACCGGAGCCTGTATTTCAGCTGCGAGGAATTCCTGGATGTGATTGAGCTGAGCCAGGAGGTCAGCGAGTCTGAACTCTTTCATGCGGTAACTGCCTTTTCATATGACCATCCCGAATACTATTGGATGAACCACTCTTATACCTATTATTCCGATGGTGAAGGACTTGTGCACAGCCTTCAGTTTGAGTTTTCTGGGAACGAACTGGCAAACGTTCAGCGTATGAAAGAACTGGCTGAGGAGGTAATCTCCAAGTTGCCTGAAGACCCCTATGAAGCATATCAGGCCCTCTATGAATACGTGATTCAAAGCACGGAATATGATGCGGGAATCGCATCGGAAGGGCAGGATATGACCAGTGTGTTCTTTGAACATCGTTCGGTATGCGCGGGATATTCCAAGGCGTTTCAGTTTCTTTGTCATAAGGCAGGCCTTCCATGTGTCTACGTGACAGGAACAGCAGTATTGAAGGATGGAACGCAGGCGGCTCATGCGTGGAATCTCATTACGATCAATGGGATGAATTACTGGGCGGATACTACCTGGGGTGATCCTACCTTTGAGGATGCGGAAACCGCATTGATCAATTACAACTATTTCTGTGTCAGTGATACGGTGTTGTCTGCAGAACATAAGATCGATACACTCATCTCTTCGGGACAGTCGGATACCCCACTGGAAGTAAGCTATCCTTCCTGCGTGGATGATTCGCTTGACTGGTATCGCCGCAATGAGTGTTATTTTGAGACCTATGACTCGGAACTGATCAAAGGGCGGATCCAGGAAGCTTCCTCTAATCAGGAAGAAACCATCTTCCTGAAGTTTTCTGATTATGATGAGCTGATGTCCGCAGTATCTGATCTGATTTATCGTGAGAACTGCTTTCGCTATATCAATGAAGCAGGTATTTCCTGTCATGAACTTTCCTATCTTACCTATGATGGTGTTCACGCATTATGGATTATGCCGGTATATGGGTCATGATAGTCACGTTCCATCATTACAAGAGAAGCGGAATTGATTAATTTTGCGCAAAAGAGACACTTTCATTCATTGAGCAATAAAACAGGAAAGACTAGTATGGAAACGTTGGGGGTAAGAGTATGACCGAGACGAAGTATTTGTTTCTGGATATTGATAATACGTTTTACAGTGGAAAAAGCGGCCAGGTTCCTGCCACTGCGATGGAAGCAGTAAGATTGGCCAGAGCGAATGGATCCAAGGTATTTCTCTGTACCGGGCGCAGCCGGGCAGAGGCGATGAAATATCTGGATATTGATGTGGATGGATTTATTTTCAGCAGTGGATCGTACTGTGTCGCTGGAAATACGGTAATTTATGATCATCCGATTTCTACGGAACTGGTGAATGAGATTATGGGGTTGATTCGCAGGTTTGAAATGGGTGTACTACTTGGCGGATTGAATCACGCATATCTTGACCAGAAGTGCTATGAAGATGTGAAAAACTACTTTTCAAAACCGGAAACGGACGAAGAGACAAAGCGTAAGGATATGCGGGAAAACGGCATGTTTGAGATGGAACAACGCGATCCGGAAGACCCGGTCTACAAGATGGGCGCAAGCGTCAGCCATGGCATATCCTTTGAACCCCTGCGAGAAGTTCTTCCCCATCCATTCCGTCTGATTCAGACCCTCTCCTCTCCAGAGGGAGACTTTGGGGATATCAGTGATGGATCGATTATGAAATCCGACGGAATCCGTCGGGTACTGGACTGGTATGGGGCTGACTTCAAGGATGCGGTTGGAATCGGTGACAGTGAAAATGATCTGGATATGATCCAGGCATGCGGACTTGGGATTGCGATGGGAAATGGTTCCGATGCGGTAAAACAGGCTGCCAACTGGGTTACCAGTGATATCGACGATGATGGTCTCCTCCATGCGTTTGAATACGCCGGAGTCATCTGAGTGATCATCCTTCATCTGTAAATGAAAAAGGGGGGGGAACGTAATCCCCCTGATTTCAATTCTCCTGGTTGTTGTCTTCTGATTCAGGATGCGACGTGCCTTCCAGTTGTTCTAACTGTTCGATGGCAGTGTCTGAAACATGATCGGAAATGTGCTGCTGGGCAAGCTGTTCCTGCTTTCTGCGTTTATGCTTTTTAACGGCACGAACAATGAAGAAGATGATTAATGCGATGAGTCCGATAAACACTAATGCGGCGATGATGAATACACCTTTGTACTGTTGCCATAATGCCTTCAGGGCTTCACTTCGATAGCCAGAAGGTGTTATACCTGCGAAGAAGGTGAAGTCGGATGGAAGTTCTGCGCCTTTGGAAGCGACATAAGCCTCTAGATCTGCTTCGACTACTTCAAAGGGACGCGGGCCGTTGGTGAGAAGCTGGAGGTGGAATTCCTCTTCATCAAACTGATCTCCAAGAGCTGTCTCCACACGTTCCCGGTATTCCCAGAATTTCGCAATACCATATCCATAGGGAAGAATCATTCCCGGCATTCCGATGACTCCCTGATAAAGGTCAGGGGCGATTTCACTGTTGAAGCCAGCCGAGTCTAACCATTGTTCTAGCTGCTCGATATCATAGCCAAGACCATTTACTGCTACATCTGCGGCGGCGTTCAGCGTATAGCCAAGGAAGGTATCCATGGCATAATACTCTGCGTCATACCAGGAAAGCTCTGAACGATCCAACATGATCTTTTCTACATACTGTGCCCAGCCTTCCTGATAGCCGATCACCGAGATGTCATGGCGCAGAGGATTTGGATTGGTGTTCTGATACCAGGTGAACTGATAGAGGTGACCAGGGAATCCTTCATGGGCAAGGGTGTAATACAGTGTGGTAAGGTCATCCTCATTGATTGTTTCACCGTTGATGCGAATGACATTGTCATAGAGATTATCAATCGGTGTTGTCAGGTAATACGCCAGGATTCCGGGGTTGGCAACACTTGGATCGAGGTAGGATGGAGTATAGGTGACATCCGGTCCCGCCGGGAATCCCTCCATATGAGTGCGAAGGTACTCCAGTGCTTCTACCGGCGTAGTAAGTTCCGTGATTACCCCAGGCTCATTGTTCTGCAGATCTCCGGTGATGATCACTGCGATAAGGTATTGGTAGCTTTCCTGCATCGCCTTATTCAGGTAGTCAAATACTTCCTGTGGGGTTTGAGATGAACTTGTCTTATCGTGCAGCAGTGCTTCGTAGAACTGCGGACCATCCGGGTAGTCATATAACGATCCGCTTACCATACGGCTCCCCTTTAGCGAAGCTACCGTATCACGTGCTGACTGATAGGCAGGAAGTACATGATTCAAAACAAGTTCTCGATTCAGATCTTTGTAATAAACGCGCTCATCATCGGTTAATCCTTCAAAGGCATCGATGTTGTTGTTGAAAATGACAATGAATGGGTTGTCTTCACCAGCATTAATGAACCCATCCATCTGCTCAAGTCCTTCTTCCAGAGTTTCATCATCCATGAAATACCCTTGTGATGCCTGTGCTTTGGTAAATTCCACCATCTGATCCAGAAAGAAGGGGAGCTCATCGACAAGAACAAGATAATCGTCAATATCATCCCTCTGGTAGAATACGAATTCTGTAAAGGTGGTCTGAAGATTATCAAGCAGCCCATTATAGGGGTTGAACATTTCTTCGTAGTTTGGAAATTGGTTTAATTCAATCGCGGATTCCAGATAATCTTCATATACCAGATAGTCATGTTTCTGGCGGGCATCCAGGGAGTCATAGTCGAAGGTGTGAAGCGTATCCAGCGATTCCCGTAATGATTCTTCCGCATCCGCATAAGCTTCATAGTTGATTTCCCCAAGTGAGACTTCCGGTTTGGAAAGCCCCATGGCTGCCCAATCTTCCACGGAAAAATGCATGGACATGTAATCACTCTCCATGAGTTCCTTCCATTCCCATTCCAGGAAGTCATCAAACGTTTCCTCCTCTGCCAGTACCGGTGTAACTCCAGAACAGAGAATGGCAGCACTCATCAGTAAACTGCCGATCAGTTTCCATAAGTTCGTTGTTTTCATATGCTGTTCTCCAAACGTGGATATTATACCTGAAGTACAAAACGAACAGAATATAAAAGGGTACAACTGCTTAACAATTCGCATCCTACAGGGAAAATCTTTTACAATGAAAAAGAACAGAAGGAGAAACTGTCATGACTAAAATTGCTTTAACCGGCGCCAATGGATATCTTGCGTCCGTCATCCGCCTGTACAATCAGGATCGGTTTGAGTTCATTAATATTACCAGGAAGGAAGTGGACTTTTCTAAACCGGAAACGGTAGTTCCCTACCTTACTTCCATTGATTATGATGTATTGATTCATATGGCTGCCAACGCCACCACGGAATTCTGTGCCCAGCATCCGGAACTTTCGCACAAAATCAATACGGAATCCGCGATCGAAACTGCGAAGGCTGCCTCCGCAAAGAATGCGAAGTTTGTATTCATTTCCACGGAACAGGTATTTAATGGAAGATCAGATGAAGGACCATTTACCGAAGAGGATGAAGTTAACTGTGTGACGGATTACGGAACACAGAAGATCGAAACAGAGAACTGGCTGAAGGAGAATGCGTCGAACTATATTATTCTGCGGTTATCATCCATGTTTGGTCTTCCGATGCCGGGTGTAAAACCAAGTGCGAATTTCCTTGTTCGTACAGATAAGGCACTTCGCACAAAGACTCCGACAAAATTCACTCCCAATGAAAAGCGTGGAATGACATATGCGATGAATCTTGCGGATCGGCTGTCTGACATTTTGAATCTTCCAGATGGTATCTATCACGTGACATCAAAGAATGATCTGACTACGTATGATCTCTGCCGGTATATCGCTAATGAGCTTGGCTATAGCAGGGAAGAGATTGACCAGTATATCCTGCCTGATAATGAGCGATACGCAGATCGGTTCCGTGACTATCGTCTCGATGGTTCAAAATTGAAGCGGTATGGAATTGACTTCGGTACGATGGAAGACGATCTGGAACGGTGTCTGAGAGAATTTGGCTGGAAATATTGAAAAAACGTTAAGAAGTGCTATAGTTCTAATGCGCTGAAGCGCATTGGAACTTATGGGGATGTAATGGTTTCGACAGGTTCTGGTTTGATTCAAGCTGCAGTGGAGCGGTGACCATATCACCAACTAATTTAAACGCAAACAATACCAACAGAAGCGCAAGCTTCGCATTCGCTGCCTGATTGAGCTAGAAGCTCTGCAGTGATCCCGGTCTGTATATTTGCCGTTTGATACAGACTGCGTAGGTAAATGGATAAGGTGAACCCAACGCCTGTAGGGGGAACTCGAAAATCTTACAGGCAGATTCAACAGATGGTTCGCTTACTGTCGTGTCTGTTGTCTTATCTTACAGTAAGCTAAACTGTAGACGCTTGAATGTGGGGCCGCTCTTGGACACGGGTTCGACTCCCGTCATCTCCATCATTGACATGATCCTCCTCTGTGTAATACAGCTTAATACACGGAGGAGGTTTTATTTATGGCTATATCATTGAGACTTTCTGAAGAAGATACGAAGCTGATCAAAGACTATGCAAAGATCAACAATATAAGTGTTTCTGATCTGATCCGTCAGGCTGTAATAGAAAAAATAGAGGATGAGATTGATCTTGCCGCATACAATAAAGCGACCGAAGAATATAAAAAAGATCCAAAGACTTACACTCTCGAAGAAGTTGAAAAGGAGCTTGGCTTATAGATGTTTCATGTCATATTATCGCAGCAGGCAATAAAAGAACTGAAAAAGATGGACAGATAAGTGTCTGCACTTATTCTTGGCTGGATACGAAAGAATCTGGAGGGGTGCGATGATCCTAGAGTACATGGCAAAGCATTGACTGGAGATAAAGCAGGACCCTGGAGATACCGCATAGGAGATTACAGGATCATCTGTGAGATACATGATGATGGGATCGTAATCTTGGTGTTGTCTGTAGGGCATCGAAGAGAAGTCTATAGGTGAACTGAAGCTATATTTAACGTATTTACGAAGAAGTCCTCATCTTCGTACGATCATAAAGCATATATCTTGGCTTGATCAGAAAATGATTGAAATAATCGCAAAATTAGTTATAATTTAGTGCGACGGCAGCGGTTACTCCACTTGCTAATAGGTTAAAATAACCGTGTCAACTTTGCAGGTATTGGCGGGTATTTCTCTTTAAGGATAATGCTCAGATTGATTATTTCTATAATCAATCTGAAAATCTTTACACAAATACGTATTCGTTCTGTGTAAAGTGCCTTCTTCCTTTATCAAACATGGCCCCGGTAAACCATAGATGGTAAATCAGAGTATACCGATCGCAAGGAGGTGACCGTCACCGTGATGCAGCACTGTCGCAATGAGATTATGTAACGAATTCATTGTTAATCATTTATATAACATGCCTGAAGTTATCGCGATTGATTTTTGGAGTGAACCGTAAAAAAGTAGCCTATTAAGGAATTATTACATCTGCTGGATCGAACGAATGCTTCTCTTTTGGATAAGGCGCCTGGACGTTAAGACGAATGTTTCACTAAATTCGGTCAATGAGCATCCTGTTTTTTGGGGAACCAATGGATATCGTGTTCGTAAGATTAATTCATCCATCTCCATTTCCATTAGCTGCTTACTAAACATCTTTGACTTCGCCAGAGAAATGGGTTACGAAGCTATGATGTGAGACTGTGCTTCGATCACGTCCTGCGTCAATTGGTGATAGAATTTTCGAGGAAACGCAGGAGGAAAACGGATGAGGACAGATATAGCGATCGGAATACTGATTCCGTTTATCGGCACAAGCCTTGGCGCAGCGATGGTATTCGTGCTGAAACAGAATATTTCTGAAAATCTTCAGAAGATTCTTACTGGCTTTGCGGCAGGAGTCATGGTTGCCGCATCATTCTGGAGTCTTCTCGAACCGGCGCTTGAAAGCAGTGCAGCGCTGGGATCGTTGTCGTTTCTTCCTTCAGCGGTCGGGTTCTTAATCGGCGTAGGATTCCTTCTATTCCTGGATGAAGTTACACCTCATATGCATTTTGATCATCAGGAAGAAGGACCGAAAACCGGGTTAAAACGTACGACGAAGCTGATTCTGGCAGTAACGCTCCATAACATTCCGGAGGGGATGGCAGTCGGTGTAGTTTATGCCGGGTTTCTCTCCGGAAGTGCGGGAATTACTTCTGCTGGCGCACTGGCATTGGCGTTAGGTATAGCGATCCAGAACTTTCCTGAAGGGGCAATCGTATCCATGCCGCTGCGAGCGGAAGGAATGAATAAAGGAATGACATTTCTATTTGGCGTACTCTCTGGCATTGTGGAACCGATCGCCGCTTTCATTACGATTATTGCGGCAGGGGCCGTTGTCCCTGTCATGCCATATCTTCTGGCATTTGCGGCCGGAGCGATGATGTATGTCGTAGTGGAAGAACTGATTCCGGAGATGTCAGAAGGGAAGCACTCCAACTGGGGGACCATCGCCTTCTCATTCGGTTTTGTTCTTATGATGGTGCTCGATGTAGCACTTGGGTAAGAGACAAGAAAGAAAAGCATCTGAGATAAAGCCAGAATCAGGAGTACATGGTTTTGCGCCAGCACTAAGGCTAAGTTATATTGGAAAGTAACAGGAGGATTTGTGTTATGGATTTAATTCCGAGTTTTTCCGTTGATCATACGAGAATCATTCCGGGAATCTACGTCAGCCGCGTAGACACTCTGGGGGATCAGAAGATTACAACCTATGATGTACGAGTCACACGGCCTAACATCGAACCGGGAATTGATGTAGCTGCCATGCATACGCTGGAACATCTGATCGCGACGTATATGAGAAATGATGCGGAGTGGAAGGATCAGGTGATCTATTGGGGACCGATGGGTTGCCTGACAGGCTTTTATCTGATTCTTAAGGGAGAACGGAAGCCGGAAGAGATCTTCTCCTTCCTTCTCAGCGCATTTAACTCTGTTGAACAGGTAGATGAGGTTCCTGGAGCTTCTGCGGAGAATTGTGGAAATTATCTTATGCATAATCTCACTATGGCAAAATGGTATGCGCGTAAATTTGCCGGGTATCTGGCAGAGAATGCAGAAAACCCGGATATCTTTCGGTATCCTGGAACAGAACGTCTTGTGATAGAAGATGGACGTCAGTTCTTTGACTCCTGATATATTACATGCCTGAGCGAGTGCCCAGGCATTTTTATGAAATCGGGGTAGTTGAATTGGCAAGTACTGCAGTCAACTTACGAAGTACAGTGAAGTGAGTGTAGTAAAACTACACTGTACTTCACTGTAATTTAACTTTTCTTGTATTTGCCCGGTAGGTATTGCCTCTTTCGTGTTTAACTTCAATCAGGAAACCGTCATTACACAAGCGACCTATAACGTTTCTGCGGAAATAGGTGGAAGGTGTTACGTTCAGGTATTCTGAGATCTCCTTTACAGTTCGTTCTTTACTAAAGCAGAATGCCAGAATACTCAGATCGTGTTTCCCTGATAACATTCCTTCCACATATACAGACGGAATTGTATCAGTTTCACTTACTACACCACTTTTATATGTCACATCAGGCAATGTGAGTGTGAAAGCGTGAGCATCACATGAAACAAAGGGACGATACCTGTCCTCAAAAACTGCGTAATCTTCCTCGATTTTGTCAAATCCAGTCCCTTTTCCTTCCAGGAGTTTGCAAAGCTCCAACATGGAACAGATGATTTCGTTTCTGCGTCTGGGGATGATAGAGGAAATGCTTTTTTCCTTATAAAGCCTCTGTACACCTAACAAGGATCCGGGAGATGTGATTTCAAGACGGTCTTTGAAGATGTTTATTTCAATCTGAGTGCCATCGATATAGTAATTTCGATGTGCCACCGCATTTACAATTCCTTCCAGCACGGATCGCGGTGGATATGCGATGTAATCTGATCTGCCATTGCTTTGTTTCACAAATCCATTTGCGGAATGGGCGGACACAAAATCAACTGAGTTTCGGATGACGCTGATCAGGTTGCCGGTAAACACCTGACTGTTAATTACAATACTGTCGCCTTTATTGATACCTGGCCAGTGTGTAGCGACAACCTTTGTGATTAGATCTTCACAGTCATCCGTGAATAACAATGCACCTTTGGAAAGCTTCTTTTTGTCAGAGATCACTTTCTTTAATATCAGTTCCTTTTCGGTTACCCTGTTTCCGGCGCTTTCAGCCGTATTCAGAAATTCTGAAAACCATTCTTTCGTGAAAATCGCATCGGTGAACATCGAGTCGTATGGAACGTTTTCGCTCATCAGGACAAGATTGCGAATCTGCTCGGATGATGCGATATCGGTTCGCCCGTAGCTGCGGACATAGATCCCCAATAGTCCTTCTTCGTGCAGTGCGACAGGAAGAGCAGAACTTTTTTCCACCACAACGCAAATTACATAACGAGGCTGTTCTTTTGCGGGAATGGTAATGGTGGAAATATCATAGCTGATGAGAGGGGTGATTCTGTTTCTGATCTGCCGATGGATCATCTGAATCAATTTATCTGCTTCCTTATGGGTAAACGCTCTTACATCGTGTGTTTCATCATCAACACCAATATAAATCACGCCTCCTTCCGTATTAGAAAAGGCGCAGATCGTTTTCAGCCAGTTGATTTCTTTCAGCTTTCCTTTATCATTTTTTCCTTCTTCAATCGTGACCTTAAACTCGATTTCTTTTGTTTCGAGATATGCCTGTTCAACAATGTTTTCGATTTTCATGTATGACCAAACCCCTCACATATTATACATCTTAGTGAAGTGCAGTGTAGTAAAACTTCACTGTACTTCACTGAAAACTACACTACTTCACTGAAGTGGCTCCAGTGTCATCTGAATCCATTGATATGTGATGTAAAATAACCGCCTGCACAGAAGATCAGGCGGTATATTTGGCTGTAATTGTTATTTCAGAGAATGTGATAAAGCTTTCGATTAGATTAGTTGTTTGATGCGAGTCCTGAAACAATGACCCCAGCCGCATCGATTGCCTGCTCATCCTGCTCGGGTGTGGTCAGGACACTATGACATAGTGGCAGAGCATAGAAATCTGCGGTATCACCAAGGTCGACGGATTCCACAGAATACGCAAATACAAGATGAACCCATCCATCCTGATTCCGAATGATTATGTGTAGAACGGCGCGCAGATATCCGATTAATATCGCAAATGTAATCACATTAAATGAAGACAAGACTGCAGCGATTTGAATAATAACTATTCAGATAATGTGCAGTCTTTTATGATGGAATGGTAATAGAACATAAGGAGCG
>JAFUGM010000050.1 GCA_017469355.1 Solobacterium sp. | reverse complement strand
TTACCCGGGCCAATCATTCTGTATGCCTACAGAAGAAAGGCCAGGAACCACTGGTGATCCTGACCTCATAATCATATGCATTGTGAAGGTATTCCTTCTACTTTGATCAGGTCCAGTTCGTTCCTGATTTCATAATAGAAACAAAAAGCGGTATGAAGTATCAAAAGCAGTTATTCACTGAATGGACAGAGTTTCAATCTGCAGTAAGGAGGTTAATTAATGGATAAGGCAGAATACCTATGCAGGCTTAATGCAGGATTACAAAAGTATCCGGAAGAGTTTCGCAACTCTGTTGTCGAGTCATTCAACAATTACTACCAGGAAGGCAAGCGTTCCGGAAAATCTACATCACGTATTCTTCGGGAGTTCGGAGATCCCGATTATGTCATTTCCGAAATTAAACGGATATACGAAGAAGCTCCTGACCCAGTATCCAAACTTGATCAGGTCTGGATCGAGAAGAACAAAACACTTATGAAAGATATGACAGATTACAGAATGGGTGCTTCCATCGCTATCCCAGCATTATTTCTCCTTCTTTATGTTTTACATTACTTTCATTTCATTTAATGTGGCGCAAATATCCGATTAACCAATCACCAAAACGCTTCACACCGATCGTTTAAAGCTGATCGGTGTTTTTCGTTGTGGAAGTCAAAAAAACATCGGGCATGGATCCCGAATTCGTTTTCAGATAACATAACACTTACCGGTTTTCAATGTGGTCTTTTACAGTAATTCATTGCGGTTTTATAACACACCTGCATGGTATAATTTTCTCGTTATGAAACTAGCTTATTTACTTTATTCCGGAAGGAAATATTATGACATTGTTCCGGTGTGCCGACAGCTTGTACGCCAAGGCGATCATGTGTTCATCATGGTGTCAGATGATAAGGCAAGAGATGAAGTTACCGTGACCTTTGCGGGCAGCCGTCGCGTACATATTTCAAGGCGTCTGGAATTTGCGCAGGAAGGTGATATGTCCTTAGCCAGAGGCACCCTGCTTCAGATCGGAGATGCGCTGGAATATGAAGATGCGGAGTTCGATTATTTCATCAATCTGACAGAAGGAATGCTGCCACTGAAGCCGCGGGCAGAGATTGTCTCCTTCCTGGAACAGAACCCCGGTGACTACTATTATGTAGATCGAACCGAAGATGAAGATCCAAAACTTCGGGAGAAAACATTAAAGTACTATACCTATACCAATATGCTTGTCTTCCCTACCAGCAAATGGGTACGCTGGAACACTAAAGTCGCCGCAAATTTCCTGAATCTGATCGGTGTGCGCAGAACACTGGATGAAAAGATTAACATTGGAAGTCCCTGGTTTATTCTTTCCAAGGAAACCGCCAAGGTACTTGCGGAAAACTATCCTTACTGCAGTGATAAGTTCAAGCTTTCCTGGTATCCGGAAGAAAATGTTTATTCCATGATGATTAACAAGTTCCTCCCTGGGCATGAGCATATCAATAAGGACATGCGGGTTGTCGGCCCAACCGGCTCCTGGATCGAAAGCCAGGGCGCTCGCCCCTTAACAAGAGAAGTATGGAATGCCCATCCGGAAGCCCTGTTTGGCGGAACCTTCTTCGATGATATTGACGAAGAACTCTATAATGAAGTACTTGAGATCTACAATCGCGATTATGAAAAGGAATTAGAAGATAAAAAACGTGATATCTCCGAACAGGAGTTCAACGATCTCGTCAGTAAACTGTAAAACAAGCTCGGCAAGTGCCGGGCTTGTTCTTACTTATTCGCGTCAAGATAATTGATATTCTTCAATACATGTTTCCGACCATTTCGATAGGAAACAAAACTGAAGGCAGAGAACAGCCCTGTGATCACCGCCAGAACAATCACCACAATACGCCATGGAGATGTACTGTTCTTTAAAACGGTAAACAGAAACATCAGGCAGATCAGGAAAAACAGAAATCCATACTGCACATAACGTTTCACCCGCATTAACATGATATTTTCCTGGGCAATGTCATTCTTGACCGCATCCCGTTCTCTTCTTGATAGCTTCGCCATAAGCAACCTCCTCAGGCATACCACAACAGGATATCAAAAAAACACCGCTTTGGGAGAATAAAGCGGTGTTTTTGTTTTGTTCTTCCGAATAAGGAATTATTCGTAGGACAGTCCCGGATCGAAGACGCCGATGAGAACACCAACAATCGCGATCAGGAGCATGAGGCCCATAACCTTGACTGCGGACATCTTCTTCTTGGACATGAGATACCAGCAAAGCAGTACGAACAGTAATGTGACTACGCCCGGGAAAGCGCCATCCAGGTTGTTCTGGAGGGAGACTTCACCAAACTTCAGAGAAGTTGTGATGTTGACCCAGGAAGCAGACATCGCACCGACGATGACCTGGCCGAGGAGGACAGCAGACTCACGGAGAGCAGTTGCGCGATCACCAACGATAACTTCGACTGCGTTTCCACCGAGCTGATAGCCCTTCATGTAAATTGTTCTCTGGAACCAGATGGATGTTGCATTCCAGACGATGATGTAGAACAGGATTCCAGCTACAGAACCGCCGTTGGAGAAACCAAGAGCGATACCGAGGAGAATAGGAATATATGTTCCAACGATCAGGGAGTCACCGATACCTGCGAGAGGGCCCATGAGACCAGCACGGATACCATTGATCATTTCATCATCGATATCGCCAGCGCCGTTAGCACGAGCTTCTTCAAGACCGGCTGTGATTCCTACAACGATTGAACCAATCTGCGGTTCAGTGTTGAAGAACGGATAGTAAGTGTTGAGCTTTTCCTTCTGCTCTTCAGCAGTCGGATAGAGTTCCTGGATAATCGGAAGCATGGACCACATGTAACCGAATGTCTGCATATGCTCCTGTGTGAAGCATGTCAGGTTTCCATAGAACCAACGCCAGAAGGACTTGTTTAACGTTGCCTTCGTAATCTTCTTTTCTTCAGCCATTGTTAAATATCCTCCTCTTCATCAGCGGCAGCAACTGCGCCGCCCTTCTTTGCATCCAGTGCATTCATCTTCAGCTGGAAGTTAATCAGCGCGAAGACTGCAGCAACTGCTGTAGCAGCGATGAGTGTGAGACCCATGGATCTTGCAAGTGTGAAACCGAAGATGAAGTAAATCAGGTCTGTCGGCTTTGTAACGACGGAGTTGAGCAGGATGCCCATTCCGACTGCAGGAAGCATGGAACCAACTGTGAAGAGAGCCTTCATGTACCAGGAATCCATAGGCAGAGCTTCACGGAATGTGTAAACTGCCTGAGATCCCAGACGGTTGATCAGCATAACAGGGATGAAGGAGATGATGAGATGCGAGATAATCGGCATCCATGTTTCGACAGCGGTCAGAATCTTGAAGTTGCCCTTGTCGAGTTCAGCCCATCCAATGTGCTGCCAGATCAGGTTCATAACTGCGGTAGCGTAGAACTGGACAGTTCCAACGGTACCTACGAGAGCGCCCATGGCACCGGCAATACCGGAAGCTTCAGCACTGTCAAGAGCCAGACCCTGGCTCTTAGCTGTAACGTAAGCAAGAGGAATACCGATATAGGATACAGCACGGAGGTCAGCCGCAACTGTTCCACCAGGTGTAACTAATGCAATGTAGATAACCTGCATCGGAATCGCAATCTGAATGCAGCCCTTGACATCGCCCATGATAAGGCCGACGAACAGGGAAGCGATCAGAGGACGGTTCAGAGTGTAGTTACCAACTGTTGTACCCAGGCAAGCGATGGTAGATGCCGCAAGAATGGACATGATACCGAGCAGAGCAGCCTGGAACCAAGAAATTGTCATAAATCCAAACCCCTTTCAGTTTAATGACATTAAATATCTTCACCTGATACTTTCTTCTCCCCAAAAGATGTCAGGTTAAGACCAACATAGATTGTAAGTTTCCGTTTTGTCGGATCTGTTTCTTATTTATATCCGAACTGGCCACGGAACTTCGGCCATTCACCAATCGCTGTTTCACGAACAAGCGCAAATGTAATTGTGTAGCCCTTCTGATAAATCTTTTCAAGAGCTTCTGCTTCTTCCTGAGTAATGGACTGGTTATTTCCGAGCTTGGTGGCTCCCGGACGATCGTTGCACGGTCCGATAACAAGTTCTTTTACATCACTGGGAACGAAACCATTGTCCGCAAGAATCGTAGCCATATCAACCGGATTCTTGGTGATGAGGAAGTACTTCTTCGGGCTTTCGAGAACCTTCTGTGCATTCTCCAGGAAGTGTTCCATGGTCCAGATGAATACCTTCTTCTCAGTGGAAGCGACAAAGCTCTGCTTCAGAACGGGAGTCGTAGCTGCTTTGTCATTTACCGCGATAATTCCGTCGCAAGGATACTCCTTGGACCAACGGGTGATGATCTGACCGTGAATAATACGGTCGTCAACGCGCATAAATGTGATCATAACTGAATTATTCTCCTCCTTTGTCTATGATTACACGATGTATGTGTTGAATCCTGATGATTAGATGTCATCGTCAGCGTCTGCGTCATCAACTGCAGTCTGGAATTCCGCAACTGCATTCTGCGCTTCGCTGATGATGGTGCTCTTGAGCATTTCCTTATCTTCCAGAGCATCCTTCATGATAACTGCGGTCATTGCCATCGGCATGTTCATACCTGTGATGACGATGGAACGCTCAAGCAGGCCACGCTCTGAGAGAACTTCCAATGACTTTGTCATCGGAGATCCGCCGAGGATATCACAGAGCAGAATTACTTCGTCCTCATCCCCGATCGGCGCAACCAGCTCACGGAAGTTATCCTGGAACTGATCCGCACTCATGTCAGCACGTAAATTAGTGCACAGCACTTCGTCCTTCGGTCCTGTCATCATAAAGACGGCAGATCTGAGCCCCGGCGCGAAATCACCATGGCTCACTAATACAACATATCTCATTTTCTCTCCTTTGGGAGACAGCCCCTTTCACTATCTCCAAACACTAAACTCATTCTAGATGAAAACGTTTACAAAAACAACATTGACAATTGCTTTTTTGTGTGATTGAGCTGGAGACTCGGATCAGATGTATTTTGACAACAACCAGAATACCAGAGCACCGAGAATCGGGATGATGTAGAGAAAGGAATAGGAGCCGAGAACCTTGCGTTCCAGCTTTGCCCATCCGACTTCATTGAAATAGTATTTTTCGTCTTCGGTACGCACCACAACATTTTCCTGCATGAGGTTGGCAATGGTATACGCGAGCACCTGTGTTGTGAGTTTGATGTTTTTCAGCTGATCATAACCGACCGCATGTTCTTCATCGACTGCGCCGACTTTCTTCAGGAACTTGATGACTGCCTGCCCTGCTGTCTGTCTGCCGCTGACACGCTTTGTGCTTTCCGACATTACTTCTTACCCTTTTTCTCTTTCTTTGCTTTGCGCCATTCCTCATATTCCTTATGGAATACAAGGCCCATCTCCCGGGAGAGTACATACTTTCCCTGGGTTGTCTGAAGATCGACAATCCGCTGGAGTCCCTTTTTCTTAGGATCCATGTTCAGCACACTCTTCCAGCCGATGACCGCATCTTCAATGACAAACGCATCCGGACCGATAACCGCGCTGCGCTTAACGCCTGCGACAATCATCTGTCCAAACAGAATTAATCCAACAAACAGGAATGCCATGCGGAACCATTCCGCCTGCTCCGCCTCTGGGCTTAATGTCACTGCGGAGAAAATACAGTAGATGACCATCGCAAGATATGCGATCGTCCATCCCCAGAACTGATTGACGTTCCGGGAACCTTCCATTCCGTATTTTTCCTTATAGCGTTTTCTGGCATCCAGATTGCCTTTGAGAAACTTGAATACATCCCAAAGATAATAAACGGTATATCCCGCAAACCCTATTACAAGAACGTAATAGAACGCCTGCGAATTAAATATCTGACTCATCCCCTTTTAATCTCCCTGCAACGTATTTTAGCGCAGGCATCTGTTACTCGCAACTGAAGGAGCCACGTACATATGCCCGCAGAAGTTTCACTTCTCCTTCTTCCGCGCTCACACGCACCCTGCCAATCGAGGCCGGAAGAATGAAGGTCTCCGCATAATGAACTTCAAACGGTTCAAATGCGTTATCCGGGCTGGTGATCCATGCCTTTGTGCCATCAATCAGATTGCACATACTGACGGAGTCATGGAGTTCGAACTCCACCGCATCGCGGATGGTATACCGGCGGGTTTCAATAAACTCGAGATCCTGAAGACCGGTATGTTCCTCATCGTATCCTTCTTCCGAAACAATCGGCTCAAAGTGATTGACGAGATTGTCATAGACCCAATCCGTCGTACGATCCCATTGAATGACATGGGAGCCATGTTCGATATTGATCGGACGCGGTTTCCCGTCCAGACCAAGACGTCCCCAGTCCCAGAGTTTGAAGGTAAAGATATACGGCGTTGCGCTGACTTCCAGCACCATCGCATTACTTCCCGAACAATGAATGGTTCCAGCAGGAATCAGGAAGTGATCATGTTTCTTGGCAGGAATCTTATTGACATACTTCTCCGCCTCAAATTCACCGGTTTCCTGCGCTTCCTTCAGCGCGTTGATCATCGCATCCGGCGTCGTTCCGGTTTTTACACCGAGGTACACGCATGCGCCCTCTTCCGCATCGAGGATGTAGTAACTTTCATCCTGGGTATATGCCATACCGAACTGACGGTGAATATAGTCTGTTAACGGATGAACCTGAAGGCTCAGATTCCGGCCATGAATCGTATCCAGGAAATCGAAGCGAATCGGGAACTCCGCCCCAAAGCGGGCATAGTTCTTCTCACCAAGCAATTGTTTTGGCTGATACAGAGTAAGATCCATTGCCGGAATTTCCACATCGACATCCCCAAACCGAAGTAACAGAGAGTTTTCTTCCGGGACGCCATCGAAGGACCATGCGTAGTTCGGTGCAGAAGGATCGAGATTACAGTGATCCTTCATCCACTGACCACCCCATACTCCCGGATCGAAATACGGCACAAGACGGAATGGTCTTGTGGCAGCAGTTTTCAGTCCGGTACGGAAAGACGCACCGGAAATCATCTTCGGGTCATTGGCTGCGTTGGTGTCGATCAGAAGATCAATCCGGTCCAGAAGATCGAATTTCAGCCGATCCGCCATACGCCATTCTACGAAATAGCCACGCTTGTACTTGCGAAGAATATCTTCATCATAGTTGGAACAGTTATAGTTCCCCATGCCTGCACGATAACGCAGCTGGATTTCCCATCTGGCAAGATCGAAGTAGACAATAAGATCGCCTTCACTCACAAGAGAGGCACCCATACCGTAGACAAGTACCGTTCCCTCCGCATTCTCCACAAGGCGTCTTGCCTGGGCGAGCGCATCGGCATTCATGAATGTTTCCACCGTACCGCTGTACATATGACCAAAGGTACGGTCATCTGTCAGCCATGGATACATGGTTTCCGTCATCTGCTCTTCAGAAAGATACAAATCTTTTGTCTCGATGATCAAAGACGGATTCAGTTTTCTTAACTGGGGAAGAATTTCATCATCCCTTACCCCGGGATAGGTTTCCGCAATGATGACCTTAGACTGCTGAGAGAGTTCGCGTAAACGGCTGATGATTTGATCATATCCCCGCACTACGTCGCTTTGATTCTCACTGACGGTAATGTGAGGAAACCGTTCATAATTACTCATGTTCTTCAACCTTTACTATTCCATCTTCGACAAATACCCGGAAGGCGAATGGGTGCTGTTCCGTTAATGCATAGTTATGTCCGGCGCATGGGTTCCATACTGCCCGTACCTTCAGTGGCACATCTCCGGTATTGATCAGACGGTGTGCCAGATCGCCCTTGATGTGATGTACACTGCCCGGGAAGATTTTTTCACACCAGGTCTTTCCGTTATGATTCATATACATGAGAAGTCCTTCGCCAGCTTCTCCTTCATAGACTTCCTCTACCGTTTCATCCATATGCCAATGACCTCTGGTGAAGGCACACTCACCATTGACACGTACCGGATATACCGTCGTAAGTCCATAGGAGAGCGATCCTGGAATATTTGGATCACCATCATCCGTCTGCACATCATAGAGTACCGTTTCTTTGTCCACTCCATCGGTATTCTTGAACAGATTTTGAATATCCTTGAGTTTCTTGGATCCGCTGGCGATTTCCACCCCATTGCGAATGTTCGAGAAATCGGTATGATATGCCGGCTCCTTAATGGTCATCACTGTATGGGGACGAGGTGTTCCAACCAGAAGACGACAGGTCCCCTTCACTGTCACTTCCTTACAGGACGCAGGCAGGAAGACCGACTCGGTATATTCGATTACTGAGTTTTCTCCTCCTTCGATCAATTCCGCATTTCCCTTAACACAGGACAGTGTTCGGAAGGTATCGGGATGGGCGGGCAGAACATATTCGCCGCACACATCAATCAGGTCAACCGTATATTCAGGGAAATCCGCGATGCGTTTTACCTTGGGAATGTTATCGATTGGGGTTTCCACATATCCGCCGCGCTGTCCGCAGACCACCACATCGAGACTGTTTTCCACATGAAGCTGACGAGGGTTCCCGTTGGCATCCGTTCTTCCGTAATCATAGAACCGGTATGTGGTATTGGAGTTCGTCCCGATCTCAAGCGCAAGGATGCCTGCGCCTAAGGCATGCAGGGTTCCGCTTGGGACAAGGATGAAGTCCCCTTCCTTTACTTCAATGCGATACAGATGGTCTTCAATTGTATTGTTATCAATTGCTTCCTTGATCGCATCTCTTGAAGTGAAATCCGATCCCGCCACAAGTGTTGCGCCAGGTTCCGCATCAAGGATATACCAGCTTTCGGTTTTGCCATGATCCTGTGACACTTCTCTTGCGTAGGTCTCTCCCGGGTGCACCTGCACGGAAAGGGATTCTCCCGCATCCAGGAAGGCTGCCCGAAGCAGATCCTGATCGGTAACTGCTTTCCCCAGTATTCCATCATGGTCTTCTTCGACCAAAGACGCCAGTGTGCGTCCCTGATTAACTCCTGCCGCTACGACCGATTGCGCGGAAGGATGAATACTGACCTCCCAGGATGTGCCCTGGGAATGCCAGTCATATCCCCTTATCTCAGATAGTTTTTTTCCAGCCCAGATTGTTTCGTTGTAAATCGGTGTCAGTTTGATTGGTCCCATTGAAGTTCCCCCTTTCGAAATGTCTGATCAATCGTCAGTTGGTAGTCGTCGGAGAGATAACGGGAGTCCGTATATTCCACCGGAATATCTCCGCTGTAACCTCTCCGGATGCGGTGAATCACCGCAGTATTGGTTTTAATCTGAAACAGTTTCTTTTCTTCGGGTGTAGAGATCGCTGCGGTGATGGTTTCCCTCACCCGATCGATCGGACACTCCGCATGTTCCAGCAGTTCATAGAGCGATCCGCTGTAATCAGAGGTATCATCCAGCGGTACGGTCGGATTCAGCACCGTCACATAGCGCACCACCGGTTTGCCATCAAGATACGAGTCCCGAGTTAATGTCAACAGCGGCATATTTGCCGGGGTAGAAAAGAACAGCGATGCCTCCTGGGATACCCGGGCGTATTCCACCGATACCACCCGTCGGTCTTCCCGATGATTGTGCTCCTCTCCCTTAAAAGAAGAAGAAAAACTGGTGGACATGCCTTTTCCTCGTCCCAGAACAACCGTGCCGCTTCCCCGCCGACGGGAGATATATCCCTCATGCATGAGATAATCCATCGCCTGACGAACCGTAATCCGGGATACCCCGAACTCTTTCATCAGCTCCGCTTCCGTCGGAAGAATACTTCCCTCTCTGTACTCACCGCTCTCTATCCTTGATTGAAGCACCTCATACAGCTGGCTCCATAACGGCTTCTGTCCTAATCCTTTTTTCAGAATCGTCTCACTCATAAACAACTCGTTACGGACAAAGTATAGAGCGAGGAAACCATATTTTCAATACTTTTTATCATAATGTCATAACATTTGATGCATTTGTTATGATCTATGCCATGTGATCCCATGTGTATAATAAAGTCATGAACTATCTTGTTATATCTGATATCCATGGCGATATCGAAGGCGCCAGATTAATTGAATCCGCCTTCCAGCATCATCACATCGACGCAATCCTCTGTCTCGGCGACATTCTTTATCATGGCCCGAGAAACGATCTTCCCGAGCACTATGCCCCCAAAGAAGTCATCGCTCTTTTCGAACCCTACCGCAGTCGGATTACCGCTGTGCGGGGAAACTGTGACGCAGAAGTCGACCAGATGGTGCTGGACTTCCCGCTTCTGTCGGACAGCGCATCGTTCTATCTTGGGCCAAGGAAAGTATTCATGACCCACGGGCATATCTATTCTCCTGACCATCTTCCTCCATTAAAGGAAGGTGATGTCTTCCTCTCTGGGCATACGCACATTCCTGTAGCGAAACAAAACAACGGAATCTTCTTCCTGAATCCAGGCAGTGCTTCCATCCCAAAGGAGAATCACCCAAGAAGCTATGGTCTGCTCAATGAAGATGGATTTACGATCTTCCGTTACGATCACACACCCTATCGCAGTATTCACTTCTGATCAAACTACAGGCTCCGCAACTGCGGAGCCTGTGCTTGTTATAGAGTTAATTCAATATCACCTTCATCAGAACCGGATTATGGTCACTCACCACAAAACCAAGGTCCTGCGTTTCCAATGACTCTACACTTACATTGTCAGATACGATGAATCCATCAATCAGATAGAACTGGAAGGAAGAAGGATCTTCTCCTTCATACGGTCGGTCCAAAGAGCGGCAGGAAGGAGATGAGTTATCCATCACCAGTGACCATTCACTTCCAAATTCACCGGTTTCAATCACACCCGGTTCCCAACATCCCGGATATACGGGATACATACTCATATCCACATCAGAGAAGATCTGATTGAAGTCACCTCCGGCAATGACATAGTTCCCTTTTGCACGTTCTGCTTCGAGTACTTCCTTCAACATCTTTGTCTGGGCAATCTTTCCTTCTCCGGAATCATATGCCTCAAGATGCAGGTTGATCGCAACCAGCTCCTTCCCATTTTCAACCGGAATGCGGCTGATCAGAAGACAGCGCTTCAGATTTCCAAGCCGGACCGGCCAGGAAAACGGACATGGAAGCTGAATCCGGGAAGCTGATTCAATTTCATAGGCAGATAGCGTCAGAAGCCCGGAATGAACACTGCCGATCGGAGGCACCGGATATGGCACAAAGGCTACCTTGTAGTTTGTCGCAAATGCGGACGCATATCCCGGGAACCCATCCGATAAAAGCTCAGTTTCATCAATATGATAGGAACGGCCGGAATTCTTATCCGTTTCCTGATAGAAGATAAGATCTGGTGTATATTCCAGTGTCTGATCGAGAATCCCTTCCACATTAGATAAGACCCGATCCTGGTCCGCTGTTTTTACATGTGTTCCGCCATCCATGAAGAAGTCTGCGTTATCGCCAAGTGCTCCATATCCTGTATTCCAGGTCATGACGGTAATGGTTTCTCCCTCCGCAAGCGGTTTTACTCCATTCCCTTCCACATCAACGGAAAGTTCTTCTTCTGGCCGATATTCCGTTAACGTAAGATACCCAAGTAATAACGCAAACGCGCATACGACTGCCAATATTACTCTGAATACCCATTTGATCACGGTGCGTAATACACCTGGTTTTCCTGATTTCATGATCGTTTCCTCATTCACGGGAATCTTCCCGCATTTCCTGGTGCCATTATAACGCTATCCGGCAGACGAAAACGCACAGAAAAAGCCGCCTCTGTTAATACATAACAGAAACGGCTCAAAGCTTATCTCTTATTTACCGATGGAATCAAACGTATCCAGCACACTCTGCTCAGGCGCGGGAGTCAGAAGACTGACCACAATATTTACGACTAACGCAATGACAAATGCGGGAAGCAGTTCATAAATATCCAGCACTCCGCCAAGCGGACGAACCAGGAACTTCCACACAAAGATCATGACTCCGCCCGATACCATTCCGGCCAGTGCTCCCTGGAAGTTGGAACGCTTCCAGAACAGCGCAAGCAGAACAACCGGCCCAAAGCTCGCCCCAAATCCTGCCCACGCAAAGGAGACAATCTTGAATACGGAAGAAGTGCTGTCCCACGCAAAGAATACACCGATCAAAGAAACCACAATAAGAGTCAGACGGGAGATCTGAAGGGTTTTCTTCGTATCGATCTTCACATGGAATACATCCGCAAGATCCTTACTGACGGCAGAGCTTGCGGTAAGAAGCTGAGAGTCTGCGGTCGACATCGTCGACGCAAGAATACCCGCAAGTACAATTCCGGCAATCAGCGCTGCCAGTAATCCGCTTTTTGACATCAGTGATGCAAACTGAACGATCACCGTCTCGGAATCCGACCCGCTGAGGAATGGGATGGCACCCGCATTCGATGCCGCATAACCGACAATACCGATGAATACGGATACTGCCATCGAAATCACAACCCAGATCGAACCGACACGGCGGGAAATCTGGAGTTTGTTTTCATCTTCGATTGCCATGAAGCGAAGCAGAATGTGCGGCATACCGAAATACCCAAGCCCCCAGGCCATCGTAGAAACAATCGTGAGAAAGGAATACGGTGCGGCAGTACCGGAGGCACTGTCATGAATCGCTGTCAGGCTGAGATAACCCGCAAGGCTCTTCGCGTTTTCGCCAACTGCCGCAAGTCCGCCTGCACTGTGTACCCCAAAGGCCAGAATGACCACAAGCGCAATCGTCATGACAATCGACTGAATCAGATCGGTAACACTGACGGCCATAAATCCGCCAAGGGCGGTATAGGTCACGATGACTATCGCACTGAGAATCATCGCCACATGATAGTCTGCCCCAAACAGACTGGAGAACAGCTTGCCGCAGGCCGCAAACCCGGAAGCAGTATAAGGAACGAAGAATATCACGATAACAAGCGCAGCGATAAACGTCAGAACTTTTCCTGAATCATGGTAACGGTTGGAAAAGAACTCCGGAACCGTGATGGAATTAGTCTTCTCTGTATACTGACGAAGCCGTTTCGCTATGATCAGCCAGTTGAGATATGTGCCAAGCGCAAGCCCAATGGCCGTCCATGCCGCATCTGCAATTCCCGTAAGATACGCTACTCCCGGCAATCCCATAAGCAGCCAGCTGCTCATATCCGAAGCCTCGGCGCTCATCGCCGCAGCTAACGGGCCAAGTTTCCGTCCGCCAAGATAGAATTCGCCGACGGTTTCTGTTTTCTTGGAGAAACGATAGCCGATATACAGCATTCCCCCGAGATAAACAATGATTGCGATGATAATTCCCAATGTGCCGTTATCCATAAACAACAACCCCCTTAAACAAAAAACCGTCTCGCTCAGAGACGGCATAACCGCGGTACCACACTGATTGTCGGATCAACTCCGACCCCTCTTTCCTTTAACGCAGGTTCACGTTCTTCCATACTGATTCTTCCGGAAAACTTCTCGCAGATCGGTTTCACTGAATGCGTTGCCGCCGGACTTCCACACATCACCAGCTCGCTGATGGGCACAGACAGTTACTTTTTCTGGTCCTCGAATTTCGCTTTTCACAATACATGCATAACTGAAATCTGTCAATTGTTTTTCAGAAAACAGGATATCATTTTCTGAAAATTATTTACATCAGACGCTTAAAGACAAAAGAAAACTGCAGTATCGTTTTGACCAGTTCATGTCTTTGACTTACTGCAGTTCCTGTTTCAGTTCTGATTCATGCGATCAAGGATATCAAACAGTGCCAGGGCCGGATGATCGACCTCCCGCAGCCCTGTATTCAGCTCCAGCAGCTGTCCGCTTTCCGCGATGGAAGGGAATTCTGGGAGCCCTTCTCCGTTTGGATCCCCGGTTTTACAGAAATTCACCCAATATCCATGCATGGTATCAGAAAGTGTGCGGTCAGTTTCATCAAACAGCCTGGAATCCTCCGGAATCTGATGGAAGGCATAAATCAGTTCCCCGCTGTGCCAGCTTCCAAGCCGTCCATTCTGTTTGGCAAAATGATATTCCCAGGAAGGAACATCATTCTCCTGTTCCAGACGGCTCAGACAATAGTGTGAATAATCAAAGAATACTGCCCCGTAAATCTCTGCCCAATAGCGATCCGCTTCTTCATCCGTAGATGCCGGATATATGGCAAGCACTTCATCCGCATACTCCTTGAAATAAGCACGGATCTTCTGCTCGTAATTCTTCATGGACGCATGATCAAAGATGATAAACGGTCCGCTTTCTTCACTGTTATATCCATGAATCACTGCCTGCTCGTTATGTACTCCATTGGTTCTGAGTTCATATACCGTAGATGGAAGTGCATAGCCATCTACCGTCACATGATGCTGGGTTGCGGCTTCCTGTACCAGCTCCTCTGCACTCAGCTGGCGCAATGCGTCAACCGAGGCTGCCCCATAACGCTGCTTTAACTCATTCCCGGATTCCAGTGCCTCTTCAAGCAAACGGAAGGAATGCGGTGGCTGCTCTGCAGAAAGAGACGAGCTTTCAAGAATTGCCTTTTGAAACAATCCTTCCGCAAGCGGTGAAACACATAATGCATCGACACATACTGCCCCGGCAGATTCTCCGACAATGGTCACATTGTTGGGATCTCCGCCAAACTGTGCAATATTTTCCTGAACCCATTCCAGCGCTTTGATCTGATCCAGTAACCCATAGTTACCGGTTGTATGGTGTTCCGATTCCGCCATCAGTTCTTCATCCGCATAGAACCCGAATACACCCAGGCGATATCCCATGTTTACCGCTACAACGCCACTCTTCGCAAACCCTTCTCCAGAGTAATCTTCATACCAGGGCTGTCCCGTCTGAAGGGAACCGCCATGGATATAGACCAATACAGGAAAGTGATCCGCATCCCCGGCAGGCTTCCAGACATTCAGGTAAAGGCTGTCTTCGGATACCGGTTCCCGGTAATTGTCATTCAGGGAGATCTTATAGTCATGGTAGCCAACAATCCGCGTAAGAGAATCAATGATCGGCAGATTCCTTGTCTGCATACTCATAGGCGCAAATTCATCGCATACTCTGACCTCATCCCATGGATCAGGATACTGAGGTTCTTTCCAGCGAAGTTCTCCAACCGGAGGCTTGGCATACGGAATACCAGCGAATACTTCCACACTCTGATCGCTGTTATACACGCCCTGAACCGGGCCATAAGTTGTTGTAACTGTACCTGTTGATTTCAGGTTTGCGCCTTCTGTGGCCGGAACAGCACGCACTGGCGGCCAGGTAAGAAACAGAATTCCTACAAAGCATAATGGATAACCAACCCATAACAGGAGCTTTTTCCATGCAGAACCCTGAGGCCCAAGACGCAGAGAAATAACGATAAACAACCCTGCAAGAACAATCAGCAGCACCCATCCAAACAAGGTATTGTGATTCAGTTCAAGAACCGCCGCAAACAGACCTGTCACAATTGCGGTAAACAGCCACCATATCAATTTCATCGTTTTCCTCCTTTGTCGTTTCCGTTTTTAAGCGCCCCTATGGAGTAACGGTGCCAACAGTTCCACCAGTCCATCTGTCTGGGTCGGGAACGCCCAGATCGTACCAGCAACCTGTTCCCCACTCATATGTCCATTGATGATCAGTGTCACAATGTTAATCATTTCTCCAGCGTTATCGCCAAAGATCTCTGCGCCGACAATATAGTTATCCTGATCAAGGACTGCGGTCAGTTCTGCGTCCGTTTCATTCCGGTATTCAAATGCCAGCGCCTTGCCAAATTCCACCTTGGCAAGATGATAGGTTTCCGGCTGTTTGAGTGCTTCACTCACACCGACACCGACCGCCGCGATCCGCGGTAATGTAAATACCACATTAGGCACGGCCGGATAGATAATCGGAGCCGGATTTCCAAGAATGGCACCCGCAATATAGTTGGACTCAAACGTCGCCGTCGGTGTCAGTTTTGGAATCCGCTTATCCACAACATCTCCGCTGGCATAGATGTGCGGCACATTGGTGCGCATATGGTCATCAACGGGAATCCCTCTTGGGGAAGCGACGACACCCGCAACCTCAAGATTCAGCCCTTCGATATTCGCCCTTCGGCCGATCGCCGAAAGTACATAATCCGTAACTACCTGAAGGCCAGCCGCAGTTGTCACAACATAGCGGTCTCCCTGATGTTCCACAGAAGTTACCGATTCCCCGAAGTAGAATTCTACCCCTGCCGCCTTCATCTTTTCTGTAATTCTTGCGGCATATTCCTCACTGTACGCAAGCAATGCCCGATCCGCGAATTCAATCACTGTCGCTTTCGTTCCAAACTGCGTCAAAAGAGAAATGAATTCCATGGAAATAATACCTGCACCGATAAAGGTAATATGTTCCGGAAGCTCGGGAATACTCAGGATATCTCTGCTTGTATGCATGTATTCCTTGCCGGGAATCTCCAGCTTGGCATCATATTGGCCAGTCGCAATGACAATCTGTTCTGCGCTTACCGTTGTATCACCGATCGATACGGTATGTTCATCCACAAAAGATGCATTCCCATGGAAGACAGTAAATCCCTGCCCTTCCAGCATCCCATTCATTAATGGGGCCAGAGGATCGATAGATTGATGTTTATATTCCATGAATTTTCGCCAATCCATATGAATATCCGCTGTCACACCAATAGACTCATACCGCTTTAACGCCGATACCAGCTCTGCCGGGCCATCCAGCAGTGCTTTGGCATCGCAGCCATAATTCGTGCAGGTACCGCCTGTTAAATCCCGTTCCACAAAGGCAACCTTCTTACCAAACTGTTTTAAAATCAATGCGCCATGCCAGGCAGCGTGCCCGGTTCCGATATAAAGTACATCAAAGTCATAGTTCATAAGTAAAACGCTCCTTAAATTTAATGCAATTATCTTTTATCAAATATACATACACAAGCGATATGCTCAGTCGAGTCGAATCACTCTTCTTCAAGAAGATAGTTCAACAGCTGTTCCCGTTGTTGGAGGAACAGCTTTGTGATCCGGTAACTCTCCGTATCTTCATAGGCTATCGGCATAATGACATTTTCATCAAAGCTGAGCAGCTCTGCCTCTGGCATCCCAAGAAGAATCGGAGAATGTGAAACGATGAAAAACTGCGATCCATTCGATGCGCATCGATAAATTTCCCGCATCAGCGTCAACTGACGCTGTGGTGAAAGAGCCGCTTCCGGCTCATCCAGAAAGTACAGGCTGTCTGGGCGAAACTGTTCCTGAATTGCGGAAAGGAAACTTTCCCCATGAGATTGATGGTGATAATATCTGGACTCCCCTGCCTCTTCCCAATACTCCTGTTCCTGAGTTGCGACGTTGTAAAAACTCTCCGCTCGAAGAAAATAGCCCCAATTTACCTTTCTGGCAGTTCTGGAAAGCGTCATTGCGTTACAGAGTTCTGAATGAGAGTCATAGGTAGAGAAGCGGTAATTGCGGGTCCCTCCCTCCGGATTGAACCCCCCGGCAATCGCCATCGCTTCAAGAAGTGTCGATTTCCCGGTTCCGTTTTCCCCCACAAAGAACGTGATCGGCTGATGAAACGGCAGGGAAGATATGCTTGAAACAGCAGGAATTGTCTTCAGGTAGCTGTCATTGGGAATCAAGGACCAGTCAATGGTCACAGCGGTAATCAGTTCTGCATGCATATGTATATTGTATCTGGGTTTGTCTCCGACAAAATCCATGATTTGTATTTGATCGTTGAAACGCGGGTGTTACTTTTTAAAACGTCTTTTAAAATAATGTGTGAACTTTGTGAGAATCTCGGAAATACTCTTGTGCTTCCGGGCAATTCTTTTTAAAATCGTTAAATATTAATTGCATTTTCTTCAGTCTCAACTCGTTCAGCATTCAACCGCATCGAACTATAAAACAAGGAGGACCCTTATGAGCTATTCAGATATTACCCCTTATGTACGTGAGCTGTCTGCTCTGTCGGACAGCCGCAATAACATTACACCTGACCTCTACTCCCGTTATCAGGTAAATAAAGGACTGCGTGATCTCAACGGAAAAGGTGTTGTCACAGGTTTGACCGAAATCTCTACCATCATCGCTAAAGAAACCGATGAAACCGGAGTTGAAGTTCCGTGTGATGGAAGACTGTATTACCGTGGCATCAATATCCGTGACATGGTCAACGGATTCATTGAAGATAAGCGGTATGGATTTGAAGAAACTGCATATCTATTACTGTTCTCCAAACTTCCTACTCCCGCAGAACTTGAAGAATTCACCAGATATCTTGGGGAAATCCGTACACTGCCGGATTCCTTCACCAGAGATATGATTCTCAAAGCTCCTGGCAAGGATATGATGAACATGTTGTCGAGGTCGGTGCTGGCACTGTATACCTATGATGAAAATCCGGATGATATTTCAAGTGCCAATGTTCTTCGTCAGTGCCTTCATCTGATATCTGTATTTCCGATGTTGGCGGTATATGGCTATCGCGGCTACCGGCATTACTATCTTGGAAAGAGTCTTCTGATCCGTAATCCCAAACCGAATCTTTCAACCGCAGAGAATATCCTTCATATGGTTCGCAAAGACGGAAAATTCACCAGTGCTGAAGCACGGATTCTTGATCTGGCATTATGCATTCATGCGGAACATGGCGGTGGAAACAACTCCACCTTCACTACCCATGTGGTGACCTCCTCCGGAACGGATACCTATTCTGCCATTTCGGCTGCGTTAGGTTCCCTGAAAGGACCGCGTCATGGCGGTGCGAACATCAAGGTTGTTCAGATGTTCGATGACATGAAGAAAAACGTCAATGTCAAAGACTTCGGAGAAGTAAAAGACTACCTTGCGGCATTACTGCGCAAAGATGCCTTCGACCATGCGGGACTGATCTATGGAATGGGACACGCAATTTATTCCGTTTCCGATCCTCGTGCCGATATTCTGAAGAAATGCGCAAAGGATCTGGCCATTGAAAAGGGATTTGAAGAACAGTATGCGCTGTATGAATATGTGGCGGAGACTGCCCCCTTACTGATTGCGGAAGAGCGTAAGATGTATAAGGGTGTCAGTGCCAACGTTGACTTCTATTCCGGTCTGATTTATCGGATGTTGGGATTACCGGTGGAACTGTTTACTCCGATCTTTGCGATTGCGCGGATTTCCGGGTGGAGTGCCCATCGTATTGAAGAAATCCAGAATGCCGGAAAGATCATTCGTCCCGCATATATCAGCGTTAAGGATGAAGTTCCCTACGTTCCGCTGAACAAACGGTAAGGTCACTCAAAAGGAGGTCATTCAGGCCTCCTTTTCATTCGCGTTCTTATTCTGTTATTTGAAGAGATGGGTTTCAAGATAATCTGCCACCCCATCATGTTTACAGTCATAGCGTGTGATATCATCAGCGATTGCCTTTGTATCATCACTTCCGTTTTGAAGACATACACCCCAACCGGATACCTCAATCATCGCATTATCATTCGTGGTATCCCCAAATGCCAGAATTTCTTCCAGTCGGAATTCTCCCAGTTCACATAACTTCTTCAGCGCAAATCCCTTATTGATTCTGGGATCCATGAACTCAATCAAAGTCGACTGGGTTTTCATCGCCGCATAGTCTGGATCGGGATGTTCCATAAGATACCGTTCCGCACGTACAGTTTCTTCTTCGCTCATCCGAAACATGATTTTGACGTTCTCTTCCGCATAGAGCTCCGAGATATCCTTCGCCACAACAATCTCACGTTCTGCGGTTTTAGAGGATTTATGAATCATATCATCCACATGAACACACAGCAGTTTCTGATGCCAGTACATAAATGGATTACATTCAAACCGAGACATCACCTCAGTGGTTTTCTTGAGTGTTTCCCGGCTCAGTTTGTAGTATTCGTAAAGTTTATCCTGTTTCAGAGAATATAATTCCGCCCCATTCTGCCCGATAAGTACATCAAACTGAAACGGAAACCCCCATCGCTCCGCATAGTCTACCAGTTCTTCGTAAGGGCGCCCTGAGGCAATTCCAAACGCATAGCCTTCCTCATGAAGGCGATTGATATCCGCAATGGTACGCTCACTCAGAATCCGATCCCAGTCATACAGTGTTCCGTCAATATCACATATGATGAGACGGATCGGTTTCATATGTGCGTCAATTGTATTAGAGTCCGTCATCTTCACTCCTTTCCAATCACGTAAGTAACTCCGGCTGAGACCGTAAACCCAATGACTGCCGAAATCACTGCGTGAACGACATTCATTGTACTTCCTCCAACATAATTCAGGAAGCAGAGAAAACTTGCGCTGGGAATGAAGTTATATCCGGTCAGTCCGACAATTCCCGCATACAGAGAACCAAGGAACGAACCAGCCATGAGACCGATAAACGGCTTTTTGTATCGGAAGCCGACACCGTAAAGCGCCGGTTCCGTCACACCGCCGATCATCTGCGCAACCGCATAACTGATGGACAGGGAACGATCTTTGGAATCACGCTCCCGAAGTGCGGCACCGATAGCCATCCCACCTGTCGCAAATGCCGTAGCGGCACATACCGGAGTAATGATGGACTCCTGCCCGCTTGTCGCAAGGATGATGAACAGTGTGGAAATAAAGAGCCAGTGAAGACCACCCATAACAATGAATTCCCATAGTGTTCCAAGAACTGCTATCGTCAAAACCGTCACGATTCCACCCACACTTCCAAGTGAGATTAATGTATTGCATAACCACTCACCGAGATAGGAACCCGCCGGTGCCAGCAGGCATAAGGAAAGCGGAAGAATAATCGCAATGGTCAGAAATGGCGCAAAAACATCCTTCAAGGCATTGGGAATGACCCGTTTCATGAACGGTTCAATATACGACATGATCCAGACGGAAAGAATAATCGGCAGAATGGTCGAAGAATAGTTTAACGGGGTAATACGAATTCCATATACAGAAAACGGCACACCTAGCTCTGCCAGGTTAATAAATGTCGGATGGATAAGAATTCCACCAAGAAATACTCCGAGTATCGGTGTGACATGGAATACCAGTGCGCTGGTATATCCTACCGCAACCGGAAAGAAGTAGAACCCTGCATCACCAACAAACGTGAACAGGGTATAAAGATCACTGTCGGCGGGTAGCACATTCAGCATATCAGGGCCTAGTACCGACGCCAGTGTCTTGAACATTGCGGCGGAGATCAACATCGGCATTAGCGGAACCAGTGACCCGGATAAAGCATCCATCACCGCAGTAAGAATCCGTTTCAAACTGCGGGATTCTTTCGCATTCCACAATCCTCTCAGTTCTTCACCAATGGTCGATCTTTCTGAAAGCACCAGTTCCAGACGGTTTCCCTTCTGCCTTACATATTCAATCCCATCTCCAACAGAAATCTGGATTGGATCCTCGCCGCTCAGCTCCAGAAGAATACCGGCTGGTGTTTCTTCCAGGGATTGGATTCCTTCCTTCCCCTGCAGCAATTCCCAAAGCTCCTTCGCTGTCATGATTGCCTTCCCCCTTCTCCTCCATTTCACACCAGAATGATGCGGTTGAACACTATTTCATTGAAAATAGATCGTTGATTTATGAGTACAAACAGAAACTCAGGGCAGTGGATGTCCAGCCGCAAGATACAGGCGATACCATTCCTCCCGAGTCAAAGTGATGGAAGTCGCCTCATTGATTTCCTTCAGACGAGACGTGCTTGCGGTTCCTGTAACCACCTGCATTCCTGCAGGATGGCGAAGAATCCATGCGGCCGCAATCACAGTCGGTGTCGTATGATGTTCTTCCGCAACTTCATTCAATGCGGTATTCAGCTCGGAATACTCCTTTGAACCGATGAACGGGCCTTTCCACGCCGGCATCTGGAATGGTGACCAGGCCTGAATGGTAATGTGATGAATTCGGCAATAATCCAGAACACTTCCATCATGATCGAAGGACCCCGGGGTTTCCATATTCACTTCCATTCCTTGAGCTACCATATTGGAAACAGGAATGGAGAACTGAAGCTGATTGTAATTCAGTTCCTGACGCACACAGGTTTTCAATAGCTCAATCTGAGAAGGCTTATGATTCGATACTCCAAAGGCGCGAACTTTCCCCGCAGACTCGAGAATATCAAACGCCGCGGCAACTTCCTCCGGCTCCACTAACGCATCCGGGCGATGAAGCAGAAGCAGATCGAGATAGTCTGTATTTAAACGCTCCAGAATGCCATCAACCGAAGAAAGAATATATTCTTTTGAAAGATTATAGTTTCCTTTTCGGATACCGCACTTTGACTGAAGAAACAAGTCTTCCCTTCGCAATGAATCATCCTTTGAAAGCGCCTGGCCAAAGATGGTTTCACTAAGTCCACCGCCATAGATATCCGCATGATCAAACCAGTTCAGTCCAAGATCCACTGCAGTATGAAGGAACTCGTTCATCTCTTCCGGTGTCTTTCCGGAAAGCCTCATACATCCAACAATAATACGATTCTGTTCCATGATATGTCTCCTTTGTTTCTTTCATTGTATGAAATCAGGATATAGAAACCTCATTACAACTCTGTCATTCTGTTAAGAAAAAGCACCAGAGAGACTCCGGTACTCGTTCTTCAGTGTTCAAGTGCGTAATCCAGAACCTTTTTTACTTCATCCCGGATTTCTTCATAGCTCATGAAGAGATGTGCTTCAAACAGTTTCTCTTTCCCATCAAAGAAGCTCGGAACAGCATAGTAGTCATACTGCTCTGCCACATCCATGTGTTCACTTTCTTCGATTCTGGTAAGAGGAACTTCTTTATATGCAGGATTCTCATTCATCAGTTCTTCCAATGCGGTATGCGCTTTGGCGCAATAGCCGCAATCGGTAAGATAAAACATGGTGATTGCTTTCATCGCTTATATCCTCTCCAGCAGTCCTATTTCCTTATTCGCCTTTGAGTTCCTTAACTAATGCGATCAGTTCCTCGTCCTTGGCATCACGGAAGAAATATTCATCAAAGTGCTCACCAGCGAGTGCCCCTTTTACAAGCTCCGGATCGAGATCCCGCAGGATATCCGCAAGCGGACGGAAGGCGGCCGCTCTTACCTGATCCAGAATCTTCTTATTACGCTGTTCAGGAACTGCACGCTCTTTCGGATATCCGCCGCCAAAGGGCTCACTGAACAGTTTTTCAAAGATATATTCCAGATTGACATCTCCGCCCCAGCCAAAGCCAAGCGCAAACGGAAGGGAAATTGCATTCCCATCATTAATCTGAGCAAAAGTATATGCGTCCAGGACATGTTCCACATGACCGCAGATCACACCGGGAAAGGAGTTCAGCGCAAGCATTGCGCCTTCTCCGGTCCCGCATCCTGTAACAACGAAATCCGCGGCACCGCTGTTCAATAACACCGCTGCGAGAATCCCATTCTGAACATAGGTAAGCTGTGCTTCATCTTCAGCACTGTACATACCATAATTGATAACTTCATCTCCTCTAGGTTCGGCAACCTTCTTCAGTGCACGTTCGATGATCTGATTCTTGGCAGCCTGTGAGTTTTCATTGATTAATGCGATTTTCATAACTTCCCTCGATTCCTATAGCTTTATTTTACGCCGGTTTTCGAAACATGAATTTCCGGACGACATTGATTCCGACTTTATACGGCAACGGCCGCAGGGCTTTATCCGCTTCCTTCAGCTTCTCGCGAATAGGGATACTCTGCGGGCAGTGCGACTCACATTTCCCGCATTCAATACACTGATCCGCAAAGGCAGGTTCCTTGGTTAACCCGACGGTCTGGGCAAACTGATATCTCCCCTGGCTCTTCGACTCGGTATACATCGTGTTATAGCAGCGGAAGATTCCCGGAATATCCACTCCCTTCGGGCATGGCATACAATAACGGCAGCCGGTACAGCCGACCTTCTCCTTCTCGTTGATCTTTGCCTTAACAACTTCCAGAACCGCAAACTCCTCCGGGCCAAAACTCCCCGCAGGTGTATCAGATGCGGTCCTGCAGTTTTCCAATACCATTTCTTTGGAATTCATACCGGAAAGCACCACCGTAACTTCCGGCTGATCGTACAGCCAACGTAACCCCCACTCTGCCGGACTCCAGTCATGACTACTGGAGCGCATGGCCTCTTTCGCCTCTTCCGGCAGCATATTCACTAACTTTCCACCTCGAAGCGGCTCCATGATCACCACTGGGATTCCTTTTTCCGCAGCGGCCTGAAGACCAGCGCGGCCAGCTTGTGACACTTCATCCAGATAGTTGTACTGAATCTGACACATATCCCAATCATAATCATTTAGAATCTTCAGGAAGTTCTCCGTATTTCCGTGATAGGAGAAGCCGATATTGCGAATGGCACCGGACGCTTTCTTCTCTTTAATCCAGTCAAGAATTCCAACCTGCTTGAGTTTCTCCCACATCGCAATATCCGTCAGATGATGCATGAGATAATAATCCACGTAATCTGTACGAAGGCGGGAGAGTTCTTCATTGAAGTATCGATCAACTCCTGCCGCATTGGAAATCATGTATTGAGGGAGCTTCGTCGCAATGTGAATCTTTTCCCTCAGATGATTCCGCTCGAAAATCTCTCCGATCGCTGCTTCGCTCCCCGGGTAGATATAGGCAGTATCGAAATAGTTTACTCCGGCTTCGTACGCCGCAAGCAGTTCCTGTTCCGCTTTATCGATATCGATGGCATTTCCTTTTTTGGTAAAGCGCATACATCCAAAGCCAAGGACAGACAATGGATCGCCGTGTTTATCCGTTCTGTATTGCAT
Source organism: Solobacterium sp. (assembly GCA_017469355.1). Taxonomy (GTDB): domain Bacteria; phylum Bacillota_I; class Bacilli_A; order Erysipelotrichales; family Erysipelotrichaceae; genus Bulleidia. The sequence goes on along the minus strand of JAFUGM010000050.1, from coordinate 2,345 downwards.
GTTTCTATGTTCTCCTACGTCCAGTCTAGCATGGCTTACCCTGCCCGCATGTCGAAACGCTTCTGTTTTTTCAATGAAGATACTGGCGGAAGAATGCTGTTTCTTCATCATTAGCCAGAATACCCGTTTCAAGACGAACATTCAGATGGAATACATGCCCGGTATTGTCATCCCCGTAAATCTTCATGACACAGGGAATTCCCCGTTCTTTCAGCAGCTGTGCCATCGGCTCGCATTCCGAACGCAGGAAATCTCCTCCGGCGGAGAAGATATAAACGGGCGGATAGTCGCTTGTGATGTAATCCAGCACATGGAGAGATTCCTCCGGAAGCACTTCCTTTCGCCCAAGATAGTCCTTCAGAATCAGTTTCATCTGTGACTGCTTCAGCTGTTCCATGTCATACATGCCGCAATTCAAGCCAATCGCCCGCAGATGAAAAACCGGCGGATGAATATCCATCAGTGTTTCATAGGCGGGATTGGTGCAGATCGCCGCATACTGACTCAACATCTGTGCCCCGGCAGAATCACCCACCATGAAGATATGATCAAGATCAAACGGATAGGTGTTTCCCTGATTCATCAGCCATGCCATGACACTGTTAATGTCATGAAGCTGGGATGGATAATGTGTTTTCGGTGCCAGCCGATAGTTGAAGTTGATCACCGCAAACCCACGTTCCGCAAGCGACGCGCAGTAAAACCGGTACTCTTCCTTACTGCCGTAGACATAGCCTCCGCCATGAACACTGACAATTACCGGAAACGGCCCGGTTCCCTCCTTTGGATAGGCAACATCAAGAATCTGCCAGTCTCGATCTGTCCCATACGGAAGATTTTGAAGATAAGTCACCTGATCGCCAATGGAACATCCTTCATCCCGTTTTCGATCAGATTTCGCAAATGTGCGGCGCAGATACAGAGAAGTTAATGACATGCGTTTCTCCCTTTTCGTTTGAATTCATCATACGTTGTTTCGCTTAAGGAAACCGAAGCTATGCCCGAATGACAATCAGAATGGCAGGTCCTCCGAATCCATGATTTTCATTTTTTCTTTGTGAGTTTTCTGATCGCTCTGCTCTTCCTCTTTCAGGAGTTCATCCTCTTCCCAGGTTATCCCAAATGGGGCTCCGCCGGACGTATAACCAACGATATATGCAAAAGTCTCATCGGATTCGATTTCGATGCTGGGTTGCTTTTTCCGGCGCGATTTACGCAGCCGGCGATTTTCCAGATACGTTTTATAAGTCTTCTGTTTCTGCGGGCTTAATACTCCAAGCATCACCAATTCTTTCATCGCACAGATCCGGTCGACATTGAATCGCTTCCGGTATGCTTTCACGACATGCGAATCTTCTGTGAAGTTCTGTTGACGATACCATACCCGCGCTTCAGCGAGACGGGCTTTTCTTGCTTTAGATGGCACTTAATATATCTCCTGAATCATAGTTACCGTATCAGATACCTCAATATCGTTCAGTTCAATATTGAAGTTAAGGCACGCCTGCACACAGCTTCGGCTGCTGGAATTATTATAAGCTTCTGTTCCGATTGTCTGTGGTTATGAAGCGGTTATCAAGACATTTTCTGAAGTTCAATCAAAACATGTCTCGATAACAGCCTATTTAGAACCGCTGTTGATTCATCATGAAATCGATAATATTCAGATGATGGATGCCGTTTCTGTTCTGAAGCAGATAATCAGTTGTCAGAAGATACTTTGGATAATAATCCCTGATGGCTTCGAGCGAACGATACTCTCTTTCTTCAGTTGCTGGATCAGCTATGGTGTATGAGATCTGAACATAAAAGTAGTTTGTGTTTGTGTCTCTCAGTATGAAATCACACTCATATTTACCGATCCTTCCTATGCTTGTGGCATATCCATTGCTGACACAGTAAATGTACATGATGTTTTTCAGAGATGGTCCATAATTAAGCCTGTTATCAGTATTTTGAGAAAAGAAGAAACTGAGATCTGCCAGGTAGTATTTCCTGTCTCCCTGCAGTGATTTCTTTGATTTCATATCAAATCTGTCACATTCATATAATATTTTTGCATCTAATAAGATCTGTATGTATTTGGCGACCGTACCACGTGAAATGGAAACTCCGTTCTTTTTTAAACCTTCGTAGATAGCCTTAACGCTGGTGTATGTTGAATAATTATTGATAACGTAATTTCTGACAGTTTCAAAGGTATCTTGTAGAACGGCGCGCAGATATCCGATTAATATCGCAAATGTAATCACATTAAATGAAGACAAGACTGCAGCGATTTGAATAATAACTATTCAGATAATGTGCAGTCTTTTATGATGGAATGGTAATAGAACATAAGGAGC
>JAFUGM010000070.1 GCA_017469355.1 Solobacterium sp. | reverse complement strand
CAGATCATCAAATCATTTTCAATGCCAGATGACGAAAGAAGCGCTGCTACAAGCTGAGTATTTTGATGTCTAGCTTTGATATTCTGTTTTTAATGCGGCTTATTTGCTTATTTCTTATGTCATTTTATTCACACTTTAACCCTCCAGATCAATGCGCTTTCGAAACGCCCCGATAAATAAGATACTGACACAGACACTGGCCATATACTGAATACTCTTCCATGCGGTAAGGTAACTTTCTCCCGCAATCCGTTCATCCATTTCCACCTGAATTTCCGCAACTTTGGCACCACAGCGCATCAGGAAACTGATCGTATCCGGTTCCGGATTCAGATTGATCTGTTCTGCCATTGCCTGAATCACCCGTTTCCCATACATCCGCATTCCAGATGTTGGATCACTGAGTATCTGTCCAGTTGTCATCTTTGTCAAAGACTGAATCAGATTACTTCCTACCATACGCATACTGGAAGGCTTCTTCTTTGTAAGAAAGCGGCTACCTATAACAATGTCATAACCTTCCTCAATTTTCTTTTCCATTTCCGGGATATACTCCGGGCGATGTTGGCCATCTCCGTCGAACTGAATCACCGCATCATAACCATGTTTTTCCGCATATTTCATTCCACATTGAAATGTCCCAGCCAATCCAAGATTAATCGGTTGATCAATCAGGTGAAACCCGTGTTCAATACACAAATCACGGGTATGATCCGAGCTTCCATCATTAATGACCACATAGTCGTACTGTGGAAGTACTTCCTGAAGATGGCTGACGACACGGACAATATTTTCTTCTTCGTTATACGCTGGTATAACAATCAGTGTTTTCATGATCAATCATCCTCATATTTATGAACCCAGTAACGATCCGGGTGTTTTCCAGCGGGCACATAGTCTTTATTAATACGTAAGACTGCCCAGGACTCATTTTCAAAGATCTTTGCGCACATTCCCTTAGTGATAAGGTCATCATATGGGCTGTAGAACCAGCCTCTTTCATCCCAGAGCGCAAGTGTATTATTAATCACTACGTAATCAGCGTTTGTCTCCTGAAAGAGTTCACCAAGTTTTGAGAAGTCTCCGACATCCCCATAATCATCTTCTGTATACATCCGATCCGGATACATCAGTGCAATCATCCGATCTGCGAATCGGTTATCACTGGTCCCAGCTAATGCAGAACGATAATCTTCTGTAGAGAAGAGAATATTAATCCCAGTAACATAACCTTTCAGCCCGGCATCCTGAGACAGAATTGACACGCGATGGTCGTATTCCCGTTCTCTGATATCAAAGTCCTGCGAAGCCAGCGCGTTATTAATATATTCATATAATTCATAGGAATCATTGGATACTTTCGCTTCCCAGTTCCAGTTATCTGTTCCTACTTCAAGGCTCTTAGAGTAAGGAGTAGTCAATGTATCATAGCCAAGCTTAGCGCCAAAGGCACCTAACCCCAGTAATGCGACGTAACTTAACGGCGCAAGCGGAATCAGACGATCCAGACTGTACAGCAGAAAACATAACGTGAACGGATTGTTTAACAAATCAAATACCCGGCTGTATACACCTGCCGTAAAGAATCTTGATACTGCAGGCTGTACCAGAGGATTAATAAACAGCACAACGACAATGACCAGGAACAGTTTGAACTTCCGCTGTACTTTGAAATTCACCAATGTCAGAGCCAGTAACACATAGAATACGATATTACGAATAAATTCCATCTGACTCAGATGGCTGGTCATGTTTACTGTCATATCATCAAGACTGCTGGAACGGAAGAAATAGGAGTAACCATAATCCCCGTTTCTTGAAAGATAGGACATCGCAATCAAACCAAGAAGCGCAATCGGAAACAGGATCGAGAAGAAAATATCTACTTTGTCAAACCACTTGCGTAACAGGAATGATATCAATATCAATACCGCAACGATTCCGATCGTTACAGCCGCAATCATAGGATAGGTAATCGTTTCACTCTCATTGAAAAATACCAGTAACACCATATGAATCAAAGGTGTCAATGTAAGTATCAATCCAGCCCAACGTAACCAGTGCTTTTCTTTGGTGATCGCCAAAGCGAAGAACAGTCCTGCGGTAATAAACGCAATCAGGAATAAACTGGAAGAACTGACATTCAGTCCCGCAAAATACACAAGCATTAACGGAATAAAGAGACCAGCAGAATTCTTATGACTAAGAATCAGATAGACCAATAATACACAGGTTCCTATCACCACCGTTCGAATGGTATTCCCAAAAAAGGCAAGCGTTGTATTGAAGTAATTGGTATAGAACGGAGCCATGAACAGAGTTGTAAAGAGAACCCCTTTCCATGCCCATTTCTTAAATAATGCGCAGGCGCTGCTTACCGTTAACATTCCCAGGGTCATACCATAAAGAACAGTCGCACCCCAGATATAGATGGGAGTTGTCAGATCTTTAAAATGAAACAGATTCTCTGCCCAGCGCAGTAAGATTCCCCAGAAATAGTAATATCCGGTATAGTCATGAAGCGGATCTACACGCCGCAAAATCGCGCCATTCGGAAATAGAATATGTGCAAATATCTCATTCTTACTACTTTCAATTACTTCTGAGAGATAAGTAATGGAGTCAAAGTAAATATTATTGGTATTAAGATTCATGGATCCATAGACCAGTACACCGGTAATCAGAATCCCTAGAATCAGTGAGGCAAGATGTTTCCAGGAAGGAACTACATTTGACCAGGTCAAAAGACAAAGGATTGGCGAAAGCAGGAAAATTCCTGCCAGCACATAATATGCAATGTCAGTACTCCCTTTGACACTGACAAGAACAAAAACTAATATCTGAAACAATGCAAGTATGGTAAATACCCCTAGCAGTGTACAATCTATATCTTCCAGAGGTCGAATGAATTTACGGAATACACAACCATAAAAATAGCCGGAAATGATCAGCGCAAGCACCAGAACACAACCGATAGAAAACGCATCGGTGTTCCAGTTCTGAATATAGTATCCGATCCCCTCCCAACCGGAGGAAAGAAACATTAATGATCCAGCCATACAGTTCTCCTGACGATGTCGGTATAGCTCTGAATCAGCTTCACGACTTTAATCGATACATTTTCATTCATATAATCCTTTGGCATTCCCATCGGCTCGTTGTTTTTCCGCATCGCAGCCGACATATCAATTGCCTGTTCAATCGTCTCTTCGGTAATTCCACCAATTATTACCGAACCGGCATCCAGCGCCTCCGGGCGCTCCGTGCTGGTACGAATCAATACACCATTGAAATTCAGAATTGCACTTTCTTCACTCAGTGTTCCACTGTCAGAAATGACACAATAACTGTTCATCTGAAGCTTGTTGTAATCAAAGAAGCCAAAGGGCTGCAGATTCTGTACTAACGGATGAAAAGTAAAGTTTCTCGTCCCAATCCATTTTCTGGAGCGGGGATGTGTGGAATAAATCACTGGAAGCTGATAGTCTTCCGCCACGTGATTTATCGCATTCATCAATGACATGAAGTTTTCTTCAATGTCGATATTCTCTTCCCGATGGGCAGACACGAGAATATACTTCCCCTTTTCTAATCCAAGCTGGGAAAGCACATCACTTTTCTCAATGGATTCCATATGTTTATGAAGCACTTCCGTCATCGGGCTTCCAGTAACGAAGATAGTTTTTCCATCAATCCCTTCCGATAAGAGATACCGTCTGCTGTTTTCTGTATAAGGAAGATTAATATCGGAAATACTGTCCACTATTTTCCGATTGATCATTTCCGATACATTCCAGTCCCAGCACCGGTTTCCCGCCTCCATATGGAAGATTGGAGTCTTGAGCCGCTTGGCACAGATCGCAGCAAGGGCGCTGTTGGTATCACCAAGCACCAACACCGCATCCGGCTGTTCCTTTAACATGACATCATAGGTACGCGCAAGAATATTTCCCATGGTTTCTCCGAGGTTTTTTCCAGCACAATCCAGATAGTAGTCGGGTTGGCGAAGTCCCAGTTCCTCAAAGAAAATATCATTCAGTCTTGGATCATAGTTCTGTCCGGTATGGACAAGCTTATGATCAAAATAACGCTCACAGGCCTTGATCGTCTCACTGAGACGAATGATCTCAGGCCTTGTCCCAAGAATGGTCATTACTTTCATTCTGCGCATAATAGTCCCCTAGTTCACTTACCGCTTAAGCATGATAAAAAGCGGTTTTTTCCGGAAGTTATTATACCATAGAGGCTTTCAGGCGTTTGGCTTTATGGCATAATGAAATACGTTATGAAAAAACTTCTGGAACGCTATCATTCCCTTTCTGCACCAGTCCGTGCCTCCTTCTGGGCACTGTTCTGTTCTGTGTTTCAAAGCGGAATTTCACTGATCACAACGCCAATATTTACCAGGGTACTAAGTCAGGAAGAATATGGTATCTATTCCCAATACAGTTCCTGGCTTGGAATTTTAAGCATTCTTGTAACACTGAATCTCTCTGGGGAAACCTATATGAAAGGTCTCAGTGATCACGAAGAAGAGGAAGCTTCCTTCACTGCCTCAATGTTGGGACTGGACATAGCAATATTTACAGGATTTCTGATCCTGTTTCTGCTTGCGCCGTCGTTTTGGGCTTCCCTGTTCAATCTCACACCATTATTAACCGGTATGATGTTTGTACATCTGTTTGTATCTAATCCGTTTGATTTCTGGAAAAGCAGAGAACGTTATCATTACCGCTATCGGTTATCTTCCCTGCTATCGATAGGAGTTACCGTATTCAGTTATGCCTTCAGCATTTATGCAGTTCTAAATAGTTCCAACCGGCTGAATGCACGAATCGAAGCAGATCTTCTGGTACGGGTATTATTTGGACTGCCATTGTTAGCAGTACTGCTCAAGCATAGTCAGAAACTTTATGACAAAGCGACATGGAAATATGCGCTTCAGTTCGCGCTTCCCTTAATTCCCCATTACCTTTCCAATATGATTTTGAATCAATCCGATCGAATCATGATTGGAAAACTCGTCGGGAATGCGGAGGCAGGCCGATACAGCATTGCCTATATGATCGCATCCATGGTGTTAATGATCGTTACTGCAGTCAACAGCAGTTTCGTCCCATTCACATTTCAGAACCTGAAACGAAATAATGGCAAGGCAGTGCGGTCTGGCGCCAACCTATTATTGCTAGGAATCGCCTTATTATGTGTGATTGCGATGGGAATGGCTCCCGAAGTAATCCGCGTCGTTGCGGGAAGCAGCTACGCAGAAGCGGCAGATATCGTTCCGACCGTATCTTCTTCCGTATTCTTCATTTTTATATATACCCTTTTCTCCAATGTGGAATATCACTTTAATAAAACGCAGTATGTCGGTACGGCGACACTTCTTGCGGCAGGATTAAATGTGATATTGAACTGGCTGTTGATCCCCCGCTTTGGCTATACCGTCGCTGGGACAACCACATTAATTTCTTATATGTTTCTGTCATTATTTCACTATGTATGTTATCGGCTCATTTTGAACCAAGAGTCCTATGAACCGGTCTATGATATTCGAATGATCCTGTTAATCAGCGGAATCCTCACCTTATTGACATTCTTTATTCATACAATCTTTCATATCATCTGGCTTCGGTATCTGATTGTATTCGCTTCGCTGCTTATCTCAGTGTTTGCCATGAAGCGTGCGTTTGTGAAGTAAACATCAGAAGAACCGTTTGTAAGCAGACATTCCCAGTCGGAACAGTACCGGAATCACATATACATAAAGCAGATAACTCACCCATACCACTTTGATTGTCCATTCCGCAGCCGTTCCAACCTTGGCAGGCAGAGCCCTGTTTTTCCCAAGATGATAGAAAATAGCCAGACACAACAAGGAAATCAGGCTGATTATAGCCCCAACATAGAGTCCTTCCGGCACAAATGTCAGTTCAATCGCTGAATTCCCTTCGATTACAGGAACAACCAGAAACATCCCGTAGAGCGTATCCCATTCTACCGATTTCCCATTCACGCTTGCCTTCCAGCCTTCATCCGCATAAATAGGAATCATCACCGCACCATCTGATTCAGATTCAATCTGGAATGACAGGGAGCGGTCAGAGCGATTCCAGCTAGTGATTGTAATATCTGCCTGTTCAAGGGTTTCCTTCCAGGCATTCAGGTCAAAAGAAGAAAGATAGAATGTGCCTTCTGTTTCCTTCAAATTCTCCAGCGTGATTGTTACGGATTCCTGTTGGAAGAGACCAAGTGTCACAATTCCATTATTTGTAGTCTCAGGATAGCTGGTGTGATGGCGATCCTGATAGATTGGAATATCAATCAATGTGCCATTGACATATAAGCGAACCGCTTCTGCATCAGCTGACCAGAAGTAAAGCATCGTTTCCTCTTCGACAGGAATTACAACTTCCCCTGTTGAAAGATCATATTGTTCGGTGTGGAACAGATCCGTATGAAACAGTAGTTCTGCCAGGCGATCCTGATTCACAAAGGGGTTGAGATCCAACTCCTCATGAATCGATCCAAGATCTGCGTCTTCCAGATAAAATGCGTTTGGATAGGAGAGTTTCCAGGTCAATACGGAGTCAGTTTCTCTGGCTAACAGCCCCTGTTCAATAAGGGCATCCATATATGAGTCGGTTTCTCCACCTGGATAAAGAAGTGTCTTCTCCAACATAACCGCATCAGAAAACAGTGTTCCGCCCTGATCATAGAGGGCAACCCAGTCCTGGGTATATCCCATTCGTTGGGCATAGGTAACCTGTCGCTTCGAATTCAGCGGAACATAATTCGAAAGTGCTTCCTGATTCACATACAATGGATAGTTTTCAAGCAGAGACGCATCCATGATTTTTGTGTGGGAAAGACCTGTTTCATTCCCAGCGATAGCAGTAAGTTCTTCCCCTAGGGAAGGATAATCATACGGCTGTGAAGGTTCCAGATAATGGCTCAGTAAAACACACATTTCCCCTGCCCAAAGCAACGCGAGTAAGCGGGATAAGAACACTCGATTCAAATCTCTGAGCGCACGTATTCCAAGCACAATTCCAACAAATGACAACAAAAACCCATAGCGCATGGGATAACAGGAATATGGGCCGTTATGATAAATACCATTGACTGATTCAAACGGAATCGGCAGTAATACCAGAAGCAGAAGATAAAGCATAAATAAAGCCTCACTACGATGTCCCTGTGTACGCAGTGCCTTGAAGCTATAACCAAGTGATACAAGCAGAGGCACAGCGATACCTATGGCCATCATGTATTTCCGTTCTGTCTCCTGCCGTGCCAGATCCATTTTTACAATGTAGGATTGAAGACCATTTCCATAATTCCCATACGTCATGCGGTAAGAATGATTGATATTCTTCATCGCCGGATAAAACAGAATCATTGAGCAGCCAAGTCCAATGATGGAATACAGAATAATTTTCATAGAGGCAGTTTTCTTCTGCTCCGGTTCCTTGAAAAGAAGGAATATAACACCACACACATAGCCAATCAGAAACAGACATACTGCAAATGCCTGAGGAATATTAATCAGAAAGATCAATGTAAGAAACACTACATAACCTAGCTCGTTTTTCCCGCATAACGTTTCTTTGCTAGTTAACATGCGGTTTAAGAACAGCATGCATAAGGGAACCACCGCAGCGGTGTCCATCCATGGAAAGCCATAGTATTGAACGGTATAGCCATTGACCGCATAGGAAATAGAACCGATGATCACCCACAGGGAAGCACAGCGCTTCTTGCCAAACAACAGGCGGTCATTACGCAAAAAGGCGCACATGGAAAGCCCAAGCGCCAACAGTTTGAGTAAAATGAACCAGGTCATGGCAGAAGGAATCGTTTCTCGACGTACAAAGAAAAAGAACAGATTCAATGGACTAAGCAGCGAATAATGGGAAATCGTTCCTAGAAACGAACTTCCAAGCCCGATTCGCCAATCAAAAAACAGCGATCCATTTCCATGGATGGCATCCCACAGATGCATATAGATCGGAACGGACTGGGATTTGAAATCGGTGAAATTCATCAGAACCGCATCGCCAAATGGTGTGATCCGCTGCACTGCACATGCGAAAAGATAGAGTGCGGTGATTCCTAACACAGTCAACCCATATTCCAGTGCAATCCGGTTTCTTCGCTGTTTCATTACTGCCTATTATACGGGATTTGTTTCCCGCAAGACACTTCAAAGAGACGGCGGTTGTACTATACTTAAAGACATGAGACAACGTAAATTCATTCGAAAACCCATATATTTCTGCTATGTGCTGTTTTTTGGGTTCTTTCTGACCACAATTCCGGTTCATGCGTATATTGATCCATCCGTCATGACCTATGCGATTCAAGCCATCGCCGGCATCGCAATCGCCCTAGGCACGTTTGCGGGAGTGTATTGGAAAAAGCTGAAAACCTTACTTTTTGGGGACGCATTAGAGGAAGATAAGGAAATCGAATCAGACCATCTGGAGTTTCACGACCCTTCTTCTGGTAAGACAAGAACAATTTCATTCCCAGAAACTCCTGTTAAAGCCCGGAAGACGCCGTTTTCTCCTGCGGTAGTTCTTGCGGTGGCATTGGGATTCATGTTGTGTCTGTATAAGCCGCTGGAACTCTATGTAACAAACATTCATGAATTTGAATATGACATTTATACGATTTTCCCTTATCTGCTTCTATTAACTGCAGTTGTCATTCTGATCATTGTAATTCTTTATGCGATAGTCTACCGCATCTCTCCCTCGTTCTACAGTGTCATGGTTCTGCTTGGGCTGATCGCATTTGTGGCGTTCTTTATTCAGGGGAATCTCCTGGTGAATGATTTGCCTCCAGGAGATGGTTCTGTTACTGACTGGAGTCAGTACCATACCGAAGAACTGCACTCCATTCTGATCTGGGTGGGAGCTATTCTGCTAGGCATCGGTTCTTATCTGTGGCTCAAGCCAAGGAAATTTCTTCCAATATCAAACCTTGTCAGTGGAACAATAACACTGATTCTAGCAGCCACGCTGGTTGTGGCGATCGTACGAAACGATGGATTACAACATAAGACACAGGTCTGCATCGGAAACAAAAACATGAACGTCATGTCTTCGGACCAGAATATGGTGATCTTTGTGGTAGATGCGATGGACTCCAAAACTTTCCATGACCTCCTTACCACCACTGAGCCGGAGTATGCGGATGTATTCGAAGACTTTACCTACTATCCGGATACGTTAGGCGCATATCCCTGGACTAAGATTGCGGTTCCCCAATTATTTACCGGGTTTACCTATGAGTGTCAGGATGAGTTCTACAAGTGGTATGACAACGCCCTGGATGAATCTGCGCTGTTAAACCGGCTCAAGGAAGAAGATTACACGATCGGCCTCTATGATCAGATGGATGTGCCGATACGGGAAAAGGATCTTGAGGTCTATGAAAATGTGTCCATCGAGACTTATGGACTGCAGAACCCAAAGACCTTCCTTATGGATGAACTGCGGGCAATTTTCTTTATCTATATGCCGTTTCAGCTGAAAAAGTATGAACCCTATGCACTGTTCAATCTTACAAACCAGTGGCCTTCAGATACATACTTCTCCTGGCATGACGATACCACTTACTACTTCTTTCAGGATCATCCAATCACGTTAGATGAAGAAAAACGATTCCGGTTCATTCATATAGAAGGAGCGCATCCTCCTTACAAATATGATCGGAATCTCAATGATATCGAAGACACTGGCGAAGCAACCTACGAGCAGAATCTTCAGGCAACGATCACCGTATTGGAACAGTACCTGCGTTCCCTCAAAGAAGGCGGCGCATTTGACAATACCGCTATTGTCATTCTTGGTGATCATGGATATGAGGATAAAATCCACAGTCACACCCGGCAGAATCCATTCCTGATGGTAAAAGGATTCAATGAATCCCATGAACTGGTAGTGTCCGATCTGCCGGTTTCCTACTTCTATCTTCCGGAAATCTATCAGAATCTGCTCGATGGAACAACAGGAGAAGCTGTCATCCCTTCGATCGCAAAGACCAATCCACCACGGAGATACTTTGAATTTGCGTTTGATGAAGTGGATTATCTGGAGGAAATGGAACTGGATCACGCGCACGCAAGTGATGCAGATGCATTACTTCCAACTGGAAAGATCTATCGTCAATAAGTATTACTTCAATAGCTCCTCCAACGCGTGCAGAAGACGATCATTATCTTTGGAATCACGAATCGCAAGCCGGATATAGCTTTGCCCATTGAGCTTCCCAGAAAGATCTTTGATCAGAATGTCATAGCGATCAAGCAGGCTTGACTGCAGCTCACTTGAGGTCATACATGTTACTTCTGCCATCACGAAATTAGCTTCAGAGTCTATTACCCGCAACCCAGGAAGCGCACGCAGCGCTTCTTTTAATCTGGTACGTTCGGCTTTAAACTGCTGCAGTGCTTTATGATAATCCTTTTCGTATTTGGCATAGATCTGCAGGAAATATTCCCCAAAGGAGTTAATGTTCCAGATGGAAACATCCTTCTTCATCCTTGCGATCACTTCTGTATTCCCGGATGCCAGAATGCCAAGGCGAAGGCCGGGAACTCCATAGGACTTGGAAATACTCTTCATCACAAAGAGATGCGGATATTGGCTCAAACACTCTGTGCTCAGCAGTGAATTGTTTTCTTCCTGCGCAAAATCCGCAAATGACTCATCCACAATCAGATTCATTGCCTTTTCTTCTGCCCACTTAACTAAGCGAAGCAGATCAGCGCTTGGAATATAATTCCCAGAAGGATTATCCGGATTGATCAGAATCAGATGGTCTACCGGATGCCTGGAAAAGTAGGAAATCAGATCTTCTGCCGTATAGGCATAATCCGGAAGCTCTGGTGTAAAGACAACCGCATCTTCGCTTGACCAGCGATTTGGATATTCTTCAAAGGTCGGACGAATGAATCCCGCTGTTCCTTCCAGCAGATTCATCAGGGAATGAATCAGTTCTGCCGCACCATTCCCTACGACAATCTGTTCCGGTGATACATTGAAATTTCTTGACGCAACCAATGAATTCACCTTCATTCCGGAAGGATATTGTGTTAACAATGCATCAAAGCTGTACTTCAGTTCTTCTTTCAGCTTCTCATTAGGGAAATATGGATTCACAAGATAGCAGTAGTCCAGAAGATTCGGATATCTCCAGTAACCGCCATAACGTTCCATCAGCTTCGCTCTTCTGGTTGAACCTGTGGAAAAGATCGACTCTGCGATATCCAGATCCTGAATATCATCAATCTCATACCACTTCTGTCTATCTAACCTTTTTCCTTTGATGACCGGTTCTTCCAACATGGTAATTACCCGAAGCACCTGTTCGTAGTATTCATTCTGTCCAAGTGCCTGTTGGTATGCGGTAAGAAACGGCACATAGTAATTCGCCGAAAATGACTGACTGAATTTATAAATATTCACTGTCTTGTAGTAGTGTTCACACTCGGAAAACCGGAACTGTTTCCCTGGGACAAAGGTATCAATACTGTCATCTTCCTTTAATGTGACGCAGGTACCATCCATCCACGGCTCATATTTACTGAGCAATGCCAATGTATCTCTAGGATCTTCTACCAGTGCGTCCAATACCGCATCTTCAAAGATCAGATCCGACTCAAACAGAAGCGTATCCTCCTCACAGAGCACATCTTTCGCAAGATACAGAGAATAAATATTATTGGTTTTATCAAATACCGGATTTTCAATAAACTCAACTGGTGTCTGAATGGAAAGCGTATGAATAAAATCAATCAGCTTCTGCCCTTCATATCCCACAACAATCACAATCCGTGAGACGTTCTGCGCTTCAATCTGTTTTAGCATTCGCTCGATTAACGTCACACCATTTACTTTCACCATGCATTTGGTGTTGTTTCTGGTGAGCTCCTTTAATCGTTTTCCCATTCCTGCCGCAAGAATTACCGCCTGCATTCTTTCTTACTCCTTTTCCAAATGACGCTGTGACGCACTATGGAATACCTGATCAATCAGATAACGTGCACCCACCTCCCCGGCTGTGCCAGGGTGATATACATATTCCTTCACAAATGAGTCAATGGTTTCCCGATATTCTTCCGAATGAGAAAGCAGTTCTTTGACAACGGAAGGAACCTCTTCCATCGCATTGGGAGATACTACTTTACCAATGACTTCCCGCATCCAGATATTAATCGGAGGCACGTCAATCTTCTCATATTCCGGATTCATTACCTTCATCGGAGTATCGATGAATAATACCGGTTTACAGGTAGTATAGGCATATTCATATGCAATCCCCGACCAGTCAGTGATCATAAGATCTGACTCAAAGACAGTATCATTCCTGGAAAAGTCCGTCTGTATTTCAATATTCCGGTTACCCGCAAACCGCTCCTTCAATTGGTTCATCCGCTCCGGCATATGCCGTATATGTTGGGGGTGAGGCCGAACTACCACATGATAGTCTTCCCCGTTTAACTGTTCGAGCAGTTCATCCAGGCAGGAATCCACAATATTATCGGTCTGCCAGGAAGGAGCGATCAGAATTGTTTTCTCTGACCGAGTTACTTCCCTCTTTGCCTGATATGCCTTACGCATATCATCCAGCAATGGATAACCGCATTCAATCAATTCTTTAGGAGGAAGCTGATAGACATGTTCCGTCGCTTCAATCTCTTCTTTCTGATTCTTTCCAGTCACAAGTATCGCATCAAAATGGTCCATGGATGCGGTGCGCATCGTCAGATTCAGAGAATCCATCGCATGAGGCACATATACATACTTCACGTCCTTGCGCACATAAGAACGTTTAATCTGATAGTTTTCCAGATCCGGCATCGTCATCACTACGACATCCGCATCCATCTTCATCATCAATGTGATAAGAGTTGTGGAATCAATATAGTATGGATGAATCTGAGGCTGTTCTTTCGCCAGATCAAAAATCTGATCATCCGGAT
Source organism: Solobacterium sp. (assembly GCA_017469355.1). Taxonomy (GTDB): domain Bacteria; phylum Bacillota_I; class Bacilli_A; order Erysipelotrichales; family Erysipelotrichaceae; genus Bulleidia. The sequence continues at coordinate 4,841 of JAFUGM010000070.1, read as the reverse complement.
CACTGGTAATGTAGTGAATCGGAATATTGGTATAGTTCAAAAGGAATTCGATCGTACCACGATAGTATTTATAAAATCCATTTCCTTCGGAATAGAATACGAGATGCTTATTCGCAATCGAGAAGAATCGTTTGTAATCTTCTCTTGACCGCCGCGTCAATGGGTCGTTCCATTTCCGTTTTGGTTTCCCTTCTTCCAATTGGCGCAGTTCTTCCCGGCTGGCCTCAAGATCCGCATGATCTACATAGTGCGCTGGATTAATCGCAAGATTCAATAGATATTGCTGAACAATCGCCAGAAGATTACTGGCAATCCAGTAGAGAACTACTCCTGCCGCCACAAATACGCCAAGGTATAACGAAATGCCAACGGAAAGCGCCATCATTCCATACTGATTGATGCGGGATTGTTCGACCTGAAGCACATTCATCCGATTCTGCGCAAATGCGAGCAGCCATGCGGAGAGCCCTGCTAATAACGGAGCAATCCAGGAAACCCCTCCATTGACACTGGCAATCCAGCCAAGGTTCATCCCAAGAAATTTCATCCCAATCTCGTTCAAGGCTCTGCAGGTTTCTGCAGAGAGTACTGCCTGATATTGAGCGTCGTATTCATGAGATTGAAACGCATCGATGACAGCCAGTTCAAAGGACCCGGATTCCGGGTTCAACCCTTCTTTAAGAGAAACTGTCGTATCGTTCAATACTGTGATTTCTTCTTTAGGAAGATTAAGAATATATTCCAAGGGGTGATAAATCACCTCAACAACACCCATCAGAAGAACAATCTGCAGGATTAAGGGAATGATGGATGCCATGGGATTGTATTTTTCACGTTTAAAGAGTGCCTGTTGTTGGTCAGCGATCGTTTCCTTATCGCCGAAATACCGCGCCTTAATCCGATTAATTTCCGGCTGCAGTTTCACCATTTTAATCGAGTTTTTCTGCACCCATACCGAAACCGGCAGTAACACTACCTTACTGAATACCGTGAATAAGAGTATCGCCAGTCCATAGTTTTTTGTGATGCCATAACACCATTTCATGACTGAACCGAATATCATTCCCATCTGTTCTGTACCACCCTGAACGTAATTATAAGAAAAAGCCATGACATTTAACAGCCATGGCCTTTTATGAATCTAATGTTTTAAGAGATTAATACTCAGGCATTGCGGACATCGGTGCCGGATTCTTTTCCGGAATCTCTGCTACTGCAGCCTCTGTTGTAATGAAGAGGCCGGAGATGCTTGCGGCATTGAGCAATGCGGAACGAGTAACCTTGGTCGGGTCAATGAGTCCCTTCTTGAACATATCAACCCATTCACCAGTCTTGGCATTGAAGCCGACATTCGCCTTCTGTTCCAGCTGCTTCTCGAAGATCTCAAGACCGTCGAAGCCTGCGTTCTCCGCAATCTGCATGATCGGCTGCTTCAGAGCCTCAAGAACGACATTCATACCCTTCTGAACATCTGTCACATCCGACTTCAGGTTGTCTTTGACATCCTTGTATGCCTGAACTAATGCCAGTCCGCCACCGGTTACGACACCTTCCGCAACTGCGGCTTTCGTCGCATTCAGTGCGTCTTCAATACGGAGCTTCTTATCTTTGAGTTCAGTCTCAGTTGTGGCACCAACCTTGATCAGAGCTACACCATTTGTAAGCTTACCAAGGCGTTCCTGGAGCTTCTTCTTATCGTAATCAGAAGTGGTCTTTTCAATCGCATTCTTGATTTCATCAACGCGGCCCTGAACATCTGCCTTCTTGCCCTTACCCCCAATGATCGTTGTCTTGTCTTTTCCTACGACAACCTTCTTGGCAGAGCCAAGGTCAGAAACCTTCATATCCGCAAGATTCATGTTCAGATCCTTCGCGAAGAAGTTTGCGCCGGTCATGACTGCGATATCACCAAGCTGGTTCTTGGAGTTGTCGCCAAAGCCCGGAGCCTTAGTTGCGACGACATTGAACGTACCACGGAGCTTATTGATGATGAGGGTGCTCATGACTTCATTGTCATAGTCATCCGCCACGATCAGTAATGCACGATTTGCCTTAACTACTTCTTCAAGAACCGGCAGAATATCCTGAATGGTATTGACCTTCTGGTCCGTAACCATGATCAGTGCATTTTCCATGGTGACTTCCATCTTGTCTCTGTCAGTTACCATGTACGGGGATACATAGCCCTTGTCATACTGGAGACCTTCGGTCATCTCGAGCACAGTCTCGAAGGACTTGGACTCATCAACGTTAATGACACCGTCTTTTCCAACCTTGTCCATCGCATCCGCAATGATTCCGCCAATTTCCTCACTGGAGGAAGAAACAGTTGCGATATTGCGAATATCGGCACTGGTCTTAACATCATGCGAGTTCTTGAGCAGCGCATCTGCGACTGCCTTAGCAGCCTGATCGATACCCTCTCTCATAAGAACCGGGTTTGCGCCTTTATCGACCGCCTTAAGACCAGCAGTGATCATAGCCTGTGCCAGAACAGTAGCGGTTGTTGTGCCATCACCAGCCAGTTCATTGGTGTTGTTTGCGACTTCATAGACGAGTTTTGCGCCCATGTTTTCGAACTTATCTTCCAGTTCGATTTCCTTAGCGATGGTAACACCATCATTGGTGATTAACGGGGAGCCATAGCTCTTTTCCAGAACAACATTCCGTCCCTTCGGGCCAAGTGTAACCTTTACTGCATCTGCCAGCTTATTGACGCCTTCCAGCATCTTCTGGCGTGAATCCTTACCGTACTTAATATCCTTTGCCATAGTAATTTTTCCTCTTTCCTATTGTTTCCTTATTTCTCCACAACAGCGAGAATGTCTTCTGCGCTGATGAGCAGATATTCTTTCTTATCAATTGTCACTTCCGTTCCGGAATACTTCTTGTAAATCACCTGCTCGCCCTTCTTCAGGTCAATCTTAACGGTCTTCCCGTCTTCTACCTTGCCAGGTCCTACCGCAACGACCTTTCCCATGCTGGGAGCGTCTTTCGCCTCACCTGTGGTCAGAAGAATGCCGGAAGCAGTCTTTACTTCTTCCTTTACCTTTTCCAGTACTACATAGTCATGCAACGGTTTTAACATCTGTTTATACCTCCATCTATATTTAGCACTCAATAAAGAAGTGTGCTAACGTTCAACAGTTATTATAGGTGGTTACAATGCAAAGTCAACCTCTTTTTTAGCACTTGAAAATATTGAGTGCTAAATAGCGTTCATTGTTTATTTCCATAGGTTTGCTAAAATTGGGTTCGAACTTAATTAACGAGGATTTAAGTATGAAGCTTTCGTTACGACGTACTATTGGCTGGTTCGTATTCGCAGTGGTGTTGATCACTGCAGTATCGCAATGTTCTCCAATCCATTCATTTAACGATTTTGTGGATATCAATATCATTTTTACCGTTGGGAAATCTTTATGGAAAGGAAAACTGGTATATCGGGACCTCTTTGAACATAAAGGACCTTTAATGTATTTCATTACCGCAATTTCCTATCTGTTTTCTCATACTACATTTATCGGCGTATGGCTGTTTGAAATCCTTGCGGCATTTATATTCATGGTTTATGCGGACAGAATTCTCAAGCTTCTGAATCCGGATCATAAGGGCTATTTCCTTCCTGTGATCTTCTATCTGATCTATCACGCCCCTTCCTTTGTCAGCGGAACCGCAGAAGAGTTCTGCCTTCCCTTACTAACCTATGGGTTATATATCGGAATCCTGGCTCTGAAGGAAGAGCGCTGTCCTTCCTTTAGAGAATCCTTCTTCGTAGGTATCACTTCTGGAATCATGTTCTGGATCAAATACAACATGGTTGGCTTCTATATAGGTCTTTTGGTCACATTCGTTGTCATATCGATTCGAAAAAAGCAGATGAAGGATCTTGTCAGGTCTGCCTTGGGTGTGCTTTGTGGGTTATGTGCCATCAGTCTTCCGATTCTTATATTCTTTGGTATAAATGGGGCATTGGATGATTTATTCCATGTATATTTCTACGACAATATCAACGGTTACGCGAATCGACTTGATTTCCTGTATCAAGGCTACTATGCATTAACCGGAACGATAAATACGATTCGTCGTAATCCAATTGGCTGGGGACTCATTCTGATTGGATTATTGGAACTCATATTACAGAAGCAGAATCGTTCTGTTCTGTTTCTTGTCTGTTCCACGGCCTTCTTCTTAGCATGGTTTATATATTGCGGTGGGATGCAGTTTGCATATTACAGCTTTATTCTTCTGATGTATGCCATATTCGCTGGAAGCGTTGAACCGCACCTTTCATGGAAATATGCAGGAGTTATACCGGCAGTCATCGCGGCAGGAATTCTGGTATTCTCCTTCCCCTATCAACGATTATCTGTACGCCCCGATGTAACAACGACATCCCAGTATCAGATCACCTCCGTGATTGAAGACCCAGAGGCTTCCATTCTGACATATAACTCCTTTGATCAGGGGTTCTATACTGTCCGTGACTTTTCTCCTTCCGTATTCCATTTCTGTATGACTAACTGCGTATTAGATGAATCCAGGGATGCACAGAAACAGTATATTGATGAGGGGGAAGTAGATTACATTCTTTCCGAAGAAGAGCTGTCATGGGCAGAGCACTATACTCTGATTTCTGAACAATCTGGGTGGTTTGTATATCATCTATATAAATAGAGCATTTCTCTATTTACAAACGGTTGAGTTGCAGTATCCTTCTATTTAATGAAGAAATTGCACAACAGTTTCACAAGATACACTTATCGCCATTTCTGGTTTTTTCTGGTGCTTTTCGTTTCATTCGTCATATTCTTTTCTTATCGATGGTTTTATAGCCATTT
>JAFUGM010000049.1 GCA_017469355.1 Solobacterium sp. | reverse complement strand
TGTCCCTAGTACGAGAGGACCAGGATGGACGTTCCTACGGTGCACCAGTTGTCACGCCAGTGGCACAGCTGGATAGCTGAGAACGGATTAGATAAACGCTGAAGGCATCTAAGCGTGAAACTAACTTCAAGATGAGACTTCCCTCACTATAAGTGAATAAGATCCCTTAAAGACGATGAGGTTGATAGGTCAGGGATGTAAGCATGGTGACATGTTGAGTTGACTGATACTAATAGATCGAAGGTTTATTCACACGAGAACGAATTCGAACCCATAACTTTTCGAAAGATCAACGAAACTTTCTAATTAACTGTTATTCAGTTTTCAGAGGGCAATCTCTCTGAAATGATCTGGTGACGATACCGGAGTGGTCACACCTGTTCCCATCCCGAACACAGAAGTTAAGCACTCTAGGGCCAAAAATAGCTATGCGTGCCATAGTGAATCGAGGAAGTTGCCGGGTTTACAAAAGATATCCGTAAGGGTATCTTTTTTTTAACCAATTAACGAGGTATTTTATGGATACTGTTTCTGTAATCACCGAGAATGCTTCTATGACGAAGGAACTCGGTGTAAAAATCGGTGCTCTGGCTAAACCGGATATGGTGATTCTGCTTTCTGGGGATCTTGGCGCAGGAAAAACAACGTTAACTCAGGGGATCGCCAAAGGGCTTGGTATCTCCCGTACGGTTACTTCACCTACTTTTACCATTCAGAAGCTGTATCGGGATGGACGACTGGTACTGAATCATATTGATGCGTATCGTCTGGAAGGGCTGAATCAGGATCTTGGATTTGAAGAATACCTCTATGACGGGTGTCTTACCGTGATTGAATGGGCGCAGTTTGCGCCAAATCTGATTCCAGAAGAACATCTTTCCATTTCAATCCATCTGCTTGAGGATGACCGCAGAGAATTTATCCTTCAACCGGTAGGAGAGACTTATAAAACCTTTGTGGAGGCGTTGTTATGATCACATTATGTATGGATACCAGTCAGTCTTTTCTGGTTCTGGCATTAATTCAGGATGATGTTTTGCTTGATGGAATTCAGGAGACCTGCTGGAAACGGCAGAGCGAAGAGTTGTTTCCCCGGCTGATTCAGCTGCTTGAATCTCACCAGCTTACTTCAGATGATATTGATCAGATTGTAATTACAGTTGGGCCAGGGAGCTATACCGGGGTTCGAATTGCCATGACGGTTGCGAAAGTGATTGCGGCGATGCGTGAGATTCCCTTATTTACTCTTGGCTCTCTTCAGCTTGTGGCGGGGAAGTCACCCCATGTTCGGGTATTGATGGATGCACGTGGGCATAGGGCATATCACGGAATTTATGATAATGGAATTCTTCAGGGAAACCTTGAAGCACTGGATATTGATGAAATTATCGCAAATAGCTCGCAGGATGAATTCGTCGCGGGAGATTGTCATCTGATTGGAAAGGAAGATTTCTGGGGGAACCTGCCGCAGAATTTTCTGGATCTGAAATCCGAATGGCAGCCGGTCGAGCAGGTTCATCTTCTGGTTCCGGAGTATCTGAAATCAGCGGATGCGTATCTGGTAAAACAGAAATGAGACGGATGGAAGAGAAGGATCTGGATCAGATTGTGGAACTTGAGAAGAAATGCTTTCCACAGAATCCATGGCCAAGATCCTCATTTGAATATGAATTTCATGAAAATCCATTTGCGACGATTCTTGTTTATGAAGAAGATGATCGCATTATCGGCTATGTGGATTACTGGATTATGTATGAAAATGCCCAGTTGGCAGATATTGGTGTAGATCCTTCCGTACAGCGCCACGGCATTGGCAGAGCATTAATGGATGAGTGTATACATGCGGCAGAAGCGGAAGGCTGTGAAGTGATGAGCCTGGAAGTTCGGGTCAGTAATACTCCCGCAAGGGCATTATATGAATCGTATGGCTTTATCCAGGCGGCAGTAAGAAAAGGTTATTACGAAAACGGAGAGGACGCATTATTAATGGTTCTTCCGTTAGGAGGTGGTTCAGATGGCATTAATACTGGCGATTGAATCAAGCTGTGATGAAACAGCATGCGCATTGATTCGGGATGGAAACACAATTCTTTCCAACATTGTCTCCAGCCAGATCAATACGCATACGTTATATGGTGGTGTCGTGCCTGAAGTTGCCAGCCGCATTCATGTGGAGAATATTTCAACGGTTGTTTCGGAAGCAGTCAAGGAAGCCGGAGTAACGATGGATGAGGTGGATGCGATTGCCTACACCCAGGGACCTGGACTGATTGGCAGTCTTCATGTGGGAGTAATGGCCGCTAAAACACTGGCATTTACCTTTCATAAACCATTGATTCCGATTCATCATATTACCGGACATATTTATGCCAATGCATTTGTAAAGGAACTGAAGTTCCCGCTATTGGCACTGGTGGTATCTGGCGGGCATACAGAACTGGTATGGATGGAGAATGATTACAGCTTTCAGGTCATCGGCACAACGGTAGATGATGCGATTGGGGAAGCCTATGACAAAGTGGCACGAGTATTAGGACTCGGATATCCGGGTGGACCGGTCATTGATAAACTTGCCAAAGAGGGAAAACCGAATCCGGATTATCATCTGCCAACCCCAAAAACCGATGAGCCGTATAATTTCTCCTTCTCTGGATTAAAAACTGCAGTACTTCAGCTGAATGACCGCTTAAAGCGTCAAGGGAAGGAAGTGATTCCGGAAGACCTTGCATATTGTTTTCAGGAGACTGCACTGCAGTCACTGACTGCTAAGACAATTGCGGCGGTAAAGGAAAAACATCCAGCGATGGTTGTTGTGGCAGGAGGAGTTGCGGCGAATTCCCGTCTGCGGGAATTGATGAATGAGAAGATGAAGGCAATTCCCGATTGTGATCTGATTATTCCTCCGTTAAAGTACTGTACCGATAACGCTGCGATGATTGGCGCAGTGGGTGAGGTGGCGTATCGCCATCAGGCGTTTGGCACATTTGAAGATGCGGCGGATCCTGGACTTTCGATGCCAGGGGAATAACTTGTTTTCATTTTCACAAGATGATACACTTGTCTGCGGGTAATTGAGAATATGGAAGATACAAAACAGGTGCCTAAGGCAACATTACATCGTTATCCCATCTACCTGAAAGCGCTGAGACGCCTCAAGGCGGAAGGGGTAGAACGAATCATGTCGAGAGAACTGGCAGAGTATGTCGCAATTGAATCTACGACAATTCGCCGGGACTTTTCGTTTCTCGGAAATCTTGGGAAACAGGGATACGGATATCAGGTGGATGATCTGATTCAGGTATTCTCGGAACAGCTGGGAATGAACTTTGATGAAAAGATCATTCTGGTTGGATGCGGAAACCTCGGACGGGCACTCCTGAACTACAATCAGTGGAATCATGTTGTAGGAGAGATCGTATGTGCGTTTGATCTTGCGCCTGAGACCGTGCCACCGTGTTCGGTGCCGGTGTACCTGCTGGATGAGTTCGCAACCCGGAAGCCGAAGGGGTGCCGGATTGCGATCTTATGTATTTCGCAGGATATTCAGAAGACCGTAGATCTTCTTGTGGATAACGGGATTACGGGAATTGTAAGCTTCGCCAGTGAACATTTCATCGTTCCGGAGGGAATACGCGTCAAGCAGATTGATGTGGTGTCTTCCATTCAGGAACTGGTGTTTGAAGCGAATGCGATGCAGAAATAATAAAGGGGTAAAGACAATGTTAAGTGAAATGACGGTAAGAGAGTTATATGAACTGACGATCGGAGGATCAGACCTCGAGAAGGATCAGATGGAATATGTGTTTCTGCAGGGTTGGATTCGTACTAACCGCAGCGGAAAGAATGTCAGCTTCATTTCGCTGAATGACGGAACCTATTTCAAGAACGCGCAGATCGTTTATACCGATACCCTTTCCAACTATGCGGAAATCGGGAAACTTCTGACTGGAGCGGCAGTGAGTATTACCGGAAAGTATATTGCGACTCCGGAGAACAAGCAGCCGTTTGAGATTCAGGCAACTGAAATTACTGTAGAAGGTGTCTGTGATAATACCTACCCGCTTCAGAAGAAGCGTCATACATTTGAATATCTTCGTGATATCGGACACCTGCGTCCCCGCACAAATACCCTTTCCGCGGTATTCCGGGTTCGTTCCGTTCTTGCGATGGCGATTCATGAATTCTTCCAGGATCAGGGATTTGTCTATGTGAATACCCCGATCATTACCGGAAACGATGCGGAAGGTGCCGGAGAAACCTTTACGGTAACTACCCGTTCTGACACGAAGTATGAGGAAGACTTCTTTGGGAAACATGCAAGTCTGACCGTTTCTGGCCAGCTTCAGGCAGAGGCATATGCCCTGGCATTCCGGGATGTCTATACCTTTGGGCCGACCTTCCGTGCAGAAAACTCCAATACAACCAATCATGCGGCAGAATTCTGGATGATTGAACCGGAAATCGCATTTGCGGATCTGGAAGATGATATGGATCTGATTGAAGATATGGTCAAGTTCTGCATTCAGTATGTCGAAGACAACTGTCCGGCAGAACTGGAATTCTTCAACAGCTTCATTGATAAGGGACTGATGGAACGGCTTGACCGGGTCAAGAACAGTGAATTCCGCCGGATGGAATATACAGAAGCGATTGAACTACTGAAGAATGCGGATGTGAAGTTTGAAAACAATAAGATTGAATGGGGAATGGATCTCAATACCGAACATGAGCGGTATCTCACTGAACAAGTGGTAAACGGTCCGGTATTCCTGATCAACTATCCGCAGGAGATCAAAGCTTTCTACATGCGCTTGAATGACGACGGAAAGACCGTCGCCGCATGCGATCTGCTGGTACCTGGGGTCGGTGAATTGGTTGGCGGAAGTCAGAGAGAAGAACGTCTGGATGTGCTGGAAACACGAATGAAGGATCTCGGCATGAATCTGGATGGATACCAGTGGTATCTGGATCTGCGCCGGTATGGCGGATGTAAACACGCGGGCTTCGGACTTGGGTTTGAACGTCTGGTCATGTATGTGACAGGAATGGAGAATATTCGTGATGTCATTCCGTTTGCACGTACACCGCGGAATCTGAATTTCTGATCAGCTGAAAGGAAACAGGGATGGACTATATTCTCAAGGAAAACACTGACGGCACTGTCATCACAGTACGTGATGTACAGGTGATCCTTCTGGAAATGATGAAGGATATCGACCGTCTGTGTCGGGAGAATGACATCCCTTATTTTCTGTCTGGAGGCAGCGCATTAGGTGCGGTGCGCCATGGCGGATTCATCCCCTGGGATGATGATGCGGATTTCTTCATGATGAAGGAAGATTTCCTTCGGTTTGTGGAAGTCATGAAACAGCAGGACAAGTATGTGTTTCAGTGCTGGTATACGGATCAACGCTATAATGTGCTGATTCCGGGAATGAAAATTCGCCGCAAGGGCACGTATCTCAAAGAAGTGAATACCCTGCTTTCCAACCGCTGTACTGGATATGATGGCTGTGATGGGCTATTCATCGATATTTTCGTCTGGGACTACGCGACGACGAATCGATGGATAGATTTACCGTTTCGTCTCGCGAATATGTTGTTGATGGTACCGGAGATTATTATTGATAATGTGTTCCGGGTGAATCCGGTTCATATCAAACGAGCGATCATGAAGATCGCGGATCGTTACAGCAGATTCTGTGAGAAGCGGGATGGGAATACCATTGGATTTGATCTCACCTGGGTGTGGAAAACACCATTTCATCCATTTGTGTTCCGCAAAGAGGATATCTTTCCTCCTCATTACATCAAGTTTGAGGATACTGAATTTCCCATTGCCAATCATCCTCATGAATACCTCTGTACGGCGATTGCGCCATCCTATATGACGCCTCCTCCGGAAGAGAAGCGCATCGCAAAACATATCGTAGATATCAGACTATAAACAGGAAACAACCATGTTATATCAGGTAAGTCACGCAAGTAAATTCTTCGGAGCGGACCCCGTCTTCGAAGATGTGAAATTTGAAATTAAGGGCACGGAGAAAATCACGATTGTCGGAAGAAACGGCTGTGGTAAGACGACGTTTTTAAAGTGTCTCTCGGGAGAGCTGAACTTTGATAACGGCACCGTATCCATCATGAGTGGAACGACAGTCGGATATCTTGCGCAGAAGGTGCTCGAACATGAAGAACGTACGGTAGAAGAAGAACTTCGTACGGTATTTGAGCCGGTGTTCCGCATGCAGGAAGAATTGAATCAGGTCAGTGAGCTGATGAAGACGGATGCCAGTGAAAAGACATTAAACCGGTATGCGGTACTGCAGGAAACATTTGAGGCCATGAATGGTTATAACTGGGAATCGGAACTGCGTACCGTATTTACGAGATTCGGTTTTTCAGAAGCTGATCTTTCCCGGCGGATCGGGGAGTTTTCCGGAGGGCAGAAGACCCGAATTGCGTTTGTGCGGTTATTGTTGTCCAAACCGGATATACTGCTGCTCGATGAACCAACCAACCATCTTGATCTTGAGACGATTGAATGGCTGGAAGGCTATGTCAAGAAGTATCCGAAAGCTGTAGTTGTGGTTTCGCATGACCGGATGTTTCTCGATCATGTCACAGATGTCGTCTATGACATGGAGTTTGGGACAATGACCCGCTATGTTGGAAACTATACGTCTTTTACCGAACAGAAACGGAATAACAATGAACGTCGTATGGCAGCCTACCAGCGCCAGCAGAAGGATATTGAGCGTCTGGAAGCGTTGATCGAGAAGTTCCGATATAAGAAAAACAAGGCTGCGTTTGCCCAATCCAAGATCAAATATCTTGACCGCATGGAAAAGATTGAAAAACCGCAGGGAGAAAATGACCGCACCTTCCATGTGCAGTTTTCTCCCAGAGTCAAAGGCGGAGAAAAGGTGCTTACTATCGATCATCTGAAGATCGGTTATGATCATCTGCTTGCGGAAGTAACCATGAATGTCCGACGGGGAGATCGGATTGCGGTAATCGGCCCCAATGGATGCGGCAAATCTACATTTGTGAAAACGTTAATGGATCTTGTAGAACCTCTTGGTGGAGAATTCCTCTACGGGCATCAGATTGAGGCAGGGTATTTTGATCAGCAGCTGGCTCAGTTTTCTTCCGGAAAGACGGTGCTTGAAGAACTGTGGGATGAACATCCGGATCTTGACCGCACGGAGATCCGCTGCGTGCTGGGCCGCTTTCTGTTTTCGGCGGATGATGTATTCAAAACCGTTGATGTGCTGAGTGGTGGCGAAAAGGTGCGTCTTTCCTTAGCGAAACTGCTATTACAGCACGCAAACTTCCTGATTCTCGATGAACCGACCAATCACCTGGACATTCCGGGAAAAGAAGCGCTGGAAGAGGCGCTGAGCTCCTTCAGCGGAACCATTCTCTTTGTGTCGCATGACCGGTATTTCATTTCCCGCCTTGCGACCTCGGTGCTGAAAATCGATCAGGGCGTGGCAGAGTATTACCCCTTAGACTACAGTGAGTATGAAGAGGTGCAGGGGAAGGCGGCCATTGCTGAACAGGCAGTGGTAACGGAGAACGCAGAACCTGCCCAGCCACGACAGAAAGCACTATCCCCGGAAGGAATGCGCCGTCAGATCGAAAAAGTAGAACGTCGAATTACGGAAAAGGAAGCGCTTCTCGAAGAAAAGCGGGCGCTTCGCTATGAGCCGGAATATTACCAGGATTATCAGAAAATGAATGCGCTGGAAGAAGAAATTGATCAGATTCATAACGATCTTTCTCACCTCATGGAGGAATGGGAAAAACTCAGCGCCTGAGCGATGCCAATCTTCCCTTTACAGGGGAAATGATTTATCATTTCATTGTTAAAAAAAGGAGAAAATCATGACTATTTCAGCACTTCAGAAAGAACGGCTTCAGTATGCGCCCAAGCTTCCGGGAATGTTAAGAAACGGCATTTCCGCTATCAGCGTAAAGGAAGGCGCAGAAACCGAAAGTGTTGCGGATCAGGAGAAGATCAAGGCTCTGTTCCCGAACACTTACGGAAAGAAAGAGATTGTCTTTGAAAAGGGAGAGAACACCTCTGCGGCTAAGAAGCAGGTTGTCGGTGTCATTCTGTCTGGCGGACAGGCTCCGGGCGGACACAACGTTGTTTGTGGTCTGTACGATGCGTTAAAGGCAACCGATAAGGAAAACGTATTGATCGGATTCAAGAATGGACCGAGCGGACTTCTCGAAGATGATTTCCTCACCTTCGATGATGAATATATCGACCAGTATCGCAATACCGGCGGATTCGATATCATCGGTTCCGGCCGTACCAAGCTGGTAACCGAAGAGCAGTTCGCGGTTGCGGCAGAAGTAGCGAAAAAACATGGCATTACCGCAATCGTAATCATTGGTGGAGATGACTCCAATACCAATGCGGCGGTACTTGCGGAGTACTTCGCAGCTCATGAAACAGGAGTTCAGGTTATTGGCTGCCCGAAGACTATTGACGGTGACCTCAAGAATGAGGATATCGAATGTTCCTTCGGTTTCGATACTGCAACAAAGACCTACAGCGAACTGATCGGAAACATCGAACGTGATGCCAACTCCGCAAAGAAGTACTGGCACTTCGTCAAGGTAATGGGCCGTTCCGCTTCTCATGTCGCACTGGAGTGCGCCCTTGAGACACAGCCGAATGTCTGCCTGATTTCCGAGGAAGTTGCGGCAAAGAAGCAGTCACTCTCTGAGATTGCGGATTATATCGCAGACTCCGTTGCGAGTCGTGCTGCCAATGGCATGAACTTCGGTGTAGCGATCATCCCGGAGGGTGTTGTGGAATTCGTTCCGGAATTCTCCGTCCTGATCAGCGAAATCAACGAACTGCTTGCGGGATCCAAAGCAGATGAATTCAACGCACTGCCGAGCTGGAAAGACAAGTATGCGTTTATTGAAAACGGTCTGACCGCTGAATCCATGGCAGTATTCGCAATTCTTCCGGAAACCATCCAGCAGCAGCTGTTCCTGGAACGTGACCCGCATGGCAACGTTCAGGTGTCCCTGATTGAATCTGAGAAGCTGTTCTCCGCACTTGTTAAGGCAAAGCTTGCGGAGCGTAAGGCGGCTGGAACATACAACGGTAAGTTCAACCCGCTTCATCACTTCTTCGGCTATGAAGGAAGATGCGCATTCCCGTCCAACTTCGACGCGGATTACTGCTATTCCCTCGGCTATAACGCATTCATGTTAATTCAGTATGGCTATAACGGATATCTGTCCAAGATCTCCAATCTGTCCAAACCGGCAGATGAATGGGTTGCGGGTGGTATGCCGATCACCAAGATGATGAACATGGAACGTCGTCATGGCGAAGACAAGCCGGTTATCCGTAAGGCTCTGGTTGAGCTTGATGGCAAGCCGTTCAAGTTCTTCGAAGCAAACCGTGAAGCATGGGCAGTGGAAACCGCATATACCTATCCGGGTGCGATTCAGTACTACGGACCGACCGAAGTATGCGATCTCACCACAAGAACACTTGCGCTTGAAAAAGGCGAGTAATCTTTAAGAAAACCATAGGGTGCCTCCGGGCACCCTATGTGCTCCTGGAGAATGGAATGAAAACAATACTTGTAATTGATGCGCAGGGTGGCGGTGTTGGAAAACAGATCATCAGTCTTTTGAAGAAGGAGTCGGCTGACCTCCACGTGATTGCGGTAGGATCGAATTCTGTCGCGACCAATGCGATGTTGAAGGCGGGTGCTGACGAAGCCGCAACCGGAGAAAACTCTGTAATCACGGTAGCCCGTAAGGCCGATGTCATTGTTGGACCAGTCGGGATTGTGATCGCCGACAGTATGCTGGGCGAGATTACTCCAGCGATGGCCGCGGCAGTTGGCGCATCGAATGCCCGGCGTGTTCTGATTCCTTTTTCTAACTGTGACAGTTATATTGTCGGGATTGAACATACTGGTACTTCTGCGTTGATACGTCAGGCGGTTGAGCAAACTCTTCGCATTGTAAATGAAACTGTATTATAGTGAAACCTGCGAATAGGAAGTTACGCAGATTCACGTGTCTGAAGGCATGGAACAACTCTTTCGGAAAGAGGAACTCATGCTTTTCTTTTTGGGGAAAAGCAATGGAAAGAGAGACAAACTATGAATTCAAAGACAACAGATGTTCACTCCCTTGCGTTATCTGCCATGTTTCTGGCAGTAGGGCAGGTACTGCCATTTATTACCGGACAGATTCCAGCCATCGGGCAGATGTTACTGCCGATGCACTTTCCAATCTTCTTGTGTGCATTTATTGTAGGACCGAGATACGCAGCGATCATTGGTTTTATCTGCCCATTGTTACGATCCGTTCTGTTTGGCATGCCGGTCATGTTTCCTAATGGCATCGGTATGGCATTTGAGCTGATGGCCTATGGCGCAATTACAGGAATTGTCTATCGGGCGCTGAACACAAAGGGGCTCGCTGGAATCTATCTTGCGCTGATCTTTGGAATGATGGGTGGAAGAGTTGTCTGGGGAATCGCCCAGACCATTCTGTTAGGTGCTTCTGGTGCTGAAGCATTCACGTTTGAAGCGTTTCTTGCGAAAGGCTTTCTGAATGCGATACCGGGAATTGTGGCACAACTGATACTGATTCCCTCAATTGTATATTCTCTGCAGAAGCAATCCATTGTAAGATAGCTGTAACAGCACGAAGCTGGTGGTATTAACACCCTGAAGGGTGAAGAAGATTTGAAGTTGATTAAGTGTGTCAGGAAGGCATGCGTGGTTCAGGAACGAATCAGGCATGCCTTTTATGGTTTGAAGGAGGAGAAAATATGGCTTGCTTTTTAGTTTCCGCTGCTGAGGCAGCAGTAGTAACAGCTGTGGAGAAGAAGGTTGAAAACGACAGTGACGAACAGGAACACAATGAACAGAAGATTACGCTCAGCACAAAGCTGAAGTGGCTGAAGATGATGTTATGGGGTGGCGCAGTGCTGCTCATGTTTGAACATGTCTGGCATGGGGAAGTCGTTCCCTGGTTCCCGTTTCTGACAGCGATGTATGATCCCGCAGATATGATGGAAATGCTGCATGAGATGGCAACGGTCGGAGTCGCAATGGCATTATTGGTTACCGCGGTATGGTTTGTGATCTGTAAGGTCGCGGATGCGATTATCGCAAGAGATGAGTCTGCGGTAAAGGCATAATTCCCATGACGCTTTTGATTACAGTATTCGCCGCATTAATCACAACCATCCTCTGGTATTTCCGTAAGAATGATCATGCGCAGTTAGGTATGTTGTGCTTCATGTATTGGGGTGCGGCCATCATGTGGCTTGTGGATGCGATTTTTGAATATGTGGACCTGCAGGAAGCTTACTTCTCACCTGCACTCGAAGATATGGTCAACGATGCGTTTCTGGGGCTTTCGGTTGTGGCTCTTGGAATGATTCTCTGGCTGGTACGTCTGTTAGTAAAAGATCCATTAGGTACCGTGAAGACCGCATTACGGAAGGCCTAAAAACTCATTTATAACACCAGGTTATGAATCAATACGGTTCATAACCTTTTTGGATAACGAAAAAAGATCCGCCGTTCAGGGCAGATCTCTCTACTGGTGATTACAGTTCAATGTAGTAAGGACAGATGTTTTCGTAATGACCATCCTTCATGCGGAACCCGCCGGGGATCACACCAAGCTGATGAAACCCAATCCGCTCGTATAAATGACGGGCATGGATGTTGGATTCCACCACCGCATTAAACTGAAGTACGCGGAAGCCTTCCTCATGACCCTGACGAATACAGTCTTTAACGAGCTGTTCGCCAATATGGTTTCCCCGCTCTGTGCGGGAAACCGCATAGCTGGCATTACAGATATGACCACATCGGCCAATATTGTTGGGATGAAGGATATAAAGGCCAACTACTTCATCTTCCGATGCGGCGACACCGCAATAAGTCTGGGAAGCGAAGAATTCCGCACCACTTGTTTCATCAAGCAGTTCTTCCTGCGGGAAGGCAATACCGTCTTCCACCACTTCATTCCAGATGCGGATCATTTCTGGAAGATCCGCTGGGGTATAGGCCCGGATGGTATAAGAACACATAAGTTTCCTCCTCATCTTCCTGTCAGTAATTTCAGAAGAATATAAATCACAAGGATATATACAGCGTAGGTGATCAATTTGCGTAACAGAGGATGAGAATGTTCGAGATAGTCACGGTCATTCTGGATGATCTGACGTCGCTGCTCTTCTTCCATATCGGCGGTATGCTGGTCAATATCCTGTCTGTACATCGCGTTTGAACTCCTTCTTAAAGAAAAGCGGCGTAATGCCGCATGGTTCAGCGGAGAAGGGGGGATTCGAACCCCCGCACGCTCGCACGTCTGCTGGTTTTCGAAACCAGTCCCTTCAGCCTCTTGGGTACTTCTCCATAAGTGCTTTAACAGTATAGCACACATTCTAAGCAGGGATTGGGGAAGCGAATGCGTTCTAGTTATGAAAAATTTTCAGAATAGTTTCAAAGAATATGCGAAAAGTCATACATATTCTATGAAATGAGGTGACGAACTGGCGTGAAAAAGAATAAAATTATAAGCGTCTTTCACTTTTATATATTTATAAGGAAAGACGGGGGAATGGAGAGCATATGGCACGTTACATTATAAAAAGAGTCCTGCTGGCGCTCCTCAGTATCTTTATTATCTGTCTGATTACGTTCTTTACCATGAATGCGATTCCTGGTGGACCGTTTTCCGGAGAAAAAGCACTGAGTCCTGCCGTAAAGGCTGCGCTGGAGGCCCGCTATAATCTCGATAAGCCGTTATGGACGCAGTTCTGGCTTTATATGAGAAATATGCTGAGGGGAAACTTCGGTATTTCCCTGAAAACCGGCCGTGAGATCTCGACCACACTGTTCACCTGCTTCAAGGTTTCTGCCAAACTCGGCGGACAGGCATTGATCGTGGCGATTATCATCGGTGTTGTTTTAGGGTGTATTGCGGCACTGTATCGGAATAAACTTCCGGATCGAATCATCGTATTTCTTACCACACTGTTTACGGCAATGCCGTCATTTGTCTTCGCGACATTCCTGCTTCTGGTGTTCTGTATTCAGCTGAAGTGGTTCCCGGTATGGGACGCAAGTGAAAAGAGTCTGCTTCTGCCAGTCATTTCATTAGCAGCCTATCCGACCGCATATATTACCCGTCTTACCAAGACGGCAATGCTGGATTCACTGGGACAGGATTATATCCGTACTGCCAAGGCAAAGGGTGTCCGTCAGACGGGAGTCATCTTCAAACATGCACTTCGTAACGCATTGATTCCGGTAATTACCTATATCGGACCGGAACTGGCTTACATCCTGACAGGATCTCTTGTTGTTGAAAACATCTTTACGATCGGCGGACTGGGACAGCAGTTTGTACAGTCCATCAATAACCGTGACTATCCGATGATTATGGCTACCACGATCTTCTTAGCGGTAATCATGGTCTTCTGTAATCTTCTCAGTGATATCGCGTACTCGATCGTAGATCCGCGTATCAAGCTGGAAGCGTAGAAAGGAGACAGGCGATGAGTGAATTGACAGAAAACATGCCAAAGAAGAACCCGCTGAGTCTTCAGATCGATCCGAAACGGTTCGAACCGGCCAGTGAAGATGAAAAGGCACAGCAGGATGTCATGCATGCGAGCACGTCCTTCTTCCGTGACGGTATGCGCAAGCTGATGAAGAACCCGCTTGCGGTAGCTTCCATCATTACTATTGTGGTCATCATCCTGATGATTCTTATCGTGCCGAAGGTAGTCCCGTATGGCTATGATGAGATCATCCGCGTTAACGGAAGCCGTGATAAGACCGTCACCAATCTTGCGCCGTTCCAGTATTCCGAAAAGGAACAGGCAGCGATTGCGGCAGGAGAAACCATCTTCCCGCATATCATGGGGACGGATTCCCTTGGCCGTGACTACTTCGTACGTGTCGTCGAAGGCGCTAAGGTCAGTCTCAGTGTAGGCTTATTCGCATCGATTCTCGTATTGATTATCGGTGTCATCTACGGAAGTATTTCCGGTTATAAAGGCGGCAGGGTAGACCTGATCATGATGCGGATTGTAGATATCATCTACTCGCTTCCGGATGTATTGATCATCATTCTGTTATCCGTGGTGCTGAACCAGACACTGGATCCCAATAATCCAATCGTCAAGGCCCTTGGCACTAACATGGTTGCGATCTTCGTGGTATTCGGTCTGCTTTACTGGGTCAGTATGGCACGATTAGTCCGCGGCGAAATTCTTCAGATTAAAAACAACGAATATATTCTTGCGGCACAGGCAATGGGCGGAAAGTCCGGCCATATCATCCGCACGCATATTATTCCTAACTGTATCTCCGTCATTATCATCACAACGGCGTTACAGATTCCTTCCGCGATCTTTACTGAGTCGTTCCTGTCCTTCATGGGCATGGGCGTACAGGCACCGATGCCATCACTTGGTTCTCTGGCAAACAGTGCCCGTCAGGGATTACAGTCTTATCCGTGGCAGCTGATCTTCCCGGCGGTTCTGATCGTATTGATTGTCCTGGCATTCAATCTGCTGGGCGATGGTCTGCGCGATGCGTTTGACCCGAAACTGAGGCGATAATCATGGTTCTGGAACAGAAACTTGAAAACGGCGTAGAGCCGATTCTGAAAGTAGTTGACCTGCATACTTCCTTCTCCACGGATAAAGGGGAAGTACAGGCAGTCAATGGTCTCAGCTTTAACCTGACTCCGGGTAAGACACTCGGTATTGTCGGCGAGTCCGGCTCCGGTAAATCCGTTACTTCCTATTCGATTATGCGAATTCTGGAAGGAAACGGAAAGATTACCGGCGGCCATGTATATTTCAACGGGGAAGATATTACCCAATACAGCGAAAAACAGATGGCGGAATTCCGTGGACGTGAGATCTCCATGATCTTCCAGGATCCGATGACCAGTCTGAACCCGGTATATACCGTAGGTAATCAGATCTGCGAAGCGATTCTTCTCAACACCAAAGCCAATAAGGAAGAGGCGAAGAAGGAAGCGATTGAGATGCTGGAACTGGTTGGAATCAACGATGCGGAAAAGCGGTTCAAGCAGTATCCGCATGAGCTCTCCGGTGGTATGCGTCAGCGAGTCATGATTGCGATGGCACTTGTCGCAAAACCGAAGATTCTGATTGCGGATGAACCTACCACCGCACTTGACGTTACGATTCAGGCACAGATTCTTGAACTGATGATGGAACTTCAGAAGAAACTGAATATGGCCATCATTATCGTCACCCATGACCTCGGTGTCATTGCCCAGATGGCAGATGAAGTCGTTGTCATGTATGGCGGACGTATCTGTGAGAGAGGAACGGCAGATGATATCTTCTATCGTCCCTGTCATGAATATACCAAGGGATTACTGCGGTCCATTCCGAATGTGGACAACATGAATGAGAAGCTGATCCCGATTGAAGGAACTCCGATTAACCTGCTCGATCTGCCGAAGGGCTGTGCCTTCTGCGCACGGTGCACGAAGACGATGAAGATCTGTATGGAAGAAGTTCCGCCCGAGCTCCGCATGCCGGCAGACGGACATCTTGCGTCCTGCTGGCTGAATGTGAAGGAAGGCAATTATGTACTGGATGAGGAGGTAAGCGACTGATGTCTGAAACAAACAAAAGCGAATACCTCGTAGAAGTAAATCATCTTAAAGAATACTTCCCGATCCGTACCGGATGGGGAAAGACAACCATGTTGAAGGCGGTCGATGATGTAAGCTTTGCGATCAAACCTGGCGAAACATTGGGTCTGGTCGGAGAGTCCGGCTGCGGTAAGACAACGGTTGGCCGTACATTACTTCATCTGTACAAACCGACGGATGGAGAGATCCGCTTCAATGGCGAGCTCGTCACATCCAAGAATGTGCATAAGTTCCGCAAGGATATGCAGATGGTGTTCCAGGATCCGTATTCTTCTCTCGATCCCCGTATGACCGTAGAGGATATTATCGGTGAACCGCTTGATGTACATAAGCTCTACTCCACAAAGGCAGAGCGTCATCAGAAGGTTCTGGATCTGATGTCTCTTGTCGGGCTGAATGCGGAACACGCGACCCGTTATATTCATGAGTTCTCCGGTGGTCAGCGTCAGCGTATCGGTATTGCCAGAGCGCTTGCGGTAAATCCGAAGTTCATCGTCTGTGATGAACCGGTATCCGCCCTTGACGTATCCATTCAGGCGCAGGTCATCAATATGTTTGAAGAACTGCGTGAAAAGCTTGGCGTTGCTTATCTGTTTATCGCTCACGATCTGCTGATCGTACATCATATTTCCGACCGCATTGCGGTTATGTATCTTGGACATATGGTGGAAATGGCAGAAGCGGATGAACTGAATGACAACCCGATTCACCCGTATACATTGTCTCTGCTTTCTGCGGTACCGGTACCGGATCCCGAAAAGGCCAGAGCAAACAAACGAATTATCCTTGAGGGAGACGTACCGTCCCCGCTAAACATGCCGAGTGGATGTCCGTTCCGCACCCGCTGCCGCTTTGCGACAGAACAGTGCGCTAAGGAGCGTCCGGCCCTTACCGACCGCGGCAATGGGCATATGGTTGCATGTTGGAATAAGTGATATATTATTATGGTTTCAACTCATTAAGGAGGGAAAGATATGAGCATGAAAAAGGCAGTGGTTTCCCTGCTCGCTGTTGCGATGCTCGCCGCTTGCGGAACTGATACTTCCGCTGGTGAACCCGCAGCAACTGATGCAACGGAACCCGAAGGAACAGCCGAAGTAGTTGAATTCGAATCTACACTGTTCCCGACACCTGCAGGTGTCACCTACACTGCAGCAAGCTACAACGCAGCTGCACCTGACTGGTCTGAGTATGATGCACTCATCAACGAGATCAAGACAACGACAGATGTGGACAACCGTGTTCAGCTGATGCACCAGGCAGAAGATATTCTGATGGGCACAGGCGCTGTTATCCCGCTGTACTACTACAACGACATTTATCTGCAGAAGACAGATGTCAGCGGAATCTATGCAAACCTGTTTGGTTTCAAGTGGTTCGCATTCGCAACAACACCGCGTGATGTTCTGAAAGTCAATCTGGCTTCCGAACCTGCAAAGATCGACCCGGCGCTCAACAGCTCTGTTGACGGCGCGTGCCTTGATGTCAACCTGTTCGCAGGTCTGTACACCTATGATGAAGCAGGAGAGCTGACTCCGGACCTCGCAGATCCTGAGAATCCTTATGATCTGTCCGAAGACGGCATGACCTACACCTTCCACCTGATTGAGAGCAAGTGGTCCGATGGCAGCGAAGTTACAGCAAATGACTTCGTATATGCTTGGAACCGTGTTGCGGATCCGGAGACTGGTGCTGACTATCAGTACATGTTCGACGCAATCGCTCGTAACGATGACGACACACTCGCAGTTACAGCGATCGACGACTACACACTGGAAGTAGTTCTTGGCAGCCCTTGCGCTTACTTCCTCGACCTCGCTGCATTCCCTGCATATCTGCCGGTTAAGCAGTCCGCTGTTGAAGCAGCTGATCCGGAAGGAATCAACCCGGGAGCTTGGGCTTCTGAAGCAGGTTTCATCACCAATGGTGCTTACACTGTTGATGCATGGGCTCATGAAGAATCCATGGTCTTCAAGAAGAACCCGAACTACCACCGTGCTGACGATGTAACAATCGAAGAGATCGACTTCATGCTGTCTGCTGATGATACAGCAATCTATGCAGCATTCCAGTCCGACAACCTCGACTTCGCTGACACAGTTCCGAACAATGAAATCCAGGCTGCGATGCAGACACCGGAATTCAACATTATCGGTAACCTCGGTACATACTATGCTGCTTGGAACGTTAACTCCCCGATCTTCGCTGGAAAGACTGTTGAACAGGCAAACGCTATGCGTAAGGCATTCTCCCTGCTGATCGATCGTCAGTATATCTGCGACACTGTTGGTCAGACAGGTCAGGTACCTGCTACTTCCTTCCTCCCTGCAGGAATGGCTGATGGCAACGGCGGCATTTTCAAGGATGCGTCCGCTTACAGCTATCCGAATGGTGAAGATGGATACTACCCGGTTGATGTCACAGATACAAACATCGAAGAAGCAATCGCTCTTCTCGAGTTTGCAGGATATGAATTCGTAGACGGCAAGCTGTCCGATGCGACTCCGATCAATGTCACATATCTGACAAATGACGGTTCCGGACACATCGCTGCTGCTGAATCCATGCAGAGTGACTTCGCTGTTATCGGTATCGGCATGACCATCGAGACTCAGGAATGGGCAGTATTCCTTGATGAGCGTAAGGCTGGAAACTTCGACTTCGCTCGTGAAGGCTGGCTGGCTGACTTCAACGACCCGATCAACATGCTTGAGATGTGGACTTCCAACTCTGGCAACAACGACTGCCAGTTTGGTAAGAACTAATCGGATTCGATTGAATTCCAAAGAGGGAGACAGGCTTCGGTCTGCCTCCTTTTTACGTGGAAGCGTAATGAGAAAACGGCTATAATCATATGCGGTTAGAAGGGAGTAACTTGAATGAAGGCAGTATTTTCAGAATATCTGAATCGAATTGCGCCTGAGATGAAGGAACTTATCGCTTCCTTAAAGACGCAGTATGACTATGTCAGTATCCTGTCCACGGATTCCTCCGGGTTTACCGCATCCATTTCACAGCGGGCAAAATCAGTATCCAACTCCACAATGTTTACTGAGCGTGGAAATGTAGTTCGTGTCTATCGGGATGGACTGTACAGTGAGTACGCATTCAATGAATGGGATAAGGGAATCGCAGAGACAATCAAAGAAGAACTGGAGCGACAGATGGAGGTGCTACGTGCCGCAAAGACAGCCATCTATGAAACACCGGTTCTTGAAGATGAACCATGTGAGCTCTGTTCGGAAATGGAAACAGAACAGATGCCGGAGGACATGGATCTTTCTGCCCTTGTGCAGGAGCTTTCCTCCATCAGTGATGAAGCAGTGGCCAGTGGAGAATACGTAAAGGAATGTATTGTTCGCTGCCAGTCGACTCATGTCAGTAAGATGTTTCTGACCGAACATAAAGATATGCGTCAAAGCTATGTCTATTCGGAAGGAACACTTATGCCGATGGCGATCAAAGGCGAAAAGAACAAAATGAGCTATGCGGGAATCTCTGGGCGGAAGGGCCCGGAACTCTTCGCAGAGCTTCGCTCCAAACTCAAGGATGTGGTCGGTGTTGCGGAAGAACTGATTGACGCCGATCCGATTGAACCGGGGGAATATGATGTCATCACTTCACCAGAGGTTTCCGGTCTCATAGCGCATGAGGCATTTGGTCATGGCGTTGAGATGGACATGTTTGTGAAGAATCGTGCCCTTGGCAAGGAGTATATCAATAAGCGGGTTGGCTCAGACCTTGTGACAATGCATGAAGGTGCACTCTGTGCCGAAGAAGTTGCCAGCTATGCGTTTGATGATGAAGGAACCCTGGCAGGGGATACCGTTGAAATCGAACATGGCATTCTCAAGACCGGTGTATGCGATGCGCTGTCTGCGCTTCGCTTAGGCTCCAAGCCCACAGGCAACGGGAAACGGGAAAGCTTCGAGCATAAAGTGTATACCCGTATGACCAATACCATCTTTGATTCGGGAACCGATACATTGGATGATATGATCGCATCGATTGATTATGGCTATCTGCTTGAGGGAATGGAGTCAGGCATGGAAGACCCCAAACATTGGGGTATTCAGTGCATCGTAGAACGTGGCTATGAAATCAAGGATGGAAAGCTGACAGGGAAGGTCGTTTCTCCGGTTGTGATGACCGGCTATGTGCCGGATCTGCTTGGCAGTATTTCCATGGCGAGCACCGATCGGGAAGTATTCGGCACCGGTGCGTGTGGGAAAGGCCATAAGGAATGGGTAAAGGTCAGTGATGGCGGACCGTACCTCAAGGCGAAAGCGAGGTTGGGATAATGTTGGACACATTGTTAAAACTGGTAAAGGAATCGGATTGTGATGCCTGGGAAATCACCGATACCACGCGGAAGGGATGGGAGTTCTACTTCATCCGCCATCAGCTGGATCAGAACCGCGTCGTCGATACCGAACATGTGGAACTGAAGGTATATAAGAAATTCGATGAGTTTCTTGGCAGCGCCAGCACGGAAGTTCCTGTAACCGCAAGTGAAGAAGAAATCCGTAAACTGATTTCCCTGTTATGTGAAGAAGCGGTGTTAGTAAAAAATCCGGTCTATACACTCAATGAGCCAAAGGCCATCGAAGCTTCTGATGTCTCGTTTCCGGATATTCGAGAGATTTCCAAAGACTTTCTGGACGCATTCAATGAGATTCCAGAGACCGCAACCGAAGATATCAACTCCTATGAGATTTTCGTAAATGCGTTAACTGTACGGTTTCTCAACTCCAATGGGATTGATGTGACCTCAGTCTATCCGTCTTCCATGGTTGAAGTTGTCGTTAATGCGCGTAAGGAATCTCATGAGATTGAACTCTATCGGATGTATAAGAGCGGAAGCTGTGATCGTGTTGCCCTGAAAGAGGCAATCACAGAAACATTGAAGTATGGCAAGGATCGCCTTGAAACAACTGCGACACCAAATCTTGGGAAATATAACGTACTGTTTTCTACCGATGCCGCATTAAATATCTATGACTATTTCATTGATCGTGTCAGTGCCGGATTCAAATATCGCCGAATCAGTGACTGGGAGCCAGGGAAACCGGTCAGCGAGGAGCTGCGTAATGACAAGGTCACCGTCCGGGCCGCAGAATATCTCCAGAACTCCTCCCGCAATCAGGCATTCGATGCGGAAGGTGCACCGGTTCGTGATCTGGTTCTGATTCAGGATGGTATTGTGAAGCACTACTGGGGTGGACGTCAGTTTGCGCAGTATCTTGGATTGGATGACTGCTTCATTCCAGGAAACTTCACGGTCGATGGCGGAAGTAAGAGTGAAGCACAGCTGCGGGAAGGAAACTTCCTGGAAGTAGTGGAGTTCTCTGATTTCCAGGTTGATTCCATTACCGGAAATATCGCTGGTGAGATCCGTCTTGGATACCTTCATACCCCAGAAGGAACTGCGATTGTCTCCGGGGGTTCCGTTTCGGGATCCATGTTGGAGTTTGTGAAGACCATGGAATGGTCAAGCGAACAGAAACAGTACAATAACTATCTGATTCCTGCGGTAACCCTGTTAAAGGATGTGTCTGTGACAGGCGCAGAATTCTGATTGTAAGAAGCCGACTTCAACAATATCTGAAGCCGGTTTTTATTATGGGATCTCACATCTTTACGAAATGGAAAAAGTCCGATAAAGTATCTCTTGCGCATTATGAGTGAAACCAGCAGAAACAGTCGGTTTGAAACCAAAACCGGCACCCTGATTTACTTCCTGAACGGCAGTCTGAAATTCTTTGTCTGTTCGATTGTTTTTACGTTGGCTGTAACCCTGCTGGATATGATCAATCCCCGTATTATTTCCTTTACGGTAGACTCACTCATCGGAACTGATCCCGCAAAGCTTCCTGGATTTGTGCAGAATCTGATTGAAGCGGTTGGCGGAATGGAATTCCTTCGAACCCATATTGGGGTGATTGCCCTGGTAATTATATGTATTGCGATATTACGGGCGTTGTCCCGGTATCTCTGGCGGTATTTTAATGCCAAAGGGGCAGAAACCTTTGTGGAGACAACACGGAATGAAGTCTTTCAGCACATTCTGAATCTTCCGGTCTCCTGGCATGGAAGTCATCATACCGGAGATATCATTCAGCGTTGTACTTCAGATATTGAAACGATCAAGGTTTTTCTTTCCGAACAGTTAGCGAGTCTGTTCCGTATTATACCGACCATGATATTGGCATTTACTTTCATGTATCGGATCCATCCAAGACTGATGGTATATGGTCTGTTGTTTGTGCCGTTAATTATTGGATACAGTTTTTTCTTTCACAGTAAGATCGGCTCTGCCTTCCGCCAGGCAGATGAGGAAGAAGGAAAGCTCTCTGCCATTGCCCAGGAGAATCTGACCGGAGTTCGGGTTGTTCGTGCTTTTGGAAAAGAGATGTATGAGCGGAACCGGTTTGAAGAAAAGAATACGACCTATACGATGTTCTGGATCCGATTGATGCGGTTGTTATCCGCATTCTGGTGTTCCATGGATCTGCTTTCCGGCGCTCAGATTCTTACGATTACTTCCTTAGGTGCCGTCGTGGCAGTTCGGGGAGAGTTAAGTGCGGGTGACTATATCGCATTTCTGACCTATAACACCATGATGATCTGGCCGGTGAGAATGTTGGGAAGAATCATTGCGAATATGTCCAAGGCCGGTGTTTCCATTGACCGTTTACGAGAGATCATGATCGGGGAAGAGGAAGCAGACTGCCCGAATGCGGTAACCCCGGATCTTGATGGGGATATCGTATTTGATCATGTCTCCTATCAGTTTGAAAACGGAAGTTCTCATGTGCTGGATGATGTGAGTTTTCAGGTGAAAGCCGGAAGTACGGTAGGAATACTTGGTGGAACCGGATCGGGGAAATCCACTTTGATGTATCTTCTGGATCGTGTTTATCCACTCGATAAAGCTAATGGCACAATAACCATTGGCGGCGTGGACATTCAGGATATGAAAGCCGCCCACTTACGTTCTCATATCGGTATGGTACTTCAGGAACCGTATCTCTTTTCGAGATCTCTGGAAGAGAATATCCGGATTGCCAATCGTAAGGCAAAACATGTGGAAGTAAAGGAAGCGGCACGTATCGCCCATCTGGAAGAGGCGATTGAACGCTTTGAAGATGGCTATGAAACCTTTGTTGGAGAACGTGGAGTAACATTGTCCGGTGGGCAGAAACAGCGGACTGCCATTGCGCAGATGTTAATCCGGAAACCTCCGATCATGGTATTTGATGATTCTCTTTCCGCCGTGGATGCGGAAACGGATGCGCAGATTCGTGAGGCGCTTTCCGAGTCGACTGGAACGTCTACCGTATTTCTGATTGCCCATCGCATCACAACACTGATGCATGCGGATCAGATTATTGTCATGGATCGGGGACGGATCATTGAGCAGGGAACACATGAGTCCCTGATGGAACAACATGGCATGTATCGGAAGATCTACGACCTTCAGATGGCTGGACAGGAGGTGGAGTAATGTCAGAACAGGACGAACAGATTAAAACTCTGCCCTGGCTTGGGATACCTGCGCTTTTGCCATATCTGAAGCCATATGGAAAAACGCTGGCAGTCATGATTGTGCTTGGATTAGTAGCCTCTGGTGTAGACTCTGTGATGCCGTTATTTACACGATATGCGCTGAACCATTTCATTGGCGAGCAGACACTGGATACTCTTAAGGGATTTGTGCTTCTCTATATTGCTATAAGTCTCGTGAAGGGGATTTCGGATTACTTCAGTCTGACGCTTGCGGGCAAGGTAGAGATGTCTGTAAACCGTGATCTTCGTAATGCGAGTTTCAATCATCTTCAGACATTGTCATTTTCCTATTTCAATCAGAACTCTGTTGGCTATATTCATGCTCGGGTAATGAGTGATACAGGAAAGATTGGAGAACTCGCCGCGTGGCGCATGATGGATATCGTATGGAATCTATCCTATATCATTGCGGTAGTTATCGTGATGTTTGTGCTGAATGTGCGCCTGGCATTACTGTTTTTAATCATCATTCCGATTGCGGTATGGGTGATTACTTACTTTGGGAAGAAGTATATGAAACTCAATCGGAAGATTCGGGAGATCAACTCGCGTATCACCGGTGACTTCAATGAAGGTATTACCGGAATCCGTTCTATTAAGACGATGGCGATTGAAGAGGTGATTGACACTGATTTCCGTAAGGATACTTCGGATATGAAACGGACCTCCGTTCATGCGATGCATTACGGTGCGATTCTTGCGACACTGGTGACTGGAATCGGATCGATTACGCTTGCGATCGTCCTTTGGCAAGGTGGGCTTCTCACAAAACAGATGGCGATGGAGATTGGCACCTTATCGGTATTTATTTCCTATGCGGTAGGTATCATGGATCCAATTGAAATGTTAGTAGAGACCATTTCCGGAGTAATTGCGATTCAGGTAAACATTGAACGGTTTACCCGTCTCATGAATACGGAAAGTGATGTGGCGGATCGTCCTGAGGTCGTGGAACGCTATGGCGATACCTTCCATCCAAAGAAGGAAAATTGGGAGGAACTCCATGGGGATGTGGAATTCCGTGATGTGAGTTTCCGTTATCCCGATGGAAAGGAAATGGTTCTGGAACACTTTAATTTGAAGGTTCCCAAAGGAACCAATGTGGCGATTGTCGGAGAAACCGGGGCAGGAAAGTCCACCCTGGTCAACCTGGTATGCCGGTTCTTTGAACCAACTGAAGGGAAGGTGCTCATTGATGGCAGAGATGCCAGAGAGCGCTCACAGCTCTGGCTTCATTCCAATATCGGTTATGTACTTCAGACACCGCATCTATTCTCCGGTACAATTCGGGAAAACCTGAAATACGGAAGAGATGATGCGACAGATGAAGAGATTCTCAATGCGTTGAAACTGGTTAATGCGCTTCCTGTGATCGAAAAGATGGAACAGGGGCTGGACAGTGATGTAGGAGAAGGTGGAGATCAGCTCTCTGTTGGTGAAAAGCAGCTGTTATCCTTTGCCCGGGCATTATTAGCAGATCCACGAATTCTCGTGCTGGATGAAGCAACCTCTTCCATTGATACAGTGACAGAAAAGGCGATTCAAAGCGCTATCGAAACCGTCATCAAGGGAAGAACCAGTTTCGTAATAGCACATCGTCTCAGTACCATCACCGATGCGGATGTCATTCTGGTTGTAAAGGATGGAAAGATCATCGAGCAGGGAAAACACCGTGACCTGATGCGATTGAAAGGATATTACTACAGTCTCTATACCAGGCAGTTTGAAGCAGCTGCAGTAGAGCAGGTTCGTGCATAACAAGAAATAAGCCCGCAAGGTCATCTCTGCGGGCTTTTATAATACATCCAACATGGGTGATAGCCAGGCGGTGAATGTCCGTTGTACGGTTTTGGTGCCAGGCAGTAAAGCATGACAGCCGTTTTGAGACCACCAGACTGTGGTGTGAGAGGCCCGATACTAATTAAAAGGAGAATTGTTTTCCGCAAAAAAGAAAATGAAACCAGATTGCATGAATACACGGCATGATATATACTCAATTTACAAGGAGGCACATCACATGGAAACAACAAAAGTTTTTACCAACGGTCGCTCGCAAGCGGTGAGAATTCCGAAGCCTTATCGTTTCGAAGAGAAAGAAGTGTACATCAACAGGATTGGTTATACAGTACTTTTGACACCGAAAGACTCACTCGCAAAAGCCTTTGAGCGTGGTGCATCGATGCTAACCTCTGATTTCCTTGAGGATGGTGTTCCGGAGGGGAAAGAGTCTTTCAGAGAAGAATTATGATGTATATGCTGGATACCAACGCCATCATTATGGCGGTAAGACATCCTGACTGGCCTATCTGTGATAAAGTGAAAAAACATCTTGGCAAAGATCTCTGCATATCCGTTGTTACATACGGAGAGCTGGAATATGGAATAAAGAAAAGTTCTAACCCTGAAAGAAACAGAATCGCGATCACACAGATTTTATCCGGAATCAAGATCCTGGATTTTGATTCGAAAGCTGCAGAACATTTCGGCGATATCTTCGCTGATCTGGAAAACAGGCATATGAGAATCGGTGATAGAGACACCATGATTGCGGCACACGCCAGATCACTTGACTATACTGTGGTCACAAATAATATGGATGAGTTTTCCAGAGTTAAAGGATTAAAAGTTGTTGACTGGAAGTAGAGTGACGGCTTACCAAATTCTTCCGGGGGTTTTACCAAAGTAACTGGGGGCACATCCGGGGTCTGAGAAAAAGAGCACATGTAATAGCTGAGAACCGGAAGGGGGATCAGTTGAATGAAAACACTGCCGCGCAGTCCCCTTCCTCTAAACGATAGTGAAGGATGGGGTTAGCGGCGATTACTGTTTTGTGATGGACATTACAATAACTTTATAAAGTGTTAAAATATTACTAAGCGAAAGGAGACCGCCTTGGAGATCGTAAGCACATACAGTATTAAAATCAAAGGCTATAACGATGTTTTCAAGCCGACTGTTCATCTCTATCGACAAGCGGTCGACTGGTATATCGAAGTGGCGCTTAAAGAGTGGAACGACGTTGCGGCTATAGCCGGGTCAAAAGCACGCATGAACTATGTGCAGCGTATCACCACTTCGACTAAGGACCATCCTTTGCCGAAGTATAACTTCACAACAGCCTTTTATAAGTTTCCGGTCTACTTAAGACGGGCGGCGATCATGGAAGCGATCGGCAAAGTATCTTCCTATAAAGAAAACTGCGCCAACCGGAACACCGGTTCACAAGGCAAGCCGCCAGGCATGCCCAAAGCAGGAAACGTATATCCTGCATTTTATAAGGACAACATGTTTGTTCGTGCGGGAACATATGAGGCGAAGGTCAAGGTCTGGATCCGGAACACATGGGACTGGCTTACCGTCCGGCTTAAGAAATCTGATGCGGATTATATCCTGCATCACTGTACAACTGCAACGGAATGTGTTCCGACGCTTCAAAAGCGCGGTAAAGAATGGTTTCTTGATTTCC
>JAFUGM010000048.1 GCA_017469355.1 Solobacterium sp. | reverse complement strand
TTCAATTGAGGCAGCAGGAGGGCGGCCAGGAGTAGAACTGGAAGGGCATACTTCTTTTACAAGGCGTATTTATCCTATGGATGGGGGCGAAGGGCAGTTTGCGGCGAAATTCAGGAAAGAGGAATCTGACAGAGAAGGAAGTAAACCCGCGCTTTTAAACTCTGCGAAGCTTCCGAGTGATGTCCTGTCGTTTCTCAACGAACACTGTACAAAGAACTTCCCATATCTTTATGTTCAGGGAGAACGTGTCTATGGTGGGACATCACCGTTTATTGAGTGCCGGGGACTTCATCTGATCCGCCATCAGGCCTTCCTTGGGACCTATCGCAATCATCGATTTGAGCCCTCCCATGCGCTGGCATTATCTGCTTATGCAGGATTTATTCCGACGGTGGAATTAACGGAAGAAGAGTTTCTTCATTACCGCAAAGGCGAAACACTGCGCAAGGAAAGTACAAAGGGATGGAATGCGGTTACGGTTCAGGGAATGCGGGCTGGCCTTGTGAAAAGCGATGGCACGATTTTGAAAAACCACTATCCGAAAGCATTTCGGATACGTTAACAGGAGAACACTATGGAATTGGAGCTGTTTCGTTTTATTGAAGAAGCATCCGACTATTATCAGCTGCATGCGGCTGCCTTTGAGTATTCGGAAACGGTACTCCGTCAGTATTTTCAGACCCTGTCTGAATCCATGGGAGCCGATCTCGTACAAGTGTACTCCCGGGTAAAATCCCGGGAGAGTTTTCGAGAGAAACTGCTTCGAAACAAGCTGTATCTGGATTGTGAAACACCAGAAGATGCGTTATCACAACTCAGTGATTTAGTTGGAATAACGATGGAATGCCGGTTCATTCGGAATGAAACGGAGATCTATGAGCGGATCTTCCGAGAGTTCAGTGAACTTAATGAAGATGGACTGGCAATCAGTCTTTCTAATCCAGATATTCTTCTGAACCTCGGTATGGCACAACCGCAGTTACAGCGCAATGGATTTGCGATTTACCGCCTGGATGGGAAATACCGGTTCAATAATCGCTATATTAACTTCGAGCTGCAGATCAAATCTCTGGTCCATCGGTTCTGGAGTGAAATTGAACATGAGGTGGTATATAAGAATCCTGACATGGTATGGAATGACCGCTTCATGAAGAAGATGTTGAGTTCCATCCGTGACAGTCTGGATGTTGTGGATCATCAGCTTGAAACCGTATATACGGAAATGTTGATGGAAAGCCGTGAAGCCAGAATCGGTATGGATGAGAGAACCTTTAAATCCATGGTTTCTTCTTCATTAAATGAACTCCTGATTCATAAGATGAAGGAATCGGTTGGCTTCTCTACGAGCTTTAAGGCCGATTCAGAAATGCTGGCACAGTATTTCTACATTACAGAATTCCTTCGCTGTTCTCATAACGAAGTGAAGATGATTGAGTTCCTGGAGGCGCTTACCGAACTGAAGGAAAATCCTCTGGATTTCCGTGAACAGCTTGTAGTTACAAATACCTATACTACGGGGGATCCATTCGAACAGGTACTTTCGGAGTACTTCCTCAGCGTCATGAATGTTGACTTTGAGTGGCATGCGTTCTTCACCATTCTCTCTGCACTTCAAAGCGGAGATGTGCATGCGGATATTCTGCGGTTTACCTCTGTGATTGGTTCGCTGCTGATTCAGCCAAAATGGTATTCGGAACGTTTCAGCGCATGGAGTGAAACAGAAGCAGAAGAAACCCGTGATTACCTGAAGGCATGTCTTGCCCGTGGTATGGCCAGTTCGGAGTCTATCCATATGATTCATGAAGCTTATCTTCTTGATATCATGAATTACTTCTGGACCTATGTCGAACAGATTGAAGCATCTTTTCCAGACTATGAAGAATATCGCGCGGAACAGGAAAAACTAGGTATGAAGATGATCCGGGAGATTCGAATCCGGCTTCGTAAACAGAAGGCGTAAATGTGCTATTTGCGCTATAATGGAAAACGTTAAGAGGTAACAGAAATGGATTATGTCGTATTAAAGGAAGATCAGAGTTCCGGTGTAATCGCAATTAATAAGTCGGTATTTCAGGTAATTGCGGAAATCACCATGCAGGAGATTGAACATATTGTCATTCCTTCCGGAAAAACACTCCAGAAGAAACCGGTATCCGTAAAGATCGAAGACAATCAGCTGAAGGTTGAAGCTGATGTCCGTGTTACATACGGAGCGAATGTGAATGATGTCTGTGGTCTGGCGCAGTCCAGAATCTATGACAACATTACATTCATGACCGGCTATAAGCCCAGTGAAGTTCGTATCAACGTCACTGGCTTTGATATCTGAGTGATTTCGGAAATGAATAAAGGGGAGCGCACCGAAGAAGAATCAGGTGCGTTTTTTTAATAATGATCGTAACTGTGGGATCTGTATATTTCCGTGATTTTTGAGTTTTCAAATTAACTACAATTGAGCCATATAAGAGGAACCCGCAATGAGAAAACAATTATGTATGGCATTAAGCCTTTTACTGCTAGGAGGATGTGCTTCATCAGCTGGAGAAACACGTGTCAGTAATGGCATTCTTCAATATCAGGATGAACAGGGGAACTGGCAGTCAATTGCATCTGTAGAAGAGATTCAATCTATAAACGATCTTAACCTTTCAACTGGGGCAGATGGTAGAAATGGCATTGATGGGAGAGACGGTAAAGACGGAATCGATGGTCGTAATGGAATCAATGGTTCCAATGGCCAGCAAGGTCCCCAGGGTATTCCGGGGCCTCAGGGTATCCCAGGTCCTAAGGGCGACAAAGGAGATAAGGGAGACAAAGGCGATACCGGCCCTGCAGGTAAGAATGGAATTGATGGTAAAGATGGCAAGGACGGGAAAGATGGAACGATTGTCACTGTTTCAGAATCCGGAGAATTGCTTCTTGATGGAGTTGGAACAGGCTATCGCCTGATCAAGATTGATGGTGATCCAATTGATGTTCCAACAAATATATCAGTTAAGACAGGGATCGAAACCTGGAAACCCTTGTGGGATGAGAACCCCAAAGTTGCATACTATGAACTTAAACTTGATGGGAATAATGTTCCTAATGGGTATTTAAATTACACTGACTATCCTGAAGGTGATTATGAGCTGACGATCACAGCCTATCCATACAGTGATCCCTTATCACCTGTATCTGTAGTTGCACCGATTAAAGTGACAAAAAACACTTATGTTTCAGTTAATTATTCTTACGGATATCATGGCCTGGAGGTCGAAGATGGGTATGCGACACTATCATGGACAGGGACTACAGGGATTAAGGATTATACGGTTGTTATTGGGGATTATGTGAATACTACAACTTCTGAAACATCGATTACTTTTAAAGTGCCAGATTTTTGTGATGGAGATCACATTGACAATATTGACTTAGCAATTACTGCTAATCCGTTGAATGAATATATTACTCCTTACTATTTTCATATCGAAGATCTCGAACTTGGATCGTATTACTGGCCATTACCTGAACCACCAGCTGAACCTTCCCCTGATCCCATTCATGAACCGTCACCTGAGCCTTCTGCTGAACCCGATTCGTATGTAGAGCCTTATCCTGAGGAACCTGCATCTCCAACTCCTGAGGCAGAATTAGATTGGGATACTTATCGTGAAGAAATCGATGAATAGAAGTGTCGGTGAATTTATGAAAGTCATACATCTCGTATGGCTTTTAATAATGATCCACCGTATGTCCGTCACATGTGACGGTATAGATATCTGTTCCAAGTCGACGTTCAAACTCATCTTTGAGTTGTAAGGTGAGTTCCATCTTTTCCTGTGGGTAGTTGGGGTAGCGAGATATGATATCGGAAATCCGGTCTTCTATCTTCATGATGCCTGAGGCACCAGAGATATTGTCACATAATTGAATCAGACGATCATAATCGTCATAGACAATGGATTGAAGATTCTGTTCGAGTTCATTGATTTCTTTTTCCGTAAGATCAAACGCTCCACCATATCCTTCTAATTTCTGCATCGCAAAGGAGTGGGTGAGACAGATTCTTGCGCAAAGCGGATAGCCAAGCTCATTCATATACTTCCAGCCATAATACACATGTGCTAACTGAAGGTTTCCGTATCTTCTTCCAATGTCATGGAGTAAACCAATCACATAGCAGGTATCTGGATCCAGTCCAATCCGGCTTCCGATCGCTTCTGCTGAAGCTGCCACATTCCGTGAATGATCTCCCCATTTTCCTGGATTCAGTTTTAAACCTTCGCTCAGAATGGCTTCCGCGGTTTCTCTTGTAGGAATCTGTTGTTTCATATGAATTCATTGTAAACTTGTGGTGGTTTCTTTTCCCGTAAAAGTATTCAGGCAGGCAAAGAAATCAATCCATTCGCTGTCTCTCGATTCAGGTGTTGAAGTTAATGAAAATGTTGTTGACAGTAGGGCAGGCAGCGGATATCATACTAGAGGTAAACGGAAAGCAGAAGCACCCACTTCTCACCCGAGTGTCCCGAGGGACCTGGGTCCATGCCGGATAACGATTGTGATTATTCAACATGGCAGGTGCGGTTTCTGTACCTGCTTTCTTTACTTACAGGAGGTAATGCTTGAAGTATATTAAACCGAAACGGAATGTACCGGAAGAATTAGTTAATGAAAACATTCACTTTCATGAGGTGCTCGTCATCAGTCCGGATGGTGAACAGCTCGGCGTCATGGAACGAAGAAAAGCAATTCAGACAGCGAATGACATGGGACTGGATCTCTATTGTGTAGCCCCGAATGCCAAGCCGCCTGTATGCAAGATTCTTGATTTCGGCAGATATCACTTCAATGAGCAGAAGAAAGCTCGTGAAGCCAAGAAGAAGCAGCATACGACCGAGATTAAGCCGCTTCGTCTGTCTCCCGTGATTGATCAGCATGACTTTGACACCAAGCTGAAACAGGCACGGAAATGGATGGAAGAAGGACAGAAGGTCAAGATCGATATGCGTTTCCGTGGTCGTATGATCACCCGGAAAGAAGTTGGTGAGGCTGTCATGAACAAGTTCATCGAGCAGATCTCCGATCTGGCTGTTGTAGATAAGCAGCCGAATATGGAAGGCAACACCATGTCCGTGGTACTGTCTCCCAAAAAGAAGTCGTAAAACAGGAGGATTCAGAAATGAAGGCGAAAGCAAAGAAACCCAAGAAGATCAAAATG
This sequence comes from Solobacterium sp., assembly GCA_017469355.1. Classification (GTDB taxonomy): domain Bacteria; phylum Bacillota_I; class Bacilli_A; order Erysipelotrichales; family Erysipelotrichaceae; genus Bulleidia. The sequence goes on along the minus strand of JAFUGM010000048.1, from coordinate 49,135 downwards.
AAGACCAAAAAGACATTCGCTAAGCGTGTCAAGGTTACAGGATCCGGCGAGCTGAGACGCGGACACAACTATGTATCCCACTTCGCTGCCAACAAGACACACAAACAGAAGAAGCATCTTGGAAAGCCGACTCTGCTCGACAAGACTGACGCAAAGCGTGATCGTCAGCTTCTGCAGGGTTAATTGAGGGAGGCACAACATGAGAGTAAAAGGTTCTACACCGACGCGTAATCGTCGTAAAAAGACATTGAAGCTTGCGAAGGGCTACTTCGGTTCCAAACATCTTCTTTACCGGACAGCCAATGAGCAGGTAATGCATTCACTGAAGTACAGCTACATCGGCCGTAAGCAGACAAAGCGCGATATGCGTAAACTCTGGATCGCCCGTATCAACGCAGCTGCACGTCTGAATGATCTCAGCTACAGCAAGCTGATGCACGGTCTGAAAGTTGCGAATGTCAACATCAACCGTAAGATGCTCAGTGAGATTGCTATCCACGATGAGAAGGCATTCACAGAGCTCTGCGATACCGCAAAGAAAGCACTTGCGGCTTAACGGAAATCTTATATAATAAAGAGGCTTCAGGTCTCTTTATATGGCATGTTGGTGAAGCGGCTTAACACACTGCCCTCTCAAGGCAGCATTCACGGGTTCGAATCCCGTACATGTCACGTAACCCCGGAAACGGGGTTTTCTTATGTAGAAGATTGATTGTACAATCAGTGATACCGGGAGGAGTTATGGCATATCAGTTTCATACCGATACGGATCCGGAAGTCATGGATCAGTTTGTCATCAACAGTAATCAGAACACCCTGTTTCAATGCCATGAATGGGCATCGATTAAAGACAATTGGGACAGCGTCTTTACACATGTGACTAATGATGATGGAGAAGTTGTGGCGACCGCTCTGGTTCTGTTTCGTCGTCTTGGGGCAGGGAAGACGCTCTGCTATATCACCCGGGGACCGGTGATGGATTGGCATAGCAAAGAACTTGTGTTATTTACCCTGAACGCATTAAAACAACTGGCTAAGAAACATCATGCGATTGTACTGCGGTTTGACCCGAATGTGGTTTATAAGACTTATGACATTCATGAAAAAGACCTTGATCATGATCCTATGAATGAAGATGTCATTGAAACCATTCAATCTTTCGGGGCAGTTCATAAGGGCTTCACCAAACGGATTGAAGAAGCGACCCAGCCCCGCTATAACGTGATCATGCATATGGAAGAAGACTGGCAGAATCACCTTGCGAAGAATACCCGTCAATCCATCCGTACCGCTGAAAAGCGTGGTGCAGTTGCCTATGAAGGTCCGGAATATATTAGTGATCTGGCTTCGGCGATTCATAAGACGGAAACCCGCCAACATGTCGCGCTGCGCAATGAAGATTACTTCAGACATATGGCAGAGGTATATGGTGAGCATGCGCTGATCATGGTCGCAAAGCTCAACTTTGAAACGGAACTCACAAAGCTGAGAAACGATTTATCCGAATGTGAAGCCGCTTTAACAAAGGCATCTTCTGTAAAAGAAGAAACCCGGCTGAAGAAGCAGATGGAAAATGACCAGAAGGATATTGAACTGTATGAATCCTGGAAACAGGAGGAAGCACAGGATGAAGTGGTTCTCTGTGGGAAGATGGTCTGTTTCAATGAGAAGCGGATGGAATTCTTCTATATGGGGAATAACACAAAATACATGCGGGTGCGGGCGAATTACTTCCTGTACGCAAAGTGTCTGGAACGGTGTGCAGAACTTCATATTCCCGTATGCAGCTTCGGTGGCGTGGAAGGAACGCTGGATGATGGATTGACGATGTTCAAGTCTGCCTGGCCGGTCGTGATTGAAGAATATATCGGCGAATTCAACTATGTCCTGGATCCGCTGTTCTATCATCTGTTTGAAACAGTGTATCCAAAATTATTAAACCTGGCTGTAAAACTCCGGACAAGAAATTGAAAGTTCGTCTTTCCTAATCGGCATATGGTCTGCTAGATTGAACTTAGAGAAAGGCAGGCAGAAGGGAAATCCCCTTCAGGAACGAATCTCAAAGCCTGAACAGGGCATAGATATGCGTAATTTATCTGAGATTTCTTCCGGCATCACCTGCAAAGTCGTCTGGCTGATTGGATTTCTAGGCCGATCCATTCGGGAATCCGCTCTCTTTGAAGAAGAGAGTCTGCTGTCGATGATCTTCAATCTTGGGGAGTATGGCGTGATTGTTTGCTGTAATGGCAAACGGATCGCAATGGATGCCCAAAGCGCCAGAGCCGTGAAAGTTACATTGGAATTATCTTAAGAGGATGCGGGTTCTCCGCATTTTCTTTTGCGATTCTCTGCGTACCCCCATAATGCAAAGAATGCATACAAATGAATGATCCGTCATATAATATTTCTTGTATAACGTTTCAAAAAGAAGTGAGATAACACATGCGTGATTTAAGTTTTTATCGAATGATATCCCAAGTTCTTATCGCTTTTCTTTTAGCGATTGGGATCGGTTCCTCGTTCCTGCCTGTAAACGCGGAAGAAGGGCAGGAAGAATCGTCGAATGTTTTAGCGATCGACCCTTCGGAAGCCGATGATGGGTATTCTGCTGTTCTATACAATAATTCCAATGGTCTTCCTACTTCGGAAGCCAATGCGATTGCGGAAACGGAAGAAGGTTTTTTATGGATCGGAAGTTATTCTGGTCTGATTCGATATGATGGGAATGAGTTTGAACGATATGACTCCACTAACGGTATCGCCAGTGTGGTAAGTCTTTATGTGGACCATCTGGATCGTCTCTGGGTCGGAACCAACGACAGCGGTGCTGGCGTTATGGAGCAGGGGCAGTTCCGCATGATCAATAAGAATGATGGATTAAAGAGTCTTTCAGTACGCAGTATTACGGAAGACTTGAATGGCGTGATTTATCTTGGTACGGCAAGGGGTTTAGCGATAACGGATGATACTGGTGCAGTTGAATTGATTGAAGACTGGCGGTTATCGGAACAGTATATCCGCCGCATGGAAACCGGTGCCGATGGCATCATCTATGGTGTGACCCAGGATGGCGCGGTATTTACGCTGAAAAACCGGGAACTTTCGGTCTTCCTGGATGAAGAAGCATTATCGATTCCTCATGTCCGTTCAGTTCTTCCTGACGCAGACCATCCTGGCTATGTATATCTTGGGACAGAGTCATCTGAAGTATATTATGGAGAGCTCACTCAGAATGGGTTGAATCATGTGGAGGTCATCGATGTAGCTCCGCTTTCCTATGTCAATGAAATCGGCATCTTTGGCGATCAGATCTGGTATGTTGCGGATAATGGCATCGCGATGTCCAAACATGGTGAATTACAGATCATGGATAATGTGCCGCTCAACAATTCCGTTGAACATCTGCGCTCCGATTATGAAGGAAACATCTGGTTTACTTCTTCCCGCCAAGGTGTAATGAAAATCGTTCCGAATCAGTTTGCGGATCTTTCCGAGCCATATAATCTATCGGAAATGGTTGTCAATACGACATGTAAGTATGGGGACGATCTTATGATCGGCTCGGATACCGGATTAGTCGTACTTGGGCCCGATGGAGTGAAAACTTCCTGGCCGGTAGATCGCATTACGAATGCGTCAGGAGAAGAATATGCCGAGCGGGATCTGATTGATTTGCTCGGTCATTCCCGTATTCGTTCTATTATTCCTGATCGTGATGGGAATCTCTGGATTGCGACCTACAGTTCCTATGGCCTGGTGTATTACGATGGAAGTCAGATAATCTGTTATACCACTGTTGATGGCATGCCATCGGAGCGGATTCGTACCTCCTATCAGTTGGAAGATGGAACGATCCTTGCGCCATGCAGCGGAGGCGGTGTTATAGCGATACAAGATGGTGTGATTTCCGGTTCCTATCATTCGGGCAATGGATTAAGCAATGCGGATATTCTCACGGTCGCAGAAGCGGATAATGGCGATCTTCTGTTTGGCTCGGATGGGGATGGAATATATATTCTCAATGGGCAGGAAGTCCAGCATGTAGGTGTCGAAGATGGACTTGGTTCCGATGTTGTCATGCGGTTAAAGAAGGATTCGGAACATCATGTGTTCTGGATCGTCACCAGCAACTCCATCTCTTATATGGATGAGTCTTATCATGTAGAAACGATCCGGGAATTCCCGTATTCCAATAACTTTGATCTGTATGAGAGTGCCAGCGGGGATATGTGGATTCTCAGCAGTAACGGAATCTATGTTGTTCCCTCCACAACGTTATTGGAAAACGGTGAGATTACACCGGTGTTCTATGGCAGGGAAAATGGTCTTTCCACCATCGCAACTGCGAATTCCTACAGCGCATTAACAGAGAATGGTGATCTCTATATCTCCGGGACCAGCGGAGTAGACCGGGTAAATATCGATACTCCGTTTGAGGATGTCGCGGATCTTAAGATGGCAGTTCCCTTTGTGGAAGCAGATGGGGAACTGATCTATCCGAATGAAGATGGAACGATCACAATTTCTTCTTCCGTAAAGAAACTTACGATTTACAGCTTTGTATATAACTACTCCCTGTTGAATCCGCAGGTATCCTATTATCTGGAAGGGTTTGACAACACCCCAACAACTGTACTTCGCAATGAATTGATTCCGATTAACTATACCAACCTCAAAGGCGGAGATTATCGCTTTGTCATGAATCTTGCGGATGCGTTGGGACGCGGAAGTAAGGAAATGAGTGTTCTGATCCGTAAAGAACGCGCCATTCATGAACAGCTCTGGTTCCAGTTGCTCATGATTATTGCGGGCATGTTTGCGGTAGGCTTTATCGCCATGTTAGTTATCCGTAGAAAGACCAGAATTTACGAAGCTAAGGCAGAAGAAGATAAGACGTATATCCGTGAGATGACCGAAGCATTCGCGAAGATCATCGATATGAAGGATCGCTATACCAACGGTCACTCCATGCGGGTTGCGGAATATACACGTAAGCTGACCGAAGAACTTGGATATGACAAGGAAACGGTTGAGAAGTATTACAATATCGCGCTTCTCCACGATATCGGAAAGATTGGTGTGCCGCCTGAAGTGTTGAATAAGCCTGGGAAACTGACCGATGAGGAATTTAATATTATCAAGTCACATTCTACCCTTGGATATACCGCTTTGAAGGATATCAGTATTATGCCTGATCTTGCGATTGGAGCTGGCTTTCATCATGAGCGACCAGACGGGAAGGGTTATCCCCGTGGACTCAAGCAGGATGAAATCCCGCGAGTTGCCCAGATCATTGCGGTGGCGGATACCTTCGATGCGATGTATTCCGATCGTCCATACCGGAAACGGATGAACTTTGACAAAGTAGTTTCCATTATCCGTGAAGTCTCCGGAACCCAGCTGACCCCGGATGTTGTAGACGCATTCCTGCGGTTAGTAGAGAAAGGGGAACTGCGTGATCCTAATGACACAGGCGGAGGAAGTCTTGAAGATATCGATAATATCCACAAGCAGTTTGAAGCCAATGAGGCGAAGAAGGCAGAAGTGCTTAAGAACGTAAAATCAAACGAATCCGCATAAGCTTGAACTGGAGTGTTCCTGATGGGGCACTCCATTTAAAAAGGCGGGAGTTGTCTCCCACCACAGAATCATTTTGTTTTGTATCGTAAACGCCAGTATTTATGGCGTGCCCGCACTTCAAGTGATTTTTCTTTTTTGAATCGGGCATAAGCAGAAGGATTCAGAACCAGATCGAATTCTCCGATCTGCTCGATGAACTCCGGCCCAAAGGAGCGCTTATAGGCATATAATCCATACTCTGGATCATCTTTGGATGTCACGCCAGAGAAGCCACACATATCGTATCGCTTTACTCCAAGTGCCTTCATATCCTTCATCGCATAGAGATGGAGATTATCCACTGGCTTCAGGAAGTTGAATTCCTTATGGTTATAGGTGTAAAGATCCCAGCTCATATCGCCTTCCTGCAGGAAGATTCCTCCCGCAATGGGAACGATATCTCCATAGGTTTTCTGAAGGTCAGCTACTTTGATGAGTTCGGCTTCCTTTGCGGCACGAGCTTCTGGATCCTTGCGGTATTTCTTTGAGTCCAGTTCAGACTGGATTCCCTGAATCATCGTGTTCAGGGATACCGTTGTAAGATAAAATCTCACATGGGATCCAAAACAGTCAAGCAGAGATTCAAAGAATTCTCTGGAATGCGGTTTGAATCCATCCTGTCTGCTTAACATTACTTCAAACTCCATCAGACTAGACAGTTCATCTTCTGTGCCAAGACGTGTTATAACCCCAGAAACCTGATGGCGGTTCAGACTGGTTCGGCGGGGTTTCGAAAACCCGCTCAGGATTTCTTCTTCGGAGCGATCCAGGTTGACAATTAACGTATACCGGTTGGTCCAGCTTCCATCGTACGCATAGTTGTATCCCCGATGTATAAATCCAATTGAAGTCAGCTGTTCCGTAACTGCCTCATTATTGATTATGCCATCCGGTTCACCGGTAATCGTCCGGCTCATGCGGATGACATCCGGATCGATGCGAAGAAACTGTGCATGATGATTTTCCGCAAACTCCTGAAGCGATAATAAGACATCATGAAGAAGCTCAAAGTTGCCATAATCCAGGCAGGGGCCTTTTGGCACATAACAATACTTATGGACTAGAAAGGAATCTTCCAGAACCATGGCACTGGCAACCAGATGATCTTCTTCATAGAAGCCAAGACAGTAATACTTACTGCCTTCCGTACGCTGTTTGAATCGTCCCCAGTCTGCCGTTTTCATGTAGTGAACATAATGGTGGTTTGACACAAACCGATTCAGTTCAGTTTCCGTGATGGTACGACGGTCAATCATTGGTTCTCCAGCTGCTGAATAGATAGTTCAAGACGACGTAAGGTCTCTTCTTTGCCAAGAATCTCCGCAATTTCAATCGCTCCGCCTGGAGTCGAAGGTTTTCCCGAGATCGCTACCCGAAGTGGGAAGAGTACCTGGCCGTTCTTTCGGCCAAGCTTTGCGGGTAATTCCATGAGCTTGTCATGTAAGGCATCATGACTCCAGTCATCCTGTTCCTTCAATACGTCAAGACTCGCCTTCAGCGCTTCCAATGCAACGGCAGGGTCGGTCTTCATCTTCTTGTTGATATAGAGATCGTTGGTATAGGCAGGGAAGGTATCATAGAAATTCAGCATCGGCGGGATCTCGGCCAGCGTATTGGCACGCTGCTGAACACCAGCCGCAATCTTTTTCAGATCATAATCCTTCGTAACTGCCTCACGGATATAGGGCTCCGCAATCTTGAAATAGGAGTCAAGGTCCATACCACGGAGCCAGAGTCCGTTGACGCTGGTCAGCTTGACCGGGTCAAAGATTGCGCCGTTTTGACCGATGTGTTTCACATTGAATGCCTGCACGAGCTCATCCAGAGTAAAAATTTCCTGATTGTCTTCCGGACTCCATCCAAGCATCGCAATGTAGTTCAGTACAGCTTCAGGAATATAACCTTTTGCCATGAGATCCTGGAAGGACGCATCGCCATTGCGCTTGGAAAGCTTGTTATGTTCATCCTTCATTACCGGCGGGCAATGAATGTATCGAGGTTTCTCCCAGCCAAAGGCATCGTAGATCAGATTGTATTTAGGAGTAGAGGAAAGGTATTCCATTCCTCGTACCACATCGGTAATCCCCATCAGATGATCATCGATGACATTCGCAAAGTTGTAGGTAGGGAAACCATCACTCTTGATTAATACCTGTTCATCCAGAATGGAATTCTCTACAGTAATATGACCAAATACCTCATCATCAAAGGAGGTAGACCCTTCTGAGGGGATGGTCTGGCGGATGACATAAGGTTCCCCAGCCGCAACACGTTTTTTTGCTTCCTCGAGGGAAAGATGGGAACAGGGGTCTTCATATTTGAAACTGTCACCCTCAGAATTCTTCTTCGCCTCCGCAATAGTCTCTTCATCACAGAAACAGTAATGGGCACCACCAAGTTCAATCAGCTGTTCCGCATACTTCAGATAAAGTCCAGAGCGAACCCGTTCACTCTGCACATATGGGCCAACTGGTCCTCCAACATCCGGTCCTTCATCATGTTTGAGACCACATGACTTCATGGTGTCATAAATAATATCTGTTGCGCCTTCTACGAGTCTGCCTTGATCGGTATCTTCAATACGCAGGATAAAGACTCCTTCGGGGTCTTTCTTAGCGATCAGATATGCCCACAGGGCAGTTCTGAGATTTCCGATATGCATATATCCGGTCGGACTCGGCGCAAATCTTGTACGAACAGCCATAATTTCTCCTTCTTCATTCATTTCTGCCTGTTTATTTTACCGCAATCCCATGTGCTTCTCAATGAAGGAACCAATGTCCTCTCATCCTGTATGATCTTGAAGAAATCAGTGTTATCTCATTTCATAACCGATATCAGAAATCACATGATTCTGATATTTTATGACCGTTTTCTGTGATTAATTGCAGAATTCTTTGAATTACTATGGACTCAAATGACAGAGGAGGGTATGTATGAGTCGTTTTGATGGCAAGGTTGCGGTAGTAACCGGTGCTGGGCAGGGCGTTGGCTATGCGACTGCCGCTAAGTTTATCGAAGAAGGTGCTACGGTGATCGGTATCGGCCGTACCGAAGCCAAGCTGGTGAAGGCTGCTGAAGAGCTGGGCGAACATTATGTTCCGTTTACAATGGATGTCGGTTCAGAAGCGGATTGGCAGCGTTTAGTGGAATTCATTAAGGAAAAATTCGGTGAGATTGATTATCTGGTAAATAACGCAGCAGTAATTCTGCAGAAGGATATTCTGACCATCTCTTACGAGGAGTTCAAATCTACAGTCAATACAAATCTTGATTCGGTATTCCTGGGTATGAAACTTGGATATGAGGTATTGAAGAAGGGGTGCTACAGCGCCATCGTCAATGTCTCCTCTATTGGCGGAATCAAGGCAGGACCAGATACTGGTAATGATGCGGGATATAACGCATCCAAAGCAGGTGTACGTAATCTCACCAAGCACGCATCATATGTATTTGCGAAAGATAAGATTCGTGTCAACAGCGTTCACCCTGGTGGAATTGCGACACAGATGCTGGTGGATTATCTTGCGGCGAATCCTGAAATTGAAGCAGCGATGGCAGCCAACAATCCACTTGCACCTCATTATTCTGAAGCTTCTGAGGTCGCAGAATGTATTCTCTTCCTCTGTGATCCGGCAAGCAAGCCTGTTACTGGTACTGAGCTTGTCTGCGATTGCGGAAATCTTGCGATCTGAGAAGTTGAGCCTTCCTTCGGGAGGGCTTTTTGGTATTCTAGCCATATGAAACATACATTATCCAGTCTGATCTCCATCCGGGGGCCTTCCTACCTTAACAGTGCAAGGATTAAGCATCAGTTCATCCAGGATCTTCGCAATCTGGATCCTCGGGCATATGAATCTTTTGAGTCCTTTTTCAAGGAGTTTTCATCGACTGCCATCATGAATCAGGACTCCAAGGAAGCGCTTAAAACCATGGGCTTATATATCATCTGTCAGATCATGGGTGTCATGATTTCCTCTGGAATCGAAGAAGATGAGATCAATCAGGAACTGCTTTCGGACTTCTATCTGCTTGATCAGGCAGAAGATGTTTCTTCCACTCTGGAACATCTTCGCAAGGTCGCTTTGCATATGATTGATTATTCCCTGTCTAGACGCCGTAACAGATCTCATTCAAGTGTGATTGAACAGGTAGTGCAGTATGTGACAGTACATCTGGAAGAAAAGATCACCTTACAGGAAACAGCAGAGGCGATGAATTACAGTGCTTCCTACCTTTCCCATAAATTCCGCAGTGAGATGGAACTGTCATTTTCTGCATATGTGAGAATGCGCAAAATAGAACGCAGTAAAACCCTGCTTATGGAAGGATATTCCATTGAAGAGGTGGCAGAACGGTTATGTTTTTCTTCCGCCAGCCACTTCATATCATCGTTTCGGGAAGAGCTGAATATGACACCGCGTCAGTTCTGCCGCTGGATCGGATAATTGATAAGGAAAATAAAAACCCGGTTTCCCGGGATGAGCTGGGGTAGAGAGATTCGAACTCCCGAAATGACTGGTTCAGAGCCAGTTGCCTTACCGCTTGGCTATACCCCAATACGCACGTTTTATTATACCTGTACGTTTTCTTTTTGCAAGAAGAAATTTAACAGATCGGGGTGTGCGGTTCGTGTGTATCTGCTTCCTTAATGATACAATATTTCCCTGGAGGGCAAGGGTAATGAAAGAGATACTTGTTGTTGTGGATATGCAGAAGGATTTTGTGGATGGGAGTCTTGGAACCCCAGAAGCAGTTGCGATTCTTCCTGCTGTAAAGGAAAAGATTGCCTCTTATCCAAAAGACCATATTTATGCGACTCTGGATACGCATCAGAGTGACTATCTAAATACCAATGAAGGAAAACACCTTCCGGTAGAACACTGTATTGAAGGAACCGAAGGATGGCTGATTCATGAAGAATTGAGAGATTCCCTTACCGGAGTCACCTTCGTACCGAAGCCTACCTTTGGTTCAACAAAACTTGCGGAGATTTTGAAGCAGGAAAATGAAAAAGAACCGATCTCTGTGGAACTGGTTGGCTTATGCACGGATATCTGTGTGATCAGTAATGCACTGCTGTTAAAGGCATCCATGCCGGAAATTGATATTAAGGTAGATGCGGACTGCTGTGCCGGGGTAACACCGGAAAAGCATCTTGCGGCGCTTGAAACCATGCGCTCCTGTCAGATTGAGGTGACCGGTGGGGACGCTGATTAACTGTGCTGCCATCATCGCCGGCGGAATTCTTGGTATTCTGTTCGGTTCAAAAATTCCCGAACATGTGCGGGAAACCGTTCTCAAGGCAAATGGTGCTGCAGTCATCATATTGGGAATTGCCGGTGCATTAAGCAAGATGCTGGTGATTACCGATGGAGGAATAGAAACCGTTGGCACATTAAATATGATTCTTTCGCTGTGTATCGGAAGTCTCATCGGGGAATGGCTGGACATTGAAGCGGCGCTGGAACGATTTGGAGAATATCTGAAGCGTAAGACTGGCAGTGAATCGGATTCCCGCTTTACGGAAGGATTCATGACCGCTTCCTTAACGGTATGTATCGGTGCCATGGCCATTGTCGGTGCAATTGAAGATGGAATTTATGGGATTCCATCGATTCTTATTTCCAAGGCATTGCTGGACTTTGTGATTATTCTTGTCATGGCTTCCTCTCTTGGCAAGGGAGTTGTATTTTCCTTTATTCCCGTTGGAATTCTGCAGGGTGGGGTAACCATTCTTGCGTTTTTCCTTCAGGGAATCTTTACAGAAGCCGGGCTGAATGCGTTATCGCTTTGCGGATCGGTGATTATTGCCTTAGTCGGAGTCAATCTTCTGTTTGGAAAGACAGTTAAAACCGCAAACCTGCTTCCTGGCTTAATCATTGCGGTGATTCTTGCAGGATTGGGTGTATGAGTATTTACAAGACGTTATTAACTCCCCAGGCAGTTCAGGCATCCATGCGTTCCAAGGCGATGAAGCGATTAGAACAGATTGATATGAACTGTGGGATGAACTATACCTCCATTCCCATGTTTGATGGAATGCCAGGGTATTCCCGGGCTCGTCATTCATATAATGTAGCGCTGCTGGTATATCGCTTCACACATGATCTTACCGCATCACTTGCGGGGTTATATCATGATATCGCTACGCCTGCCTTTTCCCATGTGGTGGATTTCATGAATCACGATTATCTGAAACAGGAATTCACAGAGGAAAAAACAGAAGAGCTGATCCGCAGGGATCCAGTACTTATGCGTATTCTTATGGATGTCGGAATTCCGGTTTCTCAGGTATCGAATTATCATCAGTATCCGATTGCGGATAACGATGCGCCGGGGCTCTCCTGTGACCGGCTTGAATATACACTTGAAAATGCGGTGAATTATGGCATTCGGCCTGCATCCTTTTCGGGAACTGTGGTGAAAGATCTCTTTATTACTGAGAATGAAGCAGGGGAAGAAGAACTGACGTTTCATCAGGAAGAGATCGCGTATCACTTTGCGGAGGCATCACTGTTATGCGGTGCGGTATATTCAGGAAATAATGACCGTTATGGCATGGAATTACTGTCACGGATATTGAAGGATGCGATACAGCAGCACATTCTTACTCCGGATGACTTATATACAACCGAACCGGAAGTGATCGAGAAATTGAATAAGAGCGCATTGAAGGATGCCTGGGACTGGTTTACTGGGTTATATGAAGTAACGGTCTCCGACTCCGATGGCATCATCGTCGATGCCAAACGTCGCTATATTGATCCTCTGGTGGAGGGGAAGGGGCGGCTGTCCTCCTTCCATTCTGTCTATCGGGCACAGGTGGAACAGTTTTTATCAGAAGATTATTCTGTCAGATTGAAAGGAAACTCCTATGGAAAAAACGATTGCGGTCGCAAGTACGAATCAGGGCAAACTTCGGGAATTTAAAGCTATGTTGGAGCCAAGGGGATATCGTGTGCTCTCCCTGGCAGATCTTCCCGAAGCAGTAGAACCGGAAGAAACCGGTACGTCATTTCAGGAAAACGCAGTAATCAAGGCACAATCGGTGACCGATCGATTTGGCATTGAAGCGATTGCGGATGACAGTGGCATCTGTATTGCGGCGTTAAACGAAGAACCGGGAATCCACAGTGCGCGCTGGATGGGACATGAAACCTCCTATGACATTAAGAATCAGAAGATTATTGAACTTGTACAGGATGCGGAAGACCGTACCTGTCACTATGCCTGTGCCATTGCCTGGTGTGCACCAGGGAAGGAACCGAAGGTATTCTTTGACACCTGGTATGGCGAAGTAGCGAAAGAGCCAAGGGGATCGAATGGCTTTGGCTATGATCCGATCTTCTATCTTCCTGAACTAGGAATTACATCGGCTGAAATGACCTCTGAAGAAAAAAATCGCCGTTCTCATCGTGGGAAGGCGTTACGTAAACTGGAGAACTGGCTGAATGAAGGCGAGTAAGCTCTGTTCGATTCTGGCCTGTTTCCTGGCGAGCGTTGCGATTCTAGCGACAGTAATTGATGTCTGCTGTTTTAATCAGGGATTCTACCGCAGGGAATATGAAAAGAATGATACGAGTTCCTATACCGGAATGAACGCGGAAGATAACCTGAATGCGACCATGGCATTGCTGGATTACCTGCGGGAAACAAGGAATGACATTGTCGTTACAGCTGAAGTGAATGGTGTAACGCGGGAAGTGTTCAATGAGCGGGAAACGCTTCATATGGTAGATGTACGTGATCTCTATCAGCGGGCAGTAACCGTAAGAAATCTATGTGCAATTGTGGCGGTCATTCTGCTTTTTGGGGCGATGTACTATGGGCGTAAGTCGTTATTTACGGTGCTTCATGATGGCTGGATCACCGGAGTTGGAATGGTAGTGCTTCTGATTGTATTCATTGCGATCTGGGCACTGGCAGATTTCAATGCCTTCTGGACAAACTTCCACCTGTTGTTCTTCGATAATGATCTCTGGCTTCTTGATCCGAGAACATCCATCATGATTAATCTGTTTCCCGGCAGTTTCTTCTTTGATCTGGTATTGCGGATTATTGTTATTACCCTGGTGATCTTCGGTGGAATTTCCTTGTTATCCCTGAAAGGAAGAAACGCATGATTCATGTGGTGCTCTATGAACCGGAGATTCCTCAGAATACCGGAAATATCATACGCAGCTGCGCCGCATTTCACGCAAAACTTCATCTGATTGAACCGCTTGGGTTCTATCTCGATGAAGCTCATCTGCGGCGGGCTGGCATGGATTATCGGGATCTGGTTAATGTGGAAGTGCATTCCTCCTGGGAGGAATTTGTCTCTGGACATCCTGGCGAGTATTATTTCACGACCCGCTATGGAGACAAGGTGCCTGATTCGTTTTCCTATTCCATGGAACAGGAGATCTATTTTGTGTTTGGGAAGGAATCCACAGGAATTCCTAAAGAAATTCTTAGAGCGAATCGTGAGCGATGCATTCGGATTCCCATGGCAGAAGATGCCAGATGCCTGAATGTATCAAATACGGTGGCGATTGTGCTGTATGAAGCGGTAAGACAGATGAACTATGAAGGACTTTCCGCTTTCGAACAGCTCAAACCGGGCGTATTATAAAGACTGAGGTATATGTTAGGAATGATTGAAACATTCGGAGACATGCTTGCGGTGATATCGATGCTGGTAAGTTTCATGGCAGCGTTTGTGATTTTCTATCGCGCTTTAATCCAGCATCGTGAAGTTTATTTTCAGCGCCGGGAAGACCGGTATTACGGACTGTTTGAGGAATCTGATGACAGTGATTTCGATGACCGCGATGAACCTTATTATGAGGATTGATAGTTATGAATGATCTTGGAACACCCATTCATACAGAACTGGCAGAAGGACTGAAGGTCGGGGATTTTCTGTTTCTTTCTTCGGTTGACGCTTTAAAAGAAGATGGTTTATCCGCAGGGGAAGACCTTCGTACGAATCTCTTTTATGTACTGCGGAAACTGCAGAGTGTCTGTATGGAAGCAGGAGGGGATCTTGAAGATATGGTACAGCTTCGCATCTATGTGTCAGCTTCCTTCTATGATCCAGCCAGTATTCGCAGTATTCTTGCGGAATTGTTTACTCCGCTTCCTGCCTTAAGCATTCTTCCAATTAATGAAATGAATGGAATGATCATGGCAGATGGTACGGCAGTGATTCTTACGTCACAGCCAGCCAGTATGGGATGTGCAGGGTGCCAGGGATGTGCAGCCCGGACGTAAGAACGGTTTTACTGCTCAATCCTTCGGAGAAAGGAACCGAACTGGTACTTGGGGATGGAAGTGTAGTTTACGATCCGAGAAAACCTTCGGTCATCCTCAATGAATGGTGTCTTACCTATGGCAGCTCCATGAATGGACGGATTGATGCGGTACGGCATCTATGCGGTGTGAAACGGAAGTTTCCGATTCTGTTATCGGAACGTATGAATCTCATCTTCTTTCCCATGCGGGCAAAAGATGAGGGCCCATGGATCAATGCGTCGATGTTAGTATCCTGGAAGGGAATTCATCGCGAAGCAACAGAGCTGTTCTTCCTTTCCGGAATTCACCTTACGATTCCCTATGACAGCCGTATGGTAAAGCGTCAGATGACGCTCTGCGAACAATTTCAGGCGATATTAAATCAGAATTGCGCTTAACACAGTTATGACAGACAGTACAAAGAAACAACTGGATCTTCATTTCGGGAAACATGATGGATATACAATTCTGTGTGTCATCATCGCTTCCCTGGTTTATTCCTTTGGAATGAATCGGTTTGTCAAACCGGCAAATCTCTTTCCTGGCGGCTATGGCGGAATTGCCCGGCTTCTTTCGCAGACATTACTGCAGTATTTTCATATTAATCTGAGCTTCAGTATCATTTATTTCGCATTGAATATTGTGACGGTATGCATTGTATGGAAGCATATTGGCCCGAAGTTTATGATCTATTCCGGCCTGTTCTTTACGTTAAGCTCCGTATTTACGGCTTTGATTCCAGTCGAACCGATCACAGCGGATATACTACTTGTTTCGGTGTTCGGTGGTGTCATTTCCGGTATCTCGATGGGTGTGGTGCTGCGGAATAATGCAAGTTCGGGAGGTACGGATTTCATTGCGATCTGGATGTCCTCAAAATATAACATTCCTACCTGGAATTATGTCATGGCGGGGAATGCGGTGATTCTGGTGCTTGCGGGTCTTCTGTTTGGATGGGATAAGGCACTGTATTCCATCATTTATCAGTTTGTCAGTACGGAAATCGTCAATTCCATGCATCAGCGGTATAAATACTCCCGGATTGAGATTGTGACATCACATCCGGATGAAGTATGCGGCGCGGTATTTCTTGCCTGTAATCATGGAATTACCAGGATGAATGCGGAAGGGGGCTTCTCCCATCAGGAGAGAACCTGCCTCATTCTGACCGTTAATACCTATCAGGTGAATGATGTGCTTCGTTATATCAAGGCGGCTGATGCCCGGGCGTTTATTACCATCAGTACAGTAGAGCGGGTCATCGGCAACTATCATCAGACACCGCTAGAGTAATGACCGATTTTGGCATTTCACAAAAATAACACAGAACCCCGCCTTTGCAATCTTGAACAAGGCGGGGTTTGAACGTAGAATATTTGAAGGGCATTCTGGCCGAAGGGAGGTGATTTTCATGAGTGAAGGTATACCGTTATCCGTTCCGTTGAGAACACACATTCATGAGAATCATGTTACGGAGGTACTGCCATGGAAGAATTCAATGTGGAAAAGGAACTGGATTCCTTCCGCAACCTGCTGAAAAACAAGCAGTATGCGGGTCTGCGCGGTAAGGCGCAGGATATGAACGATGCGGATCTTGCCGCAGTAATGGAAGCGATGGAAGACGAAGACATGCTGAAGATGTTTCGTCTGTTTCCCAAAGAGCTTGCGGCGGATGTATTTGCACTGCTGGATGTCGAGTCCCAGCAATATATCATTACTTCACTTTCCGAAAAGGAAGCTGGTGCGATCATCGATAATCTTTACGCCGATGATGCGGCAGACCTGTTAGAAGAGATGCCGGCCAACGTTGTAAAGAAGCTGCTTTCCAACGCCCGTCCGGAAACCCGGAATGACATCAATCATCTGCTTCAGTATCCGGATGACTCTGCCGGATCGGTCATGACCGTCGAGTTTGTCGACCTGATGGAAAACATGACGGTAAAGGAAGCGATTGAGCGGATCCGGGATATCGGAATGGATTCCGAAACTGTAAATATCTGCTATGTACTGAATGCCAAACGGTTCTTATTGGGAACCGTCGCACTGCGGTATCTGGTCATTAATGACTCGGATAAACTGATCGGTGACATCATGCATGAGGATGTTGTATCATGCAATACCAGCACTGACCAGGAAGAAGTTGCGCATATTTTCCAGAAATACGATTTTGAGGCACTGCCGGTCGTTGATAAGGAAAATCGTATGGTCGGTATTATCACCGTCGATGATGTACTCGACATCATGGAACGGGAAACGACCGAGGACTTCGAACGTATGTCCGCGATCATCCCGAGCGATAAGCCGTATCTGAAGACCGGTGTCATCGAAACATGGAAGAAACGCTTTCCCTGGCTGTTGCTGCTCATGATCAGTGCGACCTTTACTGGAAAGATCATCACTGGATTTGAAAGTGCTTTAAGCAAATATATTGTCTTATCGTCCTACATTCCGATGCTGATGGATACAGGCGGTAACTCGGGTGCGCAGGCCAGTACCGAAGTAGTACGTGCCTTGTCACTAGGCCAGATTGAATTCCATGACATGTTAAAGATTGTCTGGAAGGAAATGCGGGTCGGTGTCATGTGCGGTATTACGCTTTCCGTTGCCTGCTTTGCGAAGGCCATGATTATTGACCATGTGCCGCTTACGATTGCGATTACGGTATGCCTTACCGTCGTATGTGCTGTCTTTGTGGCGAAGATCATTGCTTCGACACTTGCACTGCTTGTTTCCAAGGCAAAACTAGACCCCGCGGTTGTCGCATCTCCAATGCTGACAACCATCATCGATGCGATTTCTCTGCTTGTTTACTTCTCGATCGCTACTGCGATTCTTCAGCTTTAAGCTGAACGGAGGTCTGTATGATAGTCGTCTATACTTCTCCCGGCTGTGCCAGCTGCCGTAAGGTCAAGCAATGGCTGAAAGACCGGAATCTCCCATTCGTGGAGAAGAACATTTTCAAAACACTCCTGGATGATGAAGAGATCCGCTATCTTCTGATGCGTTCGGAAAACGGAACAGACGACCTGATTTCCAAACGTTCCAAAATTATCGCTCAGAATAACATTGATATCGACAGTATGTCGGTCAATGAACTGATTAAATTCATTCAGCAGAACCCCTCTATCCTAAAGCGCCCAATCATTCTGAATGAGCGGAGCTTCCAGGTTGGATATGACAGTGAGGAAATCGGGGTATTTGTGCCGGAAGAGCTTCGCCGCATCGCGATGAATGCCTGCCCGGCAACCTGCCCGAGTTTTCCCACCTGTTCGAACGGGGACCCCATACTTCAAACGGAGTGAATGTGAAGCGGAAGTCATATCGGCTCCCGCTTTTCTGTACTATAATTGACACGCATGAAACGAATACTTGTTGGATTATCCGGCGGCGTGGATTCCGCTGTAGTCGCATATTTACTAAAAGAGCAGGGATATGATGTCACCTGCGCTTTTATGCGTAACTGGGATTCTATTACCAATTCCGATATTCTTGGCAATCCTACGCTGGATGGCGATCAGTGTTCCCAGGAAAAGGACTGGGATGACGCAAGAAGTGTTGCGGACTCGCTTGGACTTCCATTACTGCGGATTGATTTTATTGAAGAATACTGGACCAATGTATTTGAACAGTTTCTCTCGACGTATCGGGCTGGTCGTACACCAAATCCGGATATTCTCTGCAATCGATATATCAAGTTTGATTCCTTTCTTGAGTTTGCTCGTGAAAAGGGATTTGATGTGCTTGCGACAGGACATTATGCAAGAAATGGTGTCTACCATGGAATGCCATCGATTGAAAAGGCCGCAGACCGCAATAAAGATCAGTCGTACTTCCTTGCGGAAGTAAACCGCTCCTGTCTTGACTCCATTCTGTTTCCGCTTGCGGAGGTTCCAAAACCGGAAGTACGGCGGATTGCGGAAGAACTTCATTTGTCCATTGCGAAGAAAAAAGACAGTACGGGAATCTGTTTTATCGGAGAGCGTAAATTCCGTGAGTTTCTTTCCAATTATCTGCCAATGAAACCTGGCAGGATCGTTGATATTAACGGGAATACGGTAGGGGAACATAAAGGGGTGCTCTACTACACCATCGGGCAGCGAAAGGGGCTGAATATCGGCGGTACAGGCCCATATTATGTCATCGGAAAGAACATTCATACCAATGAACTCTATGTCGCATCGACCTCAGATGAACGCTGGTTATACAGTACTTCCTGTCTTGTGACAGGGTTTAATCGTCTGGCCGATTTTGAAACACCAATACACTGCACCGCAAAATTCCGTTACCGGCAGAACGATCAGCCGGTACTTCTTGAGCAGGTGGATGATTCGGTGTGGAGAGCTTCTTATCCAGAAGGAATCCGTTCGGTAACCCCAGGGCAGGAAGCCGTATTCTATGATGGCGATACAATGCTTGGCGGAGGGGTGATTGACCGCATTTTCCTTGGGAAAGAAGACCTTTCCATCAAGATCGAAGAAACGATTGGAGCGCATCATGGAAGCTGAAACCATCCTCACCGGCAAACCGGTCTATATTCTGTTTCGCAATGATGAGACCTTTTATACGGTGATGAAGTTCCGCCTCTATGATGAACAGGAAAAAGTGATTACCGTTACCGGCTTATTACCGGAAAAACCATCGATTGATGTGCTGTATAAAATCTACGGTTCCTATGTAGAACATCCCCGCTATGGGATGCAGTTTAAGATTGAGGCGATGGAACGACCATTACCGGAAGAAGAGGACAGTATCATCCGTTACCTCTGTGGCGTTCAGTTTCCCGGGATTGGAAAAAAGACAGCAGAAAAGATCGTATCCGCACTTGGGACAGACTGTCTGAATCAGATTCGGGAAGACCCGGAAGTGCTCTATACCATTCCCGGGCTTGCGCCGGAAAAAATCGAAGTTATTCAAAAGGGAATTCAGAATGAAGATGAAGGGATGGCCGAACTGGTTCGGTTTCTCAATGTTCATGGGATTGGCGTACGTAATCTTGTTCGGCTGAACCGTGCGTATGGCGTCAAGGCGTTAGATCGCTTAAAGCAGAATCCATACCGTGTCATGGAAGAGTGTGATGGCTTCGGGTTTAAAACGGCAGATAAGATTGCGATGGCGCTGGGATTTGAAAAAGATGATTCCCGTCGCCTTACCGCCCTCATGATTTCCTTATGCATGGATCTATGCATGGCATCCGGAGATTCCTATGTGGAAGAAGAGGTTCTCTTTCAGAGATTTATGAAGGAGTGTTCTCCCTATGAAGTGGATCCGGATACCTATCTTGATGAGGCCATCGCCAAGGGATTATTGGTAGAAGAAGATCAATGTGTATTTCCTGTATCACAGATTGAAAGCGAAGAGATGATCGCAAAGTTTCTTTCGGAATTTCCCTATGCGTCCATTGACCCATATGAGCCAGAGCTTCTGGATACCTATCTGAATCAGCTTCAGAAAGAGATGGGTATTACCTATGATGAATATCAGATCAAGGCAATTCAGACTTTCTTCAGAGAACCGTTTTTGATTGTGACAGGAGGTCCAGGTACTGGAAAGACTACTTCTGTACGAGCATTTGTGACATTATTCCGCCTGTTATATCCTGGAGCGACGGTGCTCACTGCAGCTCCTACGGGCCGCGCCGCAAAACGGCTGGCAGAGCTTACCGAAAGTGAGTCTCAAACCATTCATTCACTTCTGAAATGGGATCTGGAAACCAATTCCTTCGGGGTTACTGAAGATGAACCGATTTCCGCGGATCTTTTGATTATTGATGAGTTTTCCATGGTGGACAGCTGGCTGTTTGCTAACCTGCTCAAGGCGTGTAAACACGTGAAGCGCATCTGTATTATCGGTGATGAAGATCAGCTTCCAAGCGTCTCTCCCGGCTCTGTATTGCGTGATCTGATTGCCAGTGAACAGTTTCCCTTAATCCGTCTGGAACATATTCACCGCCAGAAAGAGGGAAGTGATGTCATCTCCCTGGCTCATCAGATTCATCATGCGGAAGTGGATTTCAGTTCACTACGGGGAGATGTACGTTTTTTCGAATGTCCTCCAACAGATGTCCGCCGGCATGTGATTTCCGTAGTGAATAATGCATTATCACGTGGTTATCAGATGAATGAGATTCAGGTAATCAGTCCAATGTATGGCACAATTGCGGGTATCGATGTATTAAATAACGCTTTACAGGAAAGTTTTAATCCCCATGATCCCTCCCGCAGGGAACATAAGGTTGGTTATACGGTCTTTCGGGTAGGAGATAAGATCCTTCAGTTGAAGAACCAGCCGGATGATGATGTATATAACGGTGATATCGGAATCCTTGTGCAGATTCTGAAACCGGATGAAACCGAAAACCATCAGACTGTTCTTACGGTACAGTTTGATGAGATCTTTGTGGATTATTCCGGCGATACTTTGGCAAATATCACACTTGCCTACTGTATTTCCGTTCATAAGAGTCAGGGCAGTGAATACCCGATTGTCATCATGCCGGTGATACGTCAGTTTTCCATCATGTTGCAGAGAAAGCTGTTATATACCGGAGTGACGCGTGCCCGTCAGTCATTGATTCTTCTGGGAGATTCCGAGGCATTTGAGAAGGGGATTTGCACTGGTGAGACTCATCCCAGAAGAACAACACTCCAAAAGCGTCTGATTCGTCAGAGGGAATGGATGTTGGCAGAGGCTGCGTTTGGAGAATTCTGATTCGACGGAAGCCATATTAAACATTTACACCACAAATTATGCCGATTAGTATAAGTGTGGTGTAAAGGATTAGGTATGAGTATATTTGTTGAATCCTTGAGAGAGGATCTTGATCGTGTTCATCGCAATATCGAAGCTTACCAGCGAAGAATATCTGAACTGCCAAAAGGGAGTCTTATGGTACGTCATATCAGTGGTCATGATTATATCTATCTGAAATACAGGATAAAAGACAAAGTGATCCAGAAATATGTATCAACATTCACGCAGGAACGATATGATATGCTGATGGAAGAAATTGAACAACGAAACCAGTTTCAGCAGGAACTGCGTCTTCTGATTCAGGAAGAGAAGGATATGAAGCGAGCATTGAAATCCTTAGGTGGATGAGAATGTTTGAACCATTGAATTTGGTTCCGGCTTCCGTTTCGCATAGCATACTAGAAATGATGTAACACATATGAAAAGGCAATGCACGAAGTGATGTACATTGCCTGTTTGCTATATGTGTTTATTTTGAGAGAAGAGCCTGGTCGTTGGAGAACTCTTCACCACTAGCGGCCTCGAATTTCTTCATGAGGTCTTCTACCGTGAGATTCGCTTTCTCTTCTCCCTTAACATCGAGAAGAATCTTTCCTTCATCCATCATGATGAGACGGTTTCCAATGGAGATCGCATCTTTCATGTTGTGGGTAACCATCATAGTTGTCAGATGATTGCTTTCAACGATTTCTTTCGTGAGGTTCAATACCAGCTTTGCGGTCTTAGGATCAAGTGCTGCGGTATGCTCATCCAGAAGAAGAATCTTAGGCTGCTGGAGGGAAGCCATCAGCAGGGTGACTGCCTGCCGCTGTCCACCTGACAGTAATCCGACTTTGGTCTTCATCCGATCTTCTAATCCAAGTCCCAATGTCGCAAGGCGCTCACGGAACATTTCCCGATCCTCTGGATGTACGTTCCAGGAAAGACCGCGTTTCTTACCACGCTTATAGGCCAGCGCTAGATTCTCTTCAATCTGCATGTCTGCAGCAGTTCCTGTCATCGGATCCTGGAAGACACGGCCAATGAGATAGGCACGCTTGAAATCAGGCAGACCTGTAACATCGGTTCCGTCAATAAAGATGGAGCCTTCATCAACCGGCCATACACCGGCCACCGCATTTAACATGGTACTCTTTCCGGCGCCGTTTCCGCCGATGACAGTAACGAAATCATTTTCTTCGAGTTCCAGATTGACGTGATTCAATGCGACTTTTTCATTAATTGTTCCGGCATTGAAGGTCTTGGAGACACCGGACAGTTTTAACATTGTGCTCATTCGGATACCTCCCGGGAAGACTTCACCGACCGCTTACCAGCACGGCTGAAGGATGTTTTCATTTTTGCCTGAATATTCGGTACAGATAAGAAGATCGCAACGACAACTGCGGTGAGCAGTTTCAGATAGTTGGAATCCAGCTTCAGCCAGAGAACAATCACAATTACCAGGTAGTAAATCACACCGCCAAGCGAGATGAATGCCAGGCGTCCAGCGAAGTTCATCCGCTTGCCAAGCAGGGCATTTCCAAGCACTTCACCAATAATTACCGCCGCAAGACCGATCACGATTGCGCCGCGGCCCATATTGATATCCGCAAATCCCTGATATTGAGATAACAGACCTCCGCTCATCGCCACAAATCCATTCGACATCGCAAGGCCAATCACCTTCATCGTGTTAATGTTGATACCCTGAGCCTTGGACATCTCCGGATTGGATCCGGTTGCCCGCATCGCACTTCCGTGCTCTGTTCCAAAGTACCAGTACAGGACCGCAATCACCAGTGCGGTAAGAAGCAGGGCAGTAAGAATGGAACTGTTGATATTACGGCTTGTCACTGCCAGCTTGTATTTATCCACTGGAAGACCTTTATTTGCGGTCATGCCCATAATCGCAAGGTTAATGGAATACAACGCAAACTGGGTAAGAATTCCAGACAGAATTGCCGGGATATCAAACACGGTATGAAGTAATCCGGTTACCGTTCCCGCTAGAATTCCTGCCCCCAGGGCACAGAGTAATGCGACCCAGGGATTGACTCCCGCAAGAATTAACATTACCGTTACCGCACCACCGGTGGTAAACGAACCATCTACGGTCAGGTCCGCAATATCCAGCAGGCGGAAGGTGATATATACCCCCAGAGCCATGAAGCCCCAGATAAGTCCCTGTGCAATACCTCCCGGGAATGCACCGAACAGATTTCCGAAATTCAGATTCATAAGACTAATCCCCCAAATAAGCGATCTTCAGTAAGTATAGCGTAAAATACGGGGCGCCAGGCACCCCGTATTTCATCTTTCATGACAACAGGTCAGTCGCGGGCAACTGCAGTGTAGTCGGACGGAACAGTGATTCCGAGCGCTTCACAACGTTCCGCATCAAATTCCTTAACCGGGTTCTGGTAGTATTCAATCGGCATTTCGCTGACATTTGCCTCACCCTTGAGAATCCTTGCGGCCATCGCACCGGTAGTAACACCGAGTTCATAGTAGTCAATGGACAGAGTCGCAATACCGCATCCGCTCATAATTCCTTCTTCACCACAGATGATCGGAACACCAGCTTCGCTGGCAACCGGATCAATCAGACCAGTGTTGGAAGCCGCAGTATTATCGGTCGGGATATAGAGCGCATCATTTTCTGCTACAGCAGTTGTTGTGATGGCCTGAACATCGTTGGAATCTGTGAAGGTATAAACGTTGACGGTTTTGCCAGCTGCTTCAAGAGAAGCCTTGACTACATCAGCCTGATACTTGGAGTTAGCTTCTGCCGAGCAGTAGAGGATACCGATCGTTGTCGCATCCGGAAGCAGTTCATCGAACATCGCAGCCTGCTGATCCAGCGGAGCGAGATCACTGGTACCAGAAACGTTGGTTCCAACGGTTCCATCGAAGTCATCGATGGAAAGCGCAGTACCGTATTCGGTAATCGCTGTTCCAAGAACAGGGATAGTAGCAGTTCCGTTTGCGGATGCCTGCAGTGCAGGAGTTGCAATCGCAAGAATCAGATCAACATTCTCAGTAACAAATCCAGAAACGATGGAAGAGCAGGTAGCACTGTCGCCAGCCGCATTCTGATAATCGAATGTAACCGCATCGCCAAGTTCCTTTACCAGTTCATCCTGGAAGCCCTGTGCGGATGCGTCGAGGGCGACGTGCTGTACCAGCTGTACGATACCTACGGTATAAGTAGCAGCTTCGCTTGTTTCGGTTGTGGTTGTGCTGTCTGTAGATGCAGCGGGTGTGCCTTCACTGGTTGAAGAACCGCATGCGGTTACTCCAAGTGCAAGAAGGGCGGAAAGTAACACTTTTGTAAACTTTTTCATAACTTTTTCAATTTCCCCCTGAAAGTTTTACAACTATGAGAAATTTTATTACAGACTACAAGCAGAGTCAATGTTTTATATGAACGAACAAAACCGGAAAAAGAGGGGTTTAAAAGCCTTCCAGCCAATGCTAAAATAACGGGGAAATCGCAGAAGAAGACGAGTAATATAAGGAAACGGTATAGAGAACAGGCGGCTGGTGAAAGCCTGAACGGGAACTTATATGAAGCTGCTTCGGAGAGCACCTAATCCGTGCCGTAGCCGTCGTTACCGGTGAATTAAGAGCGTATTCCTTTATTAAAATGAATACGAACCAGGATGGTACCGCGTTAGAAACGTTCCTGCAGAATCTGCAGGTTTTTTTATGGGAGGAGAGAACACTATGAGCACAAACAGGCAGTTAAGCGGAAATCAGGTTCGCCAGATGTTTCTGGACTTCTTTGCGTCAAAGGGATCAATGATTGAACCCGGTGCAAGTCTGATTCCCCACAATGATCCAACACTGTTATGGATCAATGCGGGAGTATCCGCGTTGAAGAAGTATTTTGACGGAACCGAGAAACCGAAGTCCAATCGTATCTGCAACGCACAGAAGAGTATTCGTACCAACGATATTGAAAATGTAGGTAAGACAGCACGTCATCATACCTTCTTTGAGATGCTGGGAAACTTCTCAATTGGCGATTACTTCAAGCAGGAAGCGATTCCCTGGGCATGGGAATTCCTGACCAGCCCGGAATGGGTCGGCTTTGAGAAGGAGAGGATGTATGTCACGGTGTATCCGGATGATCAGGAAGCCTATGATCTCTGGGTAAAGGTAGGAATGATTCCTTCGCATATCCGCAAGACCGAAGATAACTTCTGGGAAATCGGACGTGGTCCGGGCGGACCGGATACCGAACTCTACTATGACCGTGGGCCTGCCTTTGACCCGCAGGGATTAGGAGAGAAACTGTTCTTCGAAGATATCGAAAATGACCGCTATATCGAAGTATGGAATATCGTCTTCTCGCAGTTCGACTGTCGGCCAGGAGAAGTACCGCGTTCCGAATATAAGGAACTGCCACATAAGAATATCGATACCGGCATGGGTCTTGAACGTCTTGTCGCATTGATTCAGGAAGGGGAAACCAACTTCGATACCGATCTCTTCCTTCCGATTATCAAGGCGGCGGAAGGCTTTGCGAAACATTCCTATGATGAGCCTGAGTATAAGATGGCTTATCGTGTTATCGCGGACCACATTCGTACGGTTACCTTTGCGATCGCCGATGGTGCGATGTTCTCCAATGAAGGACGTGGCTATGTATTGCGCCGAGTTCTGCGCCGTGCCGTTCGTTATGGAATCAAACTTGGCATTGAAGGCTCCTTCATGCATCGATTAGTACCGGTAGTTGCCGACAATATGATTGACTATTATCCGTACCTGCAGGAAAAGAAAGAACTTGTCGCAAAACTGGTCAAACAGGAAGAAGAAAGCTTCCATCGGACCCTGGCAAACGGGGAGTCACTGTTAAATGCACAGTTAGAAGCACATAAGGAAGAAAAAGTGCTGCCTGGAGAAGTGGTATTCCGTCTCTATGATACCTATGGATTCCCGAAAGAGCTGACTACCGAGATTGCGGAAGATGCCGGATATCAGGTGGATATGGAAGGCTTTGACAGAGAAATGGCAGTGCAGGTAAAGCGTGCCAAGGAAGCTCGTGGTGCGGAGCAGTCCATGCATGGACAGTCCGCGGATCTCATGGACTTTGAAGAGCCTTCTGAATTTACTGGTTATACTGATACCACTTCTACTGGAACAGTGATTGGTCTTTTCAAGGATGGGGTTAAGGTTGATGAGATTACTGACAGTGGCGATGTGATTCTCAGTTCCACCTGTTTCTATGCGGAAAGCGGTGGTCAGTGTGCCGATACCGGAATTCTTACAGGGGAACACTTCCGTGCCAATGTGACAGATGTGAAGAAGGCACCTCACCAGCAGCCCCTTCATCATGTGGAAGTGAAGGAAGGCGTCATTCGCCTTGGGGATGTCGCAGAAGGTGCTTATGACTTTGAACGCCGTCAGCGCACCCGTGCCAACCACAGTTCCCTGCATATGCTGCAGAGTGCACTCCGCAGTGTTCTTGGAACACATGTCGCACAGGCTGGCTCCTATAACTGCCCTGAATATGGCCGCTTTGACTTCAGTCACTATGAAAAGGTCAGCGATGAGCAGCTGAAGGAAATCGAGCGTCGGGTCAATGAAATGATTCAGGCGGATGTCGATGTTGTGACGGAAGTCATGTCGATTGACGAGGCGAAACAGACTGGTGCCATTGCGTTGTTTGATGAAAAGTATGGCGATCAGGTTCGGGTAGTAACCATGGGGGATTTCTCAAAGGAGTTCTGTGGCGGTACCCACGTTGCCAATACAGGAAACCTTGGTGTATTCAAGATTATCAGTGAAGAATCCATCGGATCTGGTGTACGCCGTATTACCAGCATTACTAAGATGGACGCCTATAACAGCTTCCGCAGTGAACAGGAATACCTTAATGAAACCGCATCGCTGTTCAAGATGAAGAACTATCAGGGGCTTAAGGAGCGGATTCAGGCACTGCAGGAAGAAAACGCTTCGCTGCGTCGGGAAGTAGAAAAGACTAAGCAGCAGGCCCTTGCGCAGAGCGCAAACAGCCAGCTGGAGAATGCAGAACAGATCAATGGTCTCTCCGTACTCTTTGTAACCCAGAATGGCATGGAACCGGGTGGAATGAAGGCATATGCGGAACAGCTTCGCAATAAGCTCACAGACGGACTTGTCTTTGTGTCAAATGTCAACGACGGAAAGGTAACGTTTGTATGTGCCGCATCCAAGGCCGCGATTGAAAAAGGACTTAAGGCAGGTGACCTGGTAAAGGCAGCTGCACAGTTGACCGGCGGAAACGGCGGCGGACGTCCCGATATGGCTCAGGCTGGCGGAAAGGATGTCTCTGCACTGGATCAGGCCATTGCGGAAGTAAGAAAGCGCATCTCAGAATAATTCGATTGGATCAGGACCGGAGCTTCCGGTCCTTTGTGTTATTTGTGCATAACAGTGATTTATACCATCCATGGTTTACCTACACTTGTGGTTATGAACCGTACCGAACCCTGCATGTATGAACCTATGATCACTGTGATTGTGCCAGTATATAATTCTGAGAATACATTACCGTGCTGTCTCGACAGTCTTTTGAATCAGACATGGAGGAACCTTCATATTGTTGTTGTGGATGATGGGTCAACAGATCAATCGGGATACATTGCGGATGACTATGGGAGGACCCATGAACGGATTCATGTCATTCACCAGGCAAATGGCGGCGTCTCTGCTGCACGCAATGCGGGCATTGAGTTTTCGATTTCCAACCATGCGGACTATATCGGATTTGCGGACAGTGATGACTGGATGGCACCGGAAATGTATGAATCCATGATACTGTGCGCAGTGAAGTCGGGGGGGGGACATTATTGAATGCGGGCATTGGGAAGAATATCCTTCATACCGTAAGGAAATAAACTCCTATGCCCATACCGTCGATGCCAATAAGGCGCTGCACCTGTTATGTGAGACCAGATTTTCCAATGTGTTATGGAATAAACTCTGGCGCTCCTCGTGTTTTGAAGGAGTTCGGTTTCCGGTTGGTGAACGGTTTGAAGATATCTCTACCGTATATCGTCTGTTTCTCAATGCGGAGAAAGTTACCGGAATGGATCTGTCGTTTTATCATTACAGCCAATCTGATACAAGTATTTCTCACAGTGCACACGCACAGGTATTGATCGACTACTGGAATGCCCATGTTCGCCGTTATCAATCGCTGATGGAAAAAGTGGAGTATTACGAAGATTCCCGGCTGGAACAGGCGCTGTTAAAATGTGTGGCTTATGCGGCACAGCATTTTTGGATTAACCTTAACTTCTGCAAGGATCGAAATGATGAAGGTGTCGCTGATGCGATAAAAGAGATTCACCAATTTGTTTCCACACATATCCCATTGACTGGAGCTGCGGGATGGCCGCTAATCCTTCGCTATGGGATTATGCTATGCCACTTTCGTGGTACCTGGAGCAGAGCTATAGCCCATTGGAGTTATCGCTTGTTTCTGTTATGGAATAATCGAACGCATTCTTAAGATTGTGAAATTGTGCTGAAAGTGCGTGGAAAATGCAGTAAAACCGTCTGAGATTTTGTTAGAATAATGCCATAGAGATCGGAGGTGTCCCATGAATAATGTTGATATTTCACCGACTGTCAGTTTTGACGCCAATCAGATTCGCCGTGAGAATATACGGCAGGTGCTGATGCTGGTACAGGATGCACTTCAGGAACGGGGATATAATGCCATTAATCAGATGGCCGGATATCTCATTTCCAATGATCCGGCTTACATTTCCTCACATAAGAATGCGCGATCCATCATTCAGTCGGTAGAACGCCATGAAATCATTGAGGAACTTGTTCGCTTTTATCTGGAAGAAAACGACGGCGAATGATCATTCTGGGGCTTGATCTCGGCAGTGTGACCTGCGGAGTTTCCCGAAGTGACACCGGCGTGATCGCCAGTCCTTTGACGACGATCCGTTTCAAGCCGAATGACTATAACCGCTGTATGGATCTTCTGCTTGAGCTGATCGAACGTGAACATGCGGAACTGATTGTTCTTGGATGGCCGTTATTGGAAAACGGTGATCGGGGAGAACGGGCACAGTTATGTGAAGAGTTCGGTCAGGTTCTGGAAGAAGAGTCTGGTGTGAAGGTGGTTCTTCAGGATGAAAGAAATACGACGAAGGATTCGGAAGCGATTCTGATCGAGGCAGATGTCTCGCGGAAGAAGCGGAAGAAAGTCATCGATCGTATGGCGGCAGTGCGCATATTGCAGTATTATCTGGATGCACAGAAACAGGGCGCCTGAACAGCGCCCGTTGCTTTAGTTAACGAGGTAGTAAAGTATGGACAACACAATAACATTGATCGATGAAACCGGTCAGGAACATGATCTTCAGATACTGTTTACCTTCGATAATGAGGAAACCGGACGGAAGTTTGTATTAGTGACGAGCTTTGATGAAGATGACGATGAGGTTCTTGCCTTCTCCTATGACGAGGAAGGAAATCTTGATCTTGTAGAAGATGAGGAAGAACTGGAAGCGTGCGCAGAGATGCTGCAGCTGTACAATGAGGGATTCCATGGCCAAGAGTAAGCGGAAAAAGAAACAGAAGCGCCGGGTTCGTATTGGTCGGGTATTAATCCTTTTATTGATACCGATTCTGTTGTTTGCTGCGGCGATGTGGGTTTCCTACAATAACTCCTTGAAACCGGTACAGAAGGAAAGTGAGACGGTACGCTTTACTGTGCAGTCCGGGGAAAGCGTAAAGGAAGTCGCTGCGGCACTGGAAGAAGAAGGGCTGATTAAGAATGATTTCTATGCCTACTACTTTGTTCGCTCCAATGATCTTTCTGATGTGAAAGTTGGCACATATGAACTGAATAAGAACTGGGATGTACGGAAGATCTTTGAAACGCTCAATGACTCCAATGCGGGGATTGAGGATACGGTCAGTGTCACAATCATTGAAGGCGATTGGGCAAAGCATGCGGCACAGAAGATTGCGGAAGTAACCAATGTCTCTTATGAAGAACTGATGTCACTCTGGAATGATGATGATTATATACGCTCTTTGATGGATCGGTATCCGTTTATTACAGAAGATGTATTCGCGGATGATGTCCGCATCAAACTGGAAGGATATCTTGCGCCGAATACCTATCTTTTCTATCCGGAAACCGATGCGAGAACCGTAACGGAAAAGATCCTGGATCAACAGCTTGCGGTATATAACTCCGTAAAGGAAGCGATTGAATCAAGTCCTTACAGTGTTCATGAACTCTATACACTGGCATCCATTGTGCAGTATGAGTCGGGAAAGATTGATGATATGCGCTTAATAGCGGGTGTCTTCTACAACCGTCTTGATATCAATATGCCATTACAGTCATCGGTTACCGTATGCTATGCGATGGATGAAGATAATGGCGAAAACTGGCTTGCCTGTGAGGCGAATTCTGACTATAACAGCCCTTACAATACGTATATGTATCCCGGACTTCCGCCTGGTCCGATTGTCAATCCTGGGGAAGAGGCGATTGAAGCAGTCTTAAATCCTGAACCCAGCAACTACTATTACTTCATGGCGGATGTCAGTACGGGTGTCGTCTATTATGCGACAACGCTGGAAGAACATAATGCCAATGTGGCGGCACATACAACCTACCACTGATGAAACGGAGTACATGTGTTTATCTCCAACAGGATTCTTTCTGGCTGATGTTATTTCGCAACAAGAAACAGGATGATGTCAATCAGGGAAAATGGATCGGTGTTGGAGGGAAGGCGGAAGGGAATGAAACCTATGAAGCCTGTGCCTTACGTGAAGTAAAGGAAGAAACCGGACTGGATGTCTTCGATCTTACCTTTCGGGGATTCGTGGATTTCCATTATGACATCAAGGAACCAGAACGCATTGCGATCTATACCGGAACCAGGTTTTCCGGCAGCCTTCAGGAAACAAGAGAAGGCGAACTTGCCTGGATCGCAGAAAAGGATATTCTTTCTCTTCCCTTATGGGAAGGTGACCGCATCTTTCTGAAACGGTTATTGAACCATGAGGAAGCAGTCTTCCATCTGGTTCTTCATTACAACAACAACGATGAGCTTCTCAGTGTAAGCGAAGGAGAAACGGTATGAACAAACCAATTTTAATCGGAATTGCGGGTGGCTCCGCCTCTGGCAAAACCAGTATCGCCGAAACCATCCGGGATACCTTTTCGGATACCCGGTCGGTACTCATCATTCGTCAGGATGATTACTATAAGGATCAGTCATCATTGAAGATGGAAGAGCGGGTAAAAACCAATTATGACCATCCGTTTGCGTTTGATAACGAACTGCTGATTTCGCATCTCAAAAGTCTGTTAGCTGGGGTAGCGGTGGATAAGCCAACTTATGACTTCAAGGTTCATAACCGTTCGGAAATTACCGAACATCTGGAACCAGCGGATGTCATTCTGCTGGAAGGGCTCTTCGTGCTGGAAGATGAGCGCCTGCGTGATCTTGAACATATCAAGGTATTTGTGGATACGGAAGCGGATATCCGCTTTATCCGCCGTCTTGTCCGTGATATCAAGGAGCGGGGAAGAGAACTCGATAATATTGTCGAGCAGTACACCAATACTGTTCGTGTTATGCATAACATGTTTATTGAACCTTCCAAGCGTTATGCGGACATCATCATTCCTGATGGGGCATCGAATGTGGTGGCGATTGACCTGTTAACGACAAAAATCGCCAGTATTATTCACGCCTGAGTCTGACAGTCAAAAACGGTGGATTCCTTCGGATTCATGCGTTATAATTTGCGGTGGTAAAACCAAGGAGAAAGTATCTTATGGCAGAGAATAAAGTATATTTGACAGAAGACGGCTTAAAGAAGCTGCAGGAAGAATATCATAATCTGGTTCATGTACAGCGTGAAGAAGTAAAGGCAGAACTGAAGGAAGCACGTTCCCTCGGTGACCTTTCCGAAAACGCAGACTATGACGCGGCCCGTGAAAAGCAGGCACAGATTGAACATCGTATTTCCGAACTGGAAGAGATGTTAAAGCATTATGAGATCATCGATACCAAGAGTGGATCGAAAATTGTTCAGATCGGTTCAACCGTTAAGATTCAGTTCCAGGATACCAAGGAAGAAGCAACTTACCGTATTGTTGGTAAGACAGAAGCAGATCCGCTGTCTGGAATGATCTCCAATGAAACCCCGCTTGCCAAGGCAATTCTTGATAAGAAGGCAGGTCAGACCGCGGAAGTTCATGTGAAGAAACCGTATAAGGTTCTTGTTGTTTCCATCAATTAATGCGTGGAATTTGAAATTTACTCGCAATAACGTAAGCAGGAGGTACTATGCGCCAACTGCTTATTTTTATTGTTCTGCTGGTTCTTGCGGCAGGAATCGATTATCAGGGAGCGGACATCTCACGATTTCGTAATGAACCCATCACAATTACGGTGACGGGTGAAGTTGAAACCGAAGGACCGTTATCGGTAGCACCTGATACAACAATACGGGAAGTGCTGGAACAGGTCGGAGTGAAAGATACTGCGGATTGTTCAGGAGTGAATCCGGAACTCAAGGTTCATGATCATGATGTGCTGAATATTCCTTCCAGAATAGATGAAGAAACTCCACTTATTTCGATCAACTCTGCAGATCAGGATGCATTGATTCGTCTGCCTGGCATTGGCATGACAACCGCAGATCGGATTATTTCCTATCGGCAAGAACATGGACTATTTCAAAGCATTGAAGATCTCAAATCTGTGAAGGGAATCGGCGATGCGAAATACAACGCAATCAAAGATCAGATCACACTTTGAGGAGATAACAGGCAATTCGCTGTTACTGACAGGGCTGGCTGTGGTGCTGTTATGGAGCTCTATCCGCAGCTGGGTGCTTTTTGTATTGTGTCTGATTCTGTATCACATCTCTTCTGGAACGAAACATCTGGTGTTACCGGCATTGATTCTTTCCTGTTTTCTTGTGCCACTTCCCGAAACTGGAGAAACCTTACGAAGCGGAAGAGTCATCGAGGTAAGACAATCCTATTTCGTATTGTCGAACAGGGGTGAACGTCTGCTTGTCTACAGTGATGAACATCCGATTCTTGATTCGATTGTGGAAGTGGAAGGGAATGCGGAACGAATCCCAGCATCCTATTCGTTCTATGGCTTTCCGTTTCAAAGGTATTGTCGGTATAAAGGAATCACGTTTCAGCTGAATGCGACAGAAGTATCAGAGCAGAAACCCTCCCATAGTATTCGGGGATGGATGATGAAGCGGATCGATTCGAAAACCGACCCTAAAGAGCGGGAGGTATTGTTGGAACTGCTGTTTCAGATTCGAAGTGAAGCGGGATTTCATGGGTTTCTGGAAGATCGTTCCATTTCCTATGCCGGAATGTTTCTATGTGTAGATCATTTCTTAAAGCGCCGCTGTTATCCAGAAACACGGAAGAAAATCAGAACCTGTCTTGGGTTAATCGTAACGATTGTGTTTCATGCGCCGTTTCTTCCGTTTCTGCAGGTGATTCGAGCAGTACTGAATACTCTTGGAATAAGCGGACGTAAAGGTAAGGGGATCGCATTTCTGATTGGCCTGCGTGTTTTTCCTCATATGATCTGGAGTCCTTCGTTTCTGATTCCATATCTGTATTCCATTCTTCCACGAAATGAAGAACATTCTCATCTGCAGCGTTTCTTTCTGTCTATGAATCTTTCATCCTTGTTATTTCATACGGTATATCCCCTGGAATGTCTTTGTTTTGAATGGCTGCTTCCGTTACTGGGAATAACATATCTTCTTTCCATTGTGGAGGTACTGGTGCCGCTTCCGCTTTATCCCATCTTATTGTGGATCGATCAGGCTGGATCATTTCTCAGGAAGTCTTCCTTGCCGGGATCCATGGCTGGCTTTGGCATGATCTTCTATGTGCTGCTTCAATGGTCACTTCGATCGGATCAACATGTCATGAGAAAACGGATTGCGTTATTTTTTCTCTTTCAGTCTCTAGGTCTCTTTCATCCATTATCGATGCTGTGTGTGATTAATGTTGGCCAGGGAGACAGTATTTTTCTGAAGGGCCCGTTTCAATTCGGTACTGTACTTATCGATACTGGCAAACCTTCCGCAAGCCAGGCAGTGACTTCCTTTCTTGAAGGAACCGGAATATCGCATCTTAATACCTTAGTGATTACCCATTCTGATAACGATCACAGCGGGAATCAGGAACTGATTACATATACCTATCATCCAGATACGGTATTGACTTCCCATCATGAACCACATCAGGTCGGACCCTATGTGCTTTATGATCTGAATCCAGTGGAATCAGACAATGAGAATGATTCATCGATTGTGACCTATGTAAGAGTCAATGGAATGGATGTGTTGTTATGTGGAGATATTTCAGCAGATACCGAATCAATCCTCTTAAAAGAATATCCCCATCTGAATGTTGATCTTCTGAAGGTAGCACATCATGGCAGTAAGACGTCCTCCTCTGGATCATTTCTTGACGCGATTCATCCATTGTATGCGTTTATTTCCAGTGGTCCATGGTCCATTTATCATCATCCTTCCAATGAAGTGATTGAACGACTGAATGACCGGCGGATTCCATATCTAGTGACACGGGAAGACGGAGATCTCATGATTCTATGTTTTCCAGGCTTTAATCTGCTTCTGACTGCGTCATTAAAGATTGATATAATACGGGTGTGATTACGATTTTGGAAGGTAAGGAAAGCTACCAGCTGAATGCGAAAAAGAAACGTCTGATTCAGGATTCGCATGCGGAGCAGGAAAATATTATTGTCGTGGACGGCTCCAGCCGCACATCGTTTTCTTTAGAAAGTGTGCTGAATCTTTGTTCTACCATTTCCTTATTTGGGGATCGCAGAGTGGTCCTGGTATCTTCCCCATATTTCCTGAAATCTGCTTCAGGCTCCTCAGGGAAGAAATCCTCCAAATCAAAAGCCGGTTCTCCGGCAGAGCTTCTGGATGCCTATTGCAAATCCCCGAATCCGGATACGGATCTGATCTTTCTGTGTGATGGCTTTCTTTGCGACAAGCGCACAAAGGAGTATAAGACGTTAGCGTCATATACTGGTACTACGGTCAGTATCATTACCTATTCCAATCCCAGTCCATGGGAACTGGAAAAGCTCATTGATAAGGAATTACAGACCAGAGGATATAAGTTAAGCAGAGATGCGTTGAATGAACTGAAACAACGGATCGGAGACAGCGCGACTGAATTTTATCGGACCCTGGAAAAGATGGAGCTCTATGGCGGTAAGACCTTTGATCGTAAGGCAATTGCCGGATTAGTCAGTTTTAATCCGGAAGTCAATGTTTGGAATCTATCTGACGCATTTGTAAAAGGGAAACGCCGGAGTACGATGGAAGCCTTCTATGAGTTGCGTGAACATGCGGCGATGGATGTGTATGCCATACTACCTACCTTAACCTATCGATTGAAACGGTTGTTCTGTGTGACTCGATGTGATGAGGCAGGATTATCCATGGCGGAGATTCGTACCCGCACCGGATCCGGATATCCGGATCGTGATCTTGAAAACTGTGGAAATCACAGTTCGGCCTGGTTTTTAAAACGATTAGGAGAACTGGCTGATCTGGATCAGGGAATGAAAAACGGAATGATCGATGGAATGAATGGACTGGAACTGTTCTTATTGAGGAATCTTCCCCATGAATAGCTGTACGGTTGTTCATCCCATTGCGCCTTTATATGATGAGGAATCAAAAGTATTGATTCTTGGGTCGTTTCCTTCTGTTGTATCACGGGCGGAAGGATTCTATTACGCAAACCGCACGAATCGCTTCTGGCCCGTCATGGAACAGGTATTTGAGGAATCAATAAATTCCAGAGAAGACTTCTGTCATCGCCATCATATTGCCTTATGGGATGTGGTATACAGCTGTACGATTGAGGGCTCAAGTGATTCCTCGATTCACGATGTCATTCCCAATGATATCGAAGGGCTGCTGTCTAAAACTTCCATTCAACATATACTTACCACCGGGAAAACAGCCGCAGGATTATTCCATCGGTATCTTCCTCAGTTAAGCAATCCGGTGGAACTGCCATCCACGTCTGCCGCAAATGCGTCAAAACGACTGGATGATCTGGTAAAGGAGTATCGCATTGTCAGAGAACTTATCGAAAACGATTGAACTGCTTTCTCCCGCAGGAAACATGGAGTGTCTTCATGCGGCAGTGGCAGGTGGATGTGATGCGGTTTATCTTGGCATCTCAAGTTTCAGTGCCCGTGCCTTTGCGGGTAATTTTTCGCATGAAGAATTTGAAGAGGCCGTACGTTATTGTCATACCCGGGGCGTCAAGGTCTATGTGACCATGAACACGCTGTTATTTGAAGGGGAGATTGACCAGGCCATGAAGGAAGTGGACTTCCTTTATGAACATGATGCGGATGCGCTGCTGGTGCAGGACTTTGGGCTGTTTCATCGCATCCGTGTGGAATACCCTGATTTTGAACTGCATTGCAGCACACAGATGCATGTACATAATGCGGCTGGTTGTCTTGCGATGAAGGAATTTGGCGCAAGCCGGGTTGTCCTTGCGCGAGAGACTCCAATTGAAGTCATCCGTGCCTGTTCGAAGCTTGGGATTGAAACAGAAGTATTTGTCTATGGCGCACTGTGTGTTTCCTACAGCGGGCAGTGCCTGATAAGTGAGTCGATCAAGAACCGTTCGGGAAACCGGGGTGTCTGTGCCCAGATGTGTCGGTTACGCTTCTATGAAAGTAATGGCATGGAACGCTGCCCCTCCGTGGATGGGGAATATGCGCTGGCAATGAAGGATCTGAATCTGCTGGATCATATCAAAGATCTGATTGAAGCAGGTGTTTCCAGTCTTAAGATTGAAGGCCGCATGAAGCGGAAGGAATATGTTTATCTTGTCACAAAGACCTTCCGCGAAGCGATTGACGCATATTACAGCGGAACGACATATATATTATCGAAGGAACGCAAACGCCAGCTGGAGCTGTTATTTACCCGCGGCTTTACTGCAGGCCATGCCTTCCACGACAGCCTACAACAGCGTATGAGTGCATTTCGTCCAAATCACAGAGGGGTAGAAATCGGAAGAGTCGTCAGCTTCCATAATGGGAAAGTGACCGTGGATCTATCTGCGCCCCTTTACCAACATGACGGATTACGGATTCTCAATCAGCCTGCGGATACTGGACTTACCGCGGTCCGGATAGAAAAACATGGGAAGCTGGTGAATTCCGCCGGTCCTGGTGACCGCGTTATTCTTGACTGTAATTCCCGTCCAACCCCAAAGAAGGGGCAGATTCTGCTTAAGACAACAGATACCCGTTTACTGGAAACGCTCGATCAGGAGATCGATTCCGCAACGCGTAATATTCCTGTTACGATCACATGCAAGGCCGTCATTGGCGAACCGATGGAATTAGCGATGGTCGATACGGAGGGGCATCGGGCAGAAGTGATTGGTGAGCATTCGTTGGAGGCCGCAAGAAATGCGCCGTTAACGAAAGAGCGGATCGAAGCGATTCTTTCTAAAACTGCCGATGAACCATATCTTCCTTCCGTTGTATTTACGCAACTTGAGGATATATTCCTACCTGTTTCAGCCTTGAACGAACTTCGCCGCAGACTCTATCAGTGCTTCAGTGATTGTCGGGCTCACGTTCATACCCGGGCGGGGAAACAACCGTATCAGGTTATCTTACAACCTTCTTCTGCAGTTCTTCCTTCAGTTCTGATTGAAGACTGGAGAACCCCGAAGGATCCTGAGGCAATTAACAAACTGCCCGTTGTATCGGAAAATGAATGTGATAAGATGAAACTTGTCAGTACAGTAATTTCTGAACCGGGGCAGTTCTGGATGGAACGACAGGATGTCATTGCGGGAATGAGTCTGAATGTGACGAATTCCTATGCGGCGGCGTTTCTTCTGAGTCTTGATGGGATGGAAGGAGTGATTCTTTCCTCCGAATGCAATAACGATCAGATTCAGCGTCTGAAACAGCGGTTTATTGAACGCTATGGTTTTGAACCGATGCTGTATCAACTGGTTTATGGACGAAGGAGCCTGATGGTCATCAAGGATTATCATCCCCAGGGCGGTTATCTGGAAGACCTGCAGAAGCGTCTGTATCCGGTAGTTGAGGAGGGGAATCTTACCTATATTCTTGAACCGGAACCCTATGTTCAGGCAAACTGCGGGGTAAAAGGAAGTTATCTGATTCTGACAACAGAGGATAGAATGGATTCTGAAGCAATAAAGGAGGAAGCTTATGAAGAAATTTCTGGAAGAGTTTAAGGCATTCGCATTAAAGGGAAATGTGATGGACATGGCCATCGGCGTGATCATCGGTGCTGCGTTTGGAAACATCGTTACGGCACTTACTGACAGCTTTATCACACCATTAATCGCTGCGATCACCGGTGGTGCCGCAGAAGATGGCGTTGCGATCGGCGGACAGTTCACTATCAATGGTGTAGCGTTCACTTATGGCGCATTCTTATCTGCCGTTGTGAATTTCAT
Organism: Solobacterium sp.; assembly: GCA_017469355.1. Classification (GTDB taxonomy): domain Bacteria; phylum Bacillota_I; class Bacilli_A; order Erysipelotrichales; family Erysipelotrichaceae; genus Bulleidia. The sequence goes on along the minus strand of JAFUGM010000048.1, from coordinate 9,957 downwards.
TATCATCGCATTCATTCTCTTTTCCCTGCTTAAGGCAATTAATAAGGCAACTTCCCTCAAGAAGAAGGAAGAAGAAGCAAAACCTGCGGAAGATCCGGCAGATGTTAAGCTTCTGAAGGAAGTTGTAGCGATTCTCAAGGAACAGAATCCCGAAGCCGCAAAAGCAGCGGAAGAAAAGCTCAAGGCATAAGCCACAATCTGAATGTAATCGATCGAAAGAGCCTCTTACGGAGGCTTTTCGTTTGGACGCTTTGTCTACCGTAGGCTATGCCTTTTTGGTATAATTAGACTGCTTTTTAAGGAGAGTGCGATGTTTTTAAAACGGATCGAAATGCAGGGATTTAAATCTTTTGCGGATAAAACCGTTATTTCCTTTGAACATCCGATTACCGGTGTCGTAGGACCCAACGGATGCGGAAAATCAAATATTACCGATGCCGTGCGGTGGGTGCTTGGGGAACAGAGCAGCAGACAGATGCGTGGCGAGAAGATGAGTGATGTCATTTTTTCCGGTTCTGCGGACCGCAGACCGCTGAATATGGCGGAAGTCACACTGGTATTTGACAACAGCAATCATATTCTCAACTCCGATAAGGACGAACTGGAAGTCACACGTCGTCTGTTTCGTGATACCGGAGATGCGGAATATCTGATCAATCGAAACGGTGTCCGATTAAAAGATGTAGTGGATCTGTTTCTGGATACAGGTCTTGGAAAATCGAGTTTAAGTATTATTTCGCAGGGTAACGTTATTACCTTTGCGGAGGCGAAACCGCTGGACCGCCGCGGTATTTTTGAAGAGGCAGCCGGCGTTGCCAAGTATAAGAAGCGGAAGATGGAAAGTCTTTCCCGTCTTGCCCGGACAAAAGACAACCTGGATCGCAGCGGGGATATTCTGATTGAACTGGAAAAACAGGTCAGCCCGTTAAAACGACAGGCCCGCAAAGCGGAAATCTACCGGGAAAAGAAGAAGCGTCTTGAAGAGATTGAGATCGCGGTACTTGTGCAGGAAGTGGAAGAACTCAACGCGTCCATCGAAGATACAAAGAAGACGCTCTTTGAGATTGAAACAAAGAAACAGATTTATTCCACCGATCTTCAGATCGGTGAAACGAGAATCGCCGAGCAGCGGAAGAACTCCTCCGCGCTGGAACAGGAGATTTCCAATCTTCAGGAAGAGCTCATGCGTACGATGGATGAAATTACTTCCCTCGAGCAGCGGCGAACCGAGATGGATGAACGCAGAAAATACATCATCGAAACCGGTAACCGAGAACAGCGCGCCAGAGAAACCAAAGAACTTCTGGATGCGGCAAAACTGGAATATGAAGATCGGAAAGGCCGTCTAGACGCGTTAAACAATGAGATTCAGCTGGACAGCGAAAAGCTGCGCCAGATTGCCCAGCGGGTCTTTGACCTGAATGGGGAATATGAGCAGGCGCAGGGCGTCTTACGCAGCCTTCAGAACCAGCAGGCCTACCTTGAAAATGTATTAAAGGATCCTTTTGGCAATGCCCGCTCTGCCGGAACCCGTTCCATTATGGAAAACCGGAATGCACTTCCTGGCATTCTCGGTGTTATCGGTCAGGAGATCAAGGCCGATGAAGGCTATGAGCAAGCAATCTCAGAAGCCCTGGGCGGAGCGATGTATAACATCGTTACCTCAGATGAAGAATCTGCCCGTGGTGCGATCCGCTTTCTGAAGAAGAATCAGAGCGGCCGGGCAACATTCCTGCCATTGAACGTATGTCAGCCTCGTTCGCTTTCCCAGGAGGCATCCGTGATCTGTTCCAATACAAACGGCTATCTTGGGACTGCCTCTGCGTTTGTGTCCTGTGATCCAAAGTTCCAGCCGGTCGTTGATTATTTACTTAACAATGTGCTGGTTGTAGATTCGATGGAAGCAGGAAATACGCTTTCTGCCTTAACCCAGCGCCGCTATAACATCGTTACAACCGATGGTGAAGTCATTCACCGCGGTGGTTCGATGACTGGTGGTAAGACCCGCCGTAGTACAACACCGATTACTGCCGCACGGGAAGCGGAAGACGTCCGTCGTTCCATCGATGCGCAGACCGCACGAGTGGAGCTTGCCCGCAGGGAAAGTGAGAAGGCTGCTTCAGAGCGGGAAGAGATTACCCGCCGTCTCCAGCAGAACCGCATCAGTGCCGCAAGTCTTGAACCGGTCGTCGATGCCAAGCAGGCAAAGTATGAACGATTGAAGAACGATCTTGCGCTTCTTGCGCCAGAGACACTTGCGGAAGAAACAGAGCGTGAAGAGGCCGATGATACAGTCGTACGGCTCAATGCGGCATATTCCAATCGTGACCGCATTACTGCGGAAATCAAATCCAAGCGGGAACAGCGCATTGTCTTAAACAGTGAGACCGAACGCAAGGAACAGCAGATTCGTCAGCTGCGCAAAGATCATGAACGTGCTGTTGCGGCGATTAATGCGATTCAGGTCGACCAGGGGCGTCTTGAAACAAAGATTGAAACCAATCTTCAGCGTCTTGCATCGGAATATCAGCTGACCTTTGAATTTGCCCGGACACGGGTAAATGAAACCGTTGTGGAAAATGCGCGGGAAGAAGTACTCCAGTTACGTGCTGATATTGAACGTCTTGGCAACGTTAATATGGAAGCTCCGGAACAGTATAACGAAGTGAATGAACGATATGAATTCCTGAAGAAGCAGATTGAAGAGCTGACCGCGAGCCGTGATAAGATCCTTGCGGCGATTGAGGAAATGGACCATGTCATGGTCACCCAGTTCAAATCGATGTTCGATCAGATCAATAAGGAATTCAACGATATTTTCCGTAATCTGTATGGCGGAGGAAAAGCGCGTCTGATTCTCGAAGATCCGACCGATATTCTCAATACTGGAATTGACATCGATGCCCAGCCTCCGGGAAAAGCAGTTCAGAACAATATGTTGTTCTCTGGTGGTGAGAAGTCACTGATCGCCTTATGTGTTCTGTTTGCGATCCTTAAGGTGAAACCGGTACCGCTTGTCATCCTCGATGAAGTTGAAGCGGCACTGGATCAGTCGAATGTAGAGCGCTTTGCGCAATACCTGCATAACTATACTGACCGTACGCAGTTCTTAGTGGTAACCCACCGTCCAGGTACGATGCAGAATGCGGATGTCCTGTATGGTGTAACCATGCAGAAACAGGGTGTTTCACAGATGCTGAGAGTGGAACTCCGTGATGCGGTTAATATGGCAGAAGCCTCAGAGCAGGGGGATAATTCATGAGTTTTCTTGATACATTAAAGGAAACCTTCTCCCGCAAGGATGATAAGGCCATCTATCTCTCCGGATTCCGGAAGTCCAAGGACAGCTTCGGCTCATCTCTCAATGAGATGAAGCTCAAATACAAGGGCGTCAATGATGAGTTTCTGGAACAGCTGACCATTGTGCTGTTAGAAGCGGATGTTGGCATTGAACTTGCGGATATGATCTGTGAGAAGCTGCTGGAAACCAGTAAGAAGTATGTCAATGTGACATTCCACTGGGCCATGAACTTCCTGATTCGTACGATGAAGGAAATCTATGAGGAAACTGAAGATACGCCAATCGTATTCAATGACGAAGGGCCGACGGTCATCTTCATGGAAGGAGTCAATGGATCAGGGAAGACGACAACCTGTGCCAAGCTTGCCCGCTATTATATGGATCAGGGAAAAACCGTTGCCTTTGCGGCGGCAGATACCTTCCGCGCCGGGGCAATTGATCAGCTGGCAGAATGGGGTCAGCGGCTCAATGTGCCGGTAATCAAAGGAAGAGAAAACGGCGACCCAAGTGCCGTGATTGTGGATGGATGCCGGTATGCGAAGGAACATCAGATTGATATTCTGCTCTGTGATACGGCTGGCCGCCTTCAGAACAAGCAGGGATTGATGAATGAGCTATCCAAAATGAACCGTGTCGCCGCAAGAGAGATTCCCGGAGCGCCGCATAACACCTGGCTGGTGCTGGATGCGACGACAGGACAGAACGGGCTTTCCCAGGCGGAAATCTTCCATCAGGCGACGGAACTTTCCGGTATTATTCTGACCAAGATGGATGGGACCGCAAAAGGGGGTATCATCATCTCCATCAAGCATCGTCTCCATCTCCCGGTATATTTCATCGGACTGGGAGAACAGCCACAGGATCTTCGCCCGTTTGATCTGGAAGCGTATCTTTACAGCATTTCCGAGGACCTACAGGAACATGTCGGATAAAATCAGAGTAAACACACTTCTGGATTATTATGGCGGTCTGCTTACCCCACGGCAGCAGCTGATCTGCCGGTATTACTTCCGGGAGGATTTCTCCCTTCAGGAGATTTCTGAACTGGAATCCATTTCCAGGGCTGCGGTATCAGATACGGTACGGAAGTGTGAAGCGGAACTGGAACGGTATGAATCCATTCTGAAATGTGTTCATGCGGGGAAGGTAAGAAGTGACATCTACGCAAGAATGGAAGAAGTTCCTTCCTGCAGACCATATCTTGAGGAATTGAAAGAAACAGAACTGATCGGAGGAGAGTATGAGTAAGGTTATTTCAGTAAATTCAGGTTCATCATCACTTAAGTTCCAGCTGTTTGACATGCCGTCGGAGACGGTTCTGACAAGCGGGCAGGCCGAGCGGATCGGACAGGATCTCGGTACTTTTACCATCAAGGTAAATGGGGAAAAGAAGTCCAAGGACGTTCCGATTCCGGATCATAAGACCGCAGTCAAGATGTTGCTGGACAGTCTTCTGGAATACCATATCGTTTCTTCTCTGGATGAAATTCAGGGTGCCGGCCATCGAATTGTCCAGGGCGGCTCTTATTACAGTGAATCTGTTGTGGCGGATGAAGAAGTCGTTAACCGGGTTCGGGAGCTTTCTGAGCTGGCTCCGCTTCACAATCCTGCGCACCTGGTATGCTATGAAGCATTTACTGCGGCACTTCCTAATATCGGACATGTATTTGTATTTGATACCGCATTCCATCAGACCATGGGTCCGGAAAGCTTCCTGTTCCCGGTTCCTTATGACTGGTATACGCAGTACAAGATCCGCCGTTATGGTGCCCATGGCACAAGCCACTGGTATGTAAACCGCCGGGCTGCACAGTTAATGGATAAAGATGTCAATCATCTGAATATGATTACCTGCCATCTTGGCAATGGCGCAAGTATTACTGCCATCAAGGATGGAAAGGTCGTGAATACTTCCATGGGTCTCACTCCGCTTGGCGGAATCATGATGGGAACCAGATGCGGTGATATCGATCCGACGGTTGTCTTCTATATGATGAAGAAACTGGAATGCACACCAGATGAGATGGATACCTTCCTGAACAAGCGCAGCGGAATGCTGGGCGTTTCGGGTATTTCTTCTGATGCTCGTGATATTCAGGCGGCAGTCGACAAGGGAGAAGAACGTGCAGTTCTTACAACCGAACTCTATACAAATCGTGTCGTGAATCAGGTTGGCGGTTACTATGCGCAGCTTGGGCATACCGATGCGCTGATCTTTACAGCAGGTCTTGGTGAAAATGATGACAAGTGCCGGGAACGCATTTTGAAGGGCCTTGAAGAAGCGATGGGTCTTTCCATTGACTATGAACTCAACAGCACCATTCATGGCAAGGAATGCCTGATTTCCAAACCTGACAGTAAGACTGCAGTTTATGTTATTCCGACCAACGAAGAGCTGGTAATTGCCCGCGATACTGTACGGCTGCTGGAGCTTTAATATGTGGGAGTTTGACGGACTGCTGGAAGCGATCGAAACTGCGGAAACCATTACGCTCTTTCGTCATGCACGTCCGGACTGCGATGCGGTAGGAAGCCAGTTTGGTCTGAAACAATGGATTGAAGAAAACTGGCCGGAAAAGAGGGTCTATGCCTTAGGCTATGATTACTGCTCGCAAGGGAACTGCTGGTCTTACAGTGATACCGTCTCTCTTGAAGTCATACGTGACAGTACAGCTATTGTACTGGATACTGCCAATACGGATCGAATCGATGATATCCGTTGTCTTCAGGCAAGGAAACTGGTAAAGATCGATCATCATCCGGATCATACGCCGTATGGGGATCTGAGTCTTGTATTTGTATACAGTGCCGCAACCTGTGAGATTCTCGGTGAATTCTTCCGCCGGCAGACTGACAAAACGATGTCGCTTACCACTGCGGAATATCTGTTCCGCGGCATTCTGACGGATACCCTCAGCTTCCGTACCAACAACACCACCGAACATACCTTGGCGATTGCCGGGTGGCTTGCGGGATTCGGAGTTCGTATTCCGGAAATTAACCGGGAACTCTTTGATAAATCTCTGAAGGATTATCGCTTTGGATCCATGATGCGAAATACAGTTCAGTTTGCGGCTGGAAACCATATGGCGTATCGAATTGTCAGTGATGAAGAAATGAAGGAATGGGGACTTACAATCTCTGATGTAAAGAACTTCGTAGAAGAATACGGGCGAGTTCAGGAAATTGAACTGTATGCAGTATTCTGTGAGAACACATCTACAGATCCTGTAACATATGAAGGAAGTCTTCGCTCCCATACGATTCCGATCAATCTGATCGCAGAACAGTTTAATGGCGGCGGACATGTGAATGCATGTGGTGTTCGTGGCCTTCCCAAAGAGAAACTGGAAGAGCTGATTCAGGTCCTGGCATCGACAATTCATAACTAACCGTATCTAAGAGGCATCGATCGTCCCGATGCCTTTTTTAAAGGTCTGAATGCAACGGTTTTCGAAGTAATTCTCTCCGTGTTGTCAAGTATTGAAAAGAAACTTGTTCATGGTAAGATAGGTGTCACGTGAAAGGAGAATAGATATGGAAACAGTAAACAAAAAGGCTATTGCGGAAGCTGTTGCGGAGAAGCACAATCTGACAAAGAAGGAATCTTCCGAGATCGTTGATCAGGTATTTGATTCCGTTGCCGAAGCACTCAAGGATGGTGCAAAGGTTGATATTTCCGGTTTTGGAAAGTTTGAGGTTAAGGTTCGGGCAGCACGTACCGGAATCAACCCTCAGACCAAGGAAACCATTGAAATTCCGGAATCCAAAGTTCCTGGATTCAAGGCTTCCAAGAACCTCAAGGATCTGGTTCGCTAATCGAACAACTGACACCTGTCATAAAACGGCGGGTGTTTTCTTTTGCACTTCCGATACAATAGTCCTATGAAGTATTTTGCTAATCTTCGTATGATTGCCTGTATCCTCGCTCTTATTGGAGGATGGCTGATCTATCCATATTCTGTGGTTGCTGCAGGAGTTCTCTGTATCATTGCGATCCTTTGTTTTCCCTATGCGCTTCTTCCTCACGCTATGGTGGTCAAGGTTCTTCTTATTGCGGCCATTACTGGTGTCACTTACTACTTGGAGTCTTATCCAAAACATCTGGGAGAGGATCAGGCAGTCATTACCTTTCTTGATGTTGGACAGGGTGATTGTTCCATCATAGAACTTCCGGATGGAACGGTGATTTTGATCGATGGCGGGACAATGGACTATGGAGAAACAGTATGCGCCTGGCTCGCTGAACATCATATCAATCAGATTGATCTTATGATCGGTTCCCATCCCCATGCGGATCATATTGGAGGACTGTCAGAAGTTGTTAATCGTGTAAAAGTATCGACCTATATTGAGCCGGAGACTGGAACGTTTGAGATTCCGGATACCTATTCCATTACATTATTGAAACGGCGGTTAAGCGAGCACGCTATACCGGTAATTCGAGCCGTACAAGGCGATGTATTAGCGAAAGGGGAGGACTGGAGCCTTACCGTGCTTTCTCCTGGGAAAGAGGCCTTATTTGATGACCTGAATGACTATTCCTTAATCTTGAAGCTTCAATATGGATCCGTGTCTGCTCTATTTACTGGGGATGCTGGATATACGGCAGAACTTGAAATTCTGGAAGAGAATCTGAAGTCTGATATTCTGAAAGTCGGACATCACGGATCCTTTGGCAGTACCTGTACCGCATTTCTTGACTCAGTAAGGCCATCCTATGCGGTGATTTCCGTAGGAAAGGATAATGAACACCATCTGCCAAATTCTTATATTCTTGAACGTCTGGATACGTATGGAGTTAATGTCTATCGTACCGATGAATCCGGGACGATTACCATGCGTACCGATGGTCAGCACATAGAGGTAAGCAGGCTGGAAGATAACCTGGCAAATTAGTTCAAAAACAACCAAGATTTTCAATTCCTTCCCGTACTCGCCTTTTTCTAAAATGATAAGGAAGAAAAGGGGGGACTCGTACGATGTATAAAAAACCGGTTATCTTATTGAATGAAGAATTAAGCGAAGGCGTTTACGCTGGCAGTGGTGCATCTCCCTGTTACCGTATTGGCGGAACCCGCATGCAGAGCTGGGATCCGTCGGAAGCAGGATATTATAAGTTCATTATTGAAGGTGTTCATAACGAAACATCCACAGGTGAATATGCGCATCGCTCAAATGCGCAGACGGTTACCGTATCCTTTACCGCTCCTGTCACACTCAATGATTCAGCGGCTGGCGGAACTGTAATCAGCGGTAACGGTACACAGACCTTAGTACTTACCTATACACAGAGTGTTGGTGAATATGGTCAGTATTTCCGGGATACACTTTCCGTTTCCTGTGATAATACAGGCGTACAGATCACAGGAGTTACCATTACCTGCGACTATTACAACTGAGGGCTTCGGTTCTCAGTTTTTTATTGATTTCCATATTCCAATGGGGCTGTATTTGATGGTATAATCGCCCCTGTTAAAGGAAAGGGACTGCACACTATGGGTGGATTTTTCGGAGCAGCGTTAAAAGAAGATTGCGTCTTCGATCTCTTCTATGGAACAGACTATCATTCTCATCTTGGTACCAGACGAGCCGGCATGGCAGTGTATGGAGAAGACGGGTTCAACCGTGCGATTCATAACATTGAAAATGCGCCGTTCCGGACGAAATTCACTTATGATGTGACGGAAATGGAAGGCTACATGGGCATCGGATGTATTTCCGATTATGACCCTCAGCCATTGATTGTCCGTTCACATCATGGCACTTATGCCATCGTATCAGTCGGAAAGATCAATAATACTGATCAGATCATCGATGAAGTATTTAACAATACGAAGAATCATTTTCTGGAAATGAGCGGCGGTGAAATCAACAAGACCGAAATTGTTGCGGCGCTCATCAACCAGAAAGATAACCTGGTGGAAGGCATCCGATTTGCGCAGAAAATGATCGATGGATCCATGTCCATCTTGCTGATGACTGCCCAGGGCATCTACTGCGCAAGAGATTCCCTGGGGAGAACTCCAATTCAGATCGGTCATAAGGAAGAAGGATTCTGCGCAAGTTTTGAGTCCTTTGCGTATGAAAAGCTCGGCTACAGTGACTACAAGGAGCTTGGACCTGGAGAAATTGTCGTCATAACTCCAAATGCCTGCCAGGTGCTGGTTCCGGCGGGAAACAGGAAAAAGATCTGTACGTTCCTATGGACGTATTATGGATATCCGCCCAGCCATTATGAAGGTGTAACCGTAGAAAAAATGCGTTATGACTGCGGTAAATACATGGCACAGAGAGACTATCTCACTGAGAATGATATCGATATCGTCGCCGGTGTTCCAGATAGTGGCTTAGCACATGCGATCGGCTACTCCAATGAGTCCCATGTGCCGTATTCCAGGCCGTTTATCAAATATACGCCAACCTGGCCACGGTCCTTTATGCCGACAATACAGTCCAAACGAGATCTTATCGCAAAAATGAAGCTGATTCCGGTTGCTGAATTGATTGAAAATAAGCGAATGCTGCTGATTGATGACTCCATAGTCAGAGGTACACAGCTACGTGAAACCACAGAATTCCTTTATGAAAGTGGCGCAAAGGAAGTTCATGTACGTCCGGCATGTCCGCCAATCCTCTTTGGCTGCAAATACATT
>JAFUGM010000047.1 GCA_017469355.1 Solobacterium sp. | reverse complement strand
GGCATCAAATTAGCCACTCACCTCCACGTGCTCTAGACAAAGCCCTCCTCTATTTAAAGGGTAGCAGATAGATCGCGAGTGGGTGAAGTCATTTTATTCATAACTTATTTGTGACGGCGCAGCGCGCCGTAATGGAGGAAATTATGAAACGTATACGCTTTAATTCTCCGGTCGTGTTATGGTTTGCGATCCTGTCAGCTGTAGTACTGCTTTTGAGTTATATTTCCGGCGGCTATATCCGCGATCATTTCTTCATGTGCTACCGATCTTCTCTTTCGGATCCACTGTTCTACCTGCGCTTATTTACGCATGTATTAGGGCATCAGAACCTGACTCACTACACTTCCAATATGATGATGTTTCTTTTGATCGGTCCGATTCTGGAAGAGAAATATGGCAGTAAACGCCTGATTGAAATCATTCTGATTGTGGCATTTGTGACAGGAGTGATTCATGTATTGTTGTTTCCTAATGTTGCGCTCCTTGGGGCAAGCGGTGTCGTATTCGCCTTTATCCTTCTGGTCAGCGTTACGGGAACCCGCAACAGCAACGAGATTCCTCTCACCATGTTAATCGTGGCAGTCATCTATATCGGTCAGGAACTGTATAACGGCTTTGTGCTTTCCGATAATGTCAGCCAGCTGACACATATCATCGGCGGAAGTATTGGCGCCGTCTACGGAATGTCGGTACGGCCATCCAGGAAATAAGTTTACGGGGAACAGCATCTGTTCTCCGTTTTTTAAACTTTAATTCACCTGTTGTTCACAATTTCGTACTAGGCTGTTTCTGTAACAAAGGAGGTAACGTTCAATGAGTGAAACCAACAAACTCTACTGGCACTGCCCGTCCTGTGGAACGATGAATGAAGGTGCCTTCTGCACCAATTGCGGTGCCGCAAAACCCGAAACAAAAGAAGAAGTTGTACGTGAAGAATATCTCGAGGCGGAAACACCGGAGATTGAAGAACCAGTTCAAGCGGTAGAGGTCAAGGAACCAGAACCGATTACTCCACCCAAAGAAGAGCCGGTTCGCCCAGCTTCCAACACAAACACACCACCCGTTCCAAAGCAGGAACCCACTGTAATCAAGGAAAAGAAGTCCAATCCATTCCTTACCATATTACTGGCTGGTGTCGTTGGCCTTGGGGCAGGATATGGCGGAGGTCTTCTTGCGGCGAAGAATGCGCCGGTACAGACAGAAACCATCGTACTTCCTGCCGCATCAGAAACATCGGACTCCGATACTTCTGAAACAGCCACAGTTACTCAGGTATCCGTTTCTGGAAAGACGATTCAGGAAGTCGCGGAATCCGCAAGTAAAGCCGTTGTGGAGATTCAGACAGAAAACACCACGACTACCTACGGAATCTTCGGTGGATCCTACACTTCCACCGCAGCAGGATCCGGTGTCATCATCAGTGAAGATGGTTATATCATCACAAATAACCATGTGGTAGAAGGATCACAGAAGATTACCGTTACAACCTATGATGGGACGGTATATGAAGCACAGCTGATCGGCACTGACGAAAAGTCCGATATCGGTGTCATCAAGATTGACGCCTCTGGCCTTAACGCCGCTGTCATCGGTGATTCCGATTCCCTGCGGGTTGGCGATACGGCAATCGTCATCGGTAATCCATTAGGAACACTCGGCGGAACCGTCACGGATGGCATCATCTCTGCGACAGACCGTGAAATGGTCATCAACAACCAGTCCATGAATCTGATTCAGACCAACGCCGCTATCAATTCCGGTAACTCCGGCGGAGGATTGTTTGACGCAAATGGATCTCTTGTCGGTATCGTTAATGCGAAGGACAGCGGAATGACCAGCAGCGGAACCGTCATTGAAGGTCTTGGCTTCGCCATTCCGATCAATACTGCTTACGCAGTCGCACAGGATCTGATTGAACATGGCTATGTCACCACACGTCCAACCATCGGTATCGCATTAAGCACATTAGAATCCGATTACGGCGAATATAAAGCGGGATTATATGTTGCGGAGATCTATGAAGGCAGTGGTGCAGAAGCTGCTGGTCTGATGGAATATGATCGTATTGTATCTGCAGACGGTACGGAAGTGAATTCCTATACCGAGTTATCCAAGGTTCTCGCCAAAAAACAGGTTGGAGATACGCTCGTACTTGAACTGGAACGTGACGGCAACCGAATAACTGCAGATGTCGTACTTACCGGACCGCTCGATTCCATGCGCTGATACGGATGAAATCAATCATCCTTTCTCAAAACTTACTGAGGTCACAGTATCAATCTGTGACCTCATTTTCATTCCAATGCATAAAGAGCCGCAGCGATCATTTCTATCGCGGTAACACAGCCTTACGCCCTCTCAATGAGCATGTTAAAAAAGGAGACTATGACTAGCCTCCTCTATCATAAACGCCGCCCCATTAGGGGTGAGAGCAGCGAATATGAACATGTGCTGGGTAATCCATTCTGTATCAAGAACTATCGTTTTCTACAGAGAGGATTTCCAATGGTTATTATGCCATAGAATGCACATTATGCACGTGTAAAATGAATTGAATTTATGAAAATTTCATGAATATCTTCTTAGCTAAACTGTGTTCCTGCGGCATTCCAATTTCCTGGTACCTGACATTCAATAATGCATACTGTGAGCGGATCTTCGATCAGACAACAAAAAAACCGCATCCCTAAGGACACGGTTCATTTCGTTTATAATCGTCCGATTACTTTCTGTTCAGATAGAGTGCAGCACCTGCAGCAACTACAGATACAACCAGAGCTCCTGCCCAGATACCGTTGTTTGTATCACCGGTGTTCGGAACAGTTGCAGCGGCAGCCGGAGCAGCCGGAGCCGGATTCACGGAAGCAACATAGCTGGGGCTTGCAAGGATGATAACCGGTGAGAGATCACCAGCATGTAATGTAATGGAAGCACCACCCTGAACGGACTTACCGTTGTGGATTACGAGGTTTCCGCCGAAGTCAGCAGCGTTGACAACACGAGCCGGAACCTTTGTAGCGTCAGACGGTGTAACATGAGCATCGCCAACCCAGATAACGGAGAAATCTTTTCCATAGGAATTAGCGAAATCTGTTCCCCAAGTCTCATCGACTTCGGAAATGGACATGCCAGGTCTTACACTTAAGATTTCTTCCTTCTTGTCAATAACGATCTGTCCACTAGGTGAATCAGCTACAACAGACAGCGGTGTGACAAGAGCAACCACTGCGGCAGCTACTGCTGCAAGAAACTTTTTCATAGAACTTTCCCCTCCTGTTCGGTTAATTCTCAATTACTGTAACACACTACTAACAAATTAATAAGTTATTTTGCACAATAAATCTATATTTTCATAGGTTTTTTCTATAATCAGTTCTTTTCTACATAGAATAATTCCAGAATCACCTCGGTCAGACTGTCTTCATCCAGATAGAAGAACATATATCCTTCATCTTCAACGACATGCGTTCCCTGAATCCGAATGTCATCCAACTGCGTATAGTTATTCATGATATCCGCAAGATCCAGGAATGTCTTACTTCCCATATTTGTGATACTGTTGGACATCAGACTGTCATAAATATCCAGTATCTCATCCTGACTGAGCCCTGCCATTTTGTTAATCAGAGATTTCAGATACGCTTCCTGGCGAGCCATTCTGGCTTCGTTGGTTCCATCATCTACCGTCATGCGGGCACGGACGAAGTGCTCTGCCTGGTCGCCCATCAGCACAACTTCTTCACCAAGAGGAAGTGAATCATCCACACTGGTGAAATCGGTAGTAATAGTTACCGGAACTCCACCAACCATATCATTCAGAATAGAGATCGCTGACATATTCATATCGAAGAACCCGTCAATCGGCTGATTCCATAACATGCGTGATACAGCTTTCACGGTATTTCTGGCGCCAAAGTTCCAGTCACCAAAGATATGCGCAAGTGTCAGATGCATGTTTGTCGTTTCAATATATTTCTTTCCATCTTCGGAATATGCATCTACCGACACAAAGGAGTCTCGATCAAGAAGCAGAATCCGCCATGTCTGATTCAAGTCATCCACAACCAGAAGGAACTGCGCATCTGCACGGCTCCCGGACGTATCCGGAGACTCGTTATCATCATAGGTATCAGAGCCCATCATCAGGTAAGAATGAACTTTCTTATTATCGACATAGTCGACACCATTCCATGTGAACTCCTTTGGCCTTGCGTCAAAGGTTTCAACTTCTACCGTACTTTCACCACCTTCGATGGTATACTTTCGATTCTCCCATCTTGAGATGAAATACCCACCAACTGCGATCAGAAAAAACAGGATCGATATCGCAATTAACGCTTTCTGAGCATCCTTCTTACGAAGAACGCGTTTTCTTCTCTTAGCCATATATCAAACCTCAAATAAACAGATGCAACTATCATATCATTGATTGTTCAACCCGAATGTTTGTTTCAGGCAATTCCAAGCACAGACTATTCTCAAAATGCACAAATGTTCAAATCGCAACATGCATGATCAGATATTATTATCAAAACAGGAACCCCATTCTGACATATGCAGTCACAGAGGTTCCTGTTTCTGTTTATCATAAAAGCCTCACACCTCAACAAGCTCTGCCAGTTCAAGTACCAGCTGTTCGCTCTTTTCCCAGCCAAGGCATGGATCAGTGATGGAAAGACCATATTCACTGTCTTCCGGTTTCTGACAGCCATCCAGAAGATAGCTTTCAATCATCAGTCCCTTCACAAGACCTTTAATATCATGATTCACATGACAGCTGTGCATGACATCCTTTGCGATACGAATCTGTTCCAAATACTGCTTGCCAGAGTTGGAATGATTACAGTCAACAATCACGGAAGGGTTTGCCAGACCTTCCTCCTCATAGGCATCTAAGAGGGAACGAAGATCCTCATAGTGATAATTCGGCATAGAATGATTGAACTTATCCACATAACCACGCAGAATCGCATGAGCTAATGGGTTACCGGAAGTGCGCACTTCCCAGCCACGGTAGACAAATTTCTGCGGGCTCTGGGCAGCGATGATGGAATTCATCATAACGGAGATGTCTCCGCCCGTCGGATTTTTCATTCCGGCAGGGATACCGACACCGCTTGCGACAATACGGTGCAGCTGATCCTCAACCGAACGGGCACCAACCGCCACATAACTGAGCAGATCACTCAGATAACGGTGGTTTTCGGGATACAGCATTTCTTCTGCACAGGTGAATCCGGTTTCTCTTGCGACACGAGTATGCATTTCACGAATGGCAATAATGCCCGCCAGCATATCTTCTTCCTTATGCGGATTTGGCTGATGCAGCATTCCTTTATAGCCAGTACCTTTAGTACGAGGCTTATTGGTATAAACACGCGGAATCATGAAAATACGGTCGATGACTTTCTCCTGAAGTTTCGCAAGTCGATTCATATAATCCAGCACCGCATCTTCACGGTCGGCGGAGCAGGGTCCGATAATCAGAAGAAGGCGATGATCCTTACCTTCAAAAATATCCTTAATCTCCCTGTCGCGCTGTTCCTTCAGCTTACGAATTGACTCATCCAGCGGAAACTCCTGTTTCAACTCTTCCGGAGTCGGAAGTTTCCGTATAAATTCCATCTGCATTTCCATGGCATTTCTTCCCCTGTCTAAAAACTAACATTGATTGTATCGTATTTGCGTGAATGCTTCCAGAATTACCCTACTGCCCTTAATAAAAGGTTTCCCCACATAGAGAAACCCATTGTCGTTATTCTTTAAGCGAGATGACCTTTTTCACGAATGACATCGATCACCTGATCCACATACTTCTCGCAGATCTCATCCGTTCCTGCTTCCACCATGACACGAATGACCGGCTCTGTACCGGATTCCCGTACCAGAATACGGCCATTGTCTCCTAACGCATCCGCAACCGCCTGTACCGCCTTCTGTACATCTGGATCATTCTGCGCTTCCGGTTTACTTGTTACCCGCACATTCTTTAATACCTGCGGATAAAACTTCACTGGTTCTGCCAGCACCGACATCGGCTTATGTTTCGCCAACATGACTTCCATCATCTTAAGCGAAGTAAGAATACCATCTCCGGTTGTCGCATACTTGGTGAAAATGATATGTCCGGACTGCTCACCGCCAATACGGTGTCCATTTTCTACCATGTTTTCGTAGACATACTTATCTCCGACCTTGGTCTTTTCATATCTGATATCAACCGCATCCAGTGCCTTGTATAAACCGAAATTGGACATCACCGTTGTTACAACCTTGTTATTCAGAAGCTTTCCGCGCTCCTTCATATAAAGGCCATAGATGTAGAGAATATGATCACCGGTAATGACATTTCCCTTTTCATCCACAACCAGACATCTGTCCGCATCTCCGTCATACGCAAAGCCAACATCGAGGCCATTATCTACGACGTACTTCTGCAGATGTTCAATATGCGTACTTCCGCAGTCGGTATTGATATTGAGTCCATCTGGCCTGTCATTAATCACATAAGTCTTTGCGCCAAGGGCATCAAATACTCCTTTAGCAATCGACCATGCGGCACCATTTGCGACATCAAGGCCAACCTTCACATCCTTGAAGCTGTATTTAGACATGGAGATAAGATAGCCAATATAGCGGTTACGGCCACTGGCGTAATCGACCGTGCATCCGATGTCTTCCCGAACAGCCATGGGAATCTCCAGTTCGCCATCCAGGAATTTCTCAATTTTAAGAAGTGTTTCTTCATCCATCTTCTCGCCATTATTGTTTACGATCTTAATCCCATTGTCATAGAACGGATTATGAGAAGCGGAAATCATAATGCCGCAGTCAAAATCATCTACTCTTGCGATATAAGATACCGAAGGAGTGGTTGTGACATGCATGATATACGCGTCTGCACCGGAAGCGGTTAACCCCGTACATAACGCATACTCAAACATATAGGAAGAGCGCCGGGTATCCTTTCCGATTACTACCTTGGCTTTTTTATCCAGCCGCGCCCCGTAATACCAGCCGAGAAACCGGCCGATCTTAATTGCGTGTTCATAGGTCAGATTGACATTTGCTTCACCACGAAATCCGTCTGTTCCAAAATACTTCCCCATAATGTAGGTACCTCTCTCTAGTGCAGAATTATAGCAGGATTCTCAACACCTGTGTCGGCCCAATCAGTCAGAAAGAAAACCGGTAATTCCGGTTCTCTACTTCGCTTTCTTTGGGGTACGGCGTTTCTTACGTGCCGGTGCTTCCTGCGAAACTTCCTCTGATGGCTGCTCTTTCACAGCAGCTACAGGAGCTTCCTCTGCAGGTGCCAGCGGTTCTGCCAGTTCATAGGCCAGCCAGAGCGGTTCTCCTTCCAGAAGCCGCTTAACCATCTTGTAATCGGCAGTAATGAAATCCGGACCGGCATCGATGATATCATAGAGAATACGTCCACTGGGGTTATAGGCAATCGTAAATGCCCCGACAAGATGTCCATTCAGCACATGTGCCGCTGTATGACCGATATAGATTACACACTGACGCTTCAGAAGGTTTCCTGCGATACGAAGAGCTTCACTTCCAGAGAATTCCTTTTCCTTTGTGCTCCCGGCAATAATCACATCAATATACTGCATGAGGCCGGTATGTTCCAACATGGACGTGATGGTGGAGCGGGCACGGCTGGAAATAATACCCACCGGATAGCCTTCCGCCTTCAGCCATTTCAGGAAGTCCTTCACCCCCGGCATGGGCTGAATCAGATCACTCAGATGATAGTACTGATAGGTACGGTATTCCTTAAGCAGCTCCTCCTGATCAAGATCCGGGAAGAACTCCTTCAACATGATTCCGGATGACACCCCGATAACCTTCTGTTCCTCTTCTGCCGTAAATCTGCGGTTTCCTCCGAACTTCGCAAATACATGGCGGTAGGCCGCGAAAATTGCCGGTTCGGTGTTCATGATGGTCCCATCAAAGCTGAAAATAACCGCAGGCTTTCCAACCTTCTTCTCTTTTTTCCGGAGCTCCTTTGAAAGTTTCTCCTTCTGCTTACTCATAAAATTAAATCTCCTTATGCTTCAATGATCGAATAAAAAACTGAGAGAATTGTTACTCTCAGTATAGCTCAAATTCCATCTGCCATTGAAGTATTTATGTAAAGATCCGCACTTTCCTTCACTCCACAGTTAGAAAAATACAGCTCTTCCAATGGGATCCATCGATCAATAAATACCTGCAGCTTTGCTTCGCCATTCCGCTGCCGGATGCGTTCCTTCTGGTCTTCTTCATTAATATCCAGAAAGACCTTCAGATCATAGAGGTCACGCAGCTCAGGATGAGTGCTGTAAGAACCCTCTACTACCACGACGTTTGATTCAGGAATGGAAAGCTCTTCTCCCAGTTCCATACGCGTGCAGTCAAATCTTCGAAACGTGACTGCCTTGCCTTCCTTTAACGGCAACAGTACCTCCGCTTTCAGACGCTCCCGGTCAAGGTTTCCGCCCGGTTCCCGATATCGCTCTTCCGTGCGCTGTTCAACCCGAAGGAAGAAGTCATCCGCATGAATCACCGGAAACCCATATGCGGTTTTAAGGAACTCTGCCAAAGTGGTTTTTCCTGCAGCACATCGTCCATCCAATGCCACAATACATGGCGACCCACCGATCTCATTCGCAAGAAAGGCAATCTCCGAAGCCTTCTGTTCCATAAACGCCACATAATAAGGAACCGATTCTTCATTATTCCACATCATATTCCGACTCCTTTCCTTCTTCTGCCCATTTATTATCCTGAATTCGCAGTTGATTCACATCACTTATGCTTTCTTCCAGGTCACCAAGTTCTCCAATCACATATCCCCGTAGTCCGGTATTCCGTTTCCCTGCCCCATAGCCTTTTTTCAGCACATGCAATGTACCATGTGATGGTATTCCTAGCAGTGAAATAACTGCAGCGGCGCTTGGAGTAATCAACTCCCCTGTCCCTTCTGCCCGCAATAAGGGCAATGGATAGTTCGCCAACAATTCTCTTACCGCCGGCACCGGGACTTCCAGTTCTCCATGCGAACAATGCACGATTCCAGTACCTTCGGTAAGTGAAGTGATCTGTAATTCCTCAATATGAAGTCTTGTATAGGCGGAAGAAAATGCGATGATCGACGCAATCGTCGATAACGATCCCACTTCATGAAAGTGAACCTGATCCACTGTCGTATGATGTACGGTTGCCTCCGCTTCCGCAATCCGCTGATACAGCTGGCACGCAAGATTCCCTGCAGATTGGCTCAGTTCACATTGTGAAAGGATCGCCTTCACATCTTTGAGTTGTCGATGAATATGACCCTGTTCTCTGGGGCTGATACAGAAATCAATACAGCGCTGACCATATTTTTCGATTTCTGTAATCTCTGCTTTTATGCCATAGTTCGTTAGAAACCGAAGCTCTTCAAGAATACCTTCTGAATCTTCAAGAAGATCGATCAAAGCACCAGCAGCCATATCGATGGAAAGCCCCGCAGAACAATCCAGTCTTACTATACGTTTCATATGTTCTCCCGGGCACGATTATACCAAATGGCTCCTCCCTTCGACAGGAAGGATGGATGGATCGAAGCAGAACAGGATATAATGAGTCGCGGAGAACTCTATGAAAACAAGTGAATTTGATTATGAACTTCCGGAAGAATTGATTGCCCAGACTCCCTTAGCAGATCGCACGGGAAGCCGGATGATGGTGGTCCATAAGGAAGATGGAAGAATTGAAGATACCTTCTTTTCCAGAATCGCAGATTATTTCCACCCCGGAGATGTGTTGGTAAGAAATAACACCCGAGTGATTCCGGCTCGTTTATTTGGGACAAAGGAAGTAACGGGCGCTCATGTGGAATTACTCTTACTGCGTCAAGAGGAAGCTGATATCTGGGAATGTCTTGTGGGGAATGCCCATGTGGTAAAACCCGGAACGTTTGTCTCCTTTCATGATGGAGAACTGCGGGCCGAATGTATAAGCGTTGGTGAAAAAGGCCTTCGCCGCATGAAAATGCATTATCAGGGCATCTTCAATGAACTTTTAGACCGCCTGGGAAATGTGCCGCTTCCTCCCTATATTCGGGAGAAACTGAATGACCCGGAACGCTATCAGACTGTCTACGCAAAAGTGGAAGGCAGTGCTGCTGCCCCGACAGCTGGGCTTCATTTTACGGATGAGATCTTTGAACAGCTGAAGGAAAAAGGTGTGATCATCACCGAAGTCACCTTACATGTGGGACTTGGGACCTTCCGTCCGATGGATACCGATACGATTGAGGAACATGTCATGCATGAAGAAGTGTATTTCATGTCACAGGAAACCGCAGATATTCTCAATGCGGCCAAACGTGATCATCGGCGCATCATCGCCATAGGAACGACCAGTGTACGGACATTGGAGAGTGTATGGAATCGGTTTGGGCGCTTTGAGGCATGCCAGGGAGAAACCACCCTCTTCATCTATCCAGGCTATGTCTGGCATACCATTGATGCAATGTTAACCAACTTCCATCTGCCAAAATCCACACTGTTAATGATGATCTGTTCCTTTGCGGATAAAGAACTGATTATGAAAGCATATGAAAGGGCAGTCCAGGAGCGTTATCGCTTCTTCTCCTTTGGCGACTGTATGTTGATCACGAATGAATAAGGAAGCCTATGCGGCCTACCTGAAACAGCGGAAGAGTTCGCATAAAACCAATTACTATCTCGTTTCATTAAAGGAACTGGAAGAGATTCATCAGAAGTATGATCATAAACCCAGTCTGTTACTGCATGCATGTTGTGCGGTGTGTGCTTCCTTCCCCCTTGAGCTGCTTTCCCAGCACTTTGAACTGACCGTCTTTTTCAACAACTCCAACATCTGGCCCCAGGCAGAATATGACCGCAGGCTCAGCGAACTGTATCGCTACCTTCAGGAAGCCAACCCTTCCATTCCGGTTGTCGTAACGCCATATAACAATGAAGAATATATGAAGCCGTTAGAGCCGATGAAGGATGATCCAGAAGGCTTTGGAAGATGTTTTTACTGCTATGCGGTGCGATTAAGGGAAGCCTTTGCGTATGCGGAAGAACATGAGTTTGACTTCGTTACCACCGTCATGTCCATCTCACGTCAGAAAGACAGCCAGAAAATCAATGAGATCGGTCGTTCCCTTTCCCGCTTGTATCCATCGGTATCCTATTTCTACAGCGACTTTAAAAAAGGCGGAGGTCAACTCCGCCAGAAAGAACTGGTTGATGAACATCAGTTATACCGCCAGGACTACTGCGGCTGTATTTATTCCTACACCGCAACCCATCCGGAAGGCTGATTACTTCTTGCCGTAATAACTTTCGTTGTTGTAATATCCGTATTGATAATACCGGTTGTAATAATACTGATTTCCGTTTTTGGAAGTATCTGCACGGTTCAGCACAACTCCAAGGAGCGGAGCACCGGTTCTGCGAAGCAGGTTGATGGAGTTCTCCACAACCTTTTTTGGTGTTTCACCACTGCGGATTACCAGCAGGGAGCCGTCTGTTTTCGGAGCGATATTGAGCGCATCCGCGACACTTCCTAACGGCGGAGTATCAATCAAGACAAAATCAAACTCTTCCTTACATACATCGATGATTTCCTGGAAACGTTTGCCTTCCAGAAGTACCGTCGGGTTAGGAACGTTGGTAGAAACGGGAATCAGGTAAGCGTTAGGGATATTCGTCGCATAGACGATGTCTTTAAGATCCGCCTTCCCCGCAAGGTAATGCACAATTCCTACTAAATCATCATTGGTTCGAAATCCAACGGTATCTCCCATGACCGAGTTACGCATATCACAGTCAATTAACGCAGTACGGGATCCGATTTCCGCCATCATCTTCCAGAGTTCCATCGTCACGAAGCTCTTTCCTTCATTCGGTGTGCTGGAAGTAACCATGACAGTCTGAATGTTTTCTCCGGAGAATCCAAGAGAAATACGCAGCTGGTTCAGCGCTTCTGTCACATTGAAGGGGAGTTCAGGAAGATTTTCCAGATACAATTGTTTCATTTACTTCTCCTCCTTCGCCTTTGTGCCAGATGATTTCTTTTTCTTCTTTTTCTTTGAACTGCTCTTTTTCACAGGCTTTGCGCCGCTGAGATCACCTTCCGGAATCGTCGCTAACGGCTGGATGCCAAAGGCATCATAGACATCATCCGGTGTCACAAGCGTGTCGTTCATCAGATAACGAACAATCACAATCGCACAATACAGCAATGACAGCAGTAATCCGCCAATCAATGTATTCTTCATATAGCTTGGACTGCTCTTTTTCGTTGGCACAACCGCAGCCTCAAATACGCTTGGCTCCTCGGATTTCATGATTCCCGGGAGATAGATCTTTGCCTGATTTGCCAGTTCATTCGCAATGTCCGCAGATAATTGCGGAGACGGGGTTGTCGCCGTCACATTAAGAATTCGCGTATCCGTCGGATTGGAAATCGTAATCAGCTTCGCCAATTGATCGTAAGTATAATCCAGATTCAGATCTTCCACGACTTCTTCAAGCAGTTCCCGGCTGGTCAGCAGTTCCTTATAGTCTGCTTTCAGATTACTGGAGATCTGCAGGTCCGACAGATTAACTACAGAATTGCTGGAAGACGAGAGGATATACATTCTCGATGTGGCAGAATACATCGGTGTCACCAGGAAAAAGGTCGCCGCAAACGCTACCACAGCCCCAAGAACAAAGAACAGAATGATGAAGAACAGTTTACTCCAGAGAAGATAGAAAACCTCCACCAGGTCAATTTCCACCTCATCTGAAGATGAACTGCTGATATTATTTACCGCTGGCTGGGCCGGGGTTGATGGAACCAGTGCAGTCGGAGTTTCATTTACCGGATTTGACATAAGATCTCTTCCTCTACTATTTTCCTGTCTCAGCCGACAGAAAAGGATTCTGACGGAAAGACGCCGTTCCTATTATACATGGTTTGCCAGTTCTTCGCCTCTTTGGCTTTTTACATGGCTTTCATGTCTTTGCACAAAGAATACCACATTGAGATGCCGATCTCTTAAGGAAATGAAGGTTCCTACTCGAACCCTTCCGAATTATAATTTCTTCATGTCATCTACACTTGCGAAATTCTCGCTCCGATTCTTCAGTAATACTGAGCTGCTGTTCCTGCTTTGCGTGTGTCTGTTCTCTGCGGTGCTGATCATTCTTGTGATGTCAGTCCTTCCAGGCCATCGCACCTTCCATTTCGCTTCAAAACGGGAATGGATGGCACTGACTATTCTTACCTGCTGTTATGCGATTATCAGTTTCCATCAACTCGGTTCTTCTTCCATGCCTACGACCTGGTGGCAGCCGGAACATACGCCTCAGGAAATCATTCTGAAGCTGCCTGAAGAGTCCACGTTCAATCGTGTGGTTCTGTTTTTTGGGGAAGGAGATAACAACAGTAATCCATCTGCCTATCAGATCGGAATTCATAATGGCCTGCTGGAAGGTTCCGCAGATGGAACCTCCTGGGAGCTGATTACGCCATTAGAACAGGATCGGTTCTGCCAATACATTGATCTTCTGTTTACTGATCTCACCTACCCTTATATCCGTCTTACCAGTAATGACCCATCCGACTGTATCTACGAGATCGCCTTCTTCTATGATGATGTGCTGCTTCCAGTATCGATTGAATCCGACGCTTCTTCCTATCGTTATCCGCCAGAACATCTGATCGATGAGCAGGATCGTATCCCGATTCATGCGAGTTACTATGATGAAAGCTACTTCGATGAGGTTTATCATCCAAGAAACGCCTGGGAAATCGCAAACGGACAATACATGTATCCGGCGGTTCATCCCCTGCTTGGGACGGAATTGATTGCGCTTTCCATCAGACTGCTTGGATATCATCCATTTGGCTGGCGATTTGCGGGCGCATTGATCGGCGTATTGTTAATCCCACTGTTCTGGGTTCTGTTAAAACATCTGTTTTCAAACCCGGGTGCCGCACTATTCGGCACGATTCTTTTTTCCGTTGACTTCATGCATATCACCACCTCCCGCATCGCTACACTGGAACCGATGAGTGTGTTCTTCATTCTGCTGATGTTTCTATTCATGGTTCGCTGGATGAAGACTTCAATTACGGAGGTTCCCCTATCCCATTCCCTGCGGGAGTTATTCTTCTGTGGTCTATGTACAGGACTTGGGATCGCGGTGAAATGGACCGCCTGTTACAGTGCAGTCGGTCTTGCGGTGCTGTACGTCGGTTCGCTAGTTCAGCGAGGACGAGCGTTCTTTCTGACCCGCTCAAAGAACGAGCGGCCACAGTTCTATCGTGCTGTGATGATCACCATCTTATGGTCCTTTGTCTTCTTTCTCTTTCTTCCGATTCTGATTACTGTTCTCAGTTACCTGCCCGCTCACATCACAAGGGATGGCTATTCCATCTCCAATGTGCTGCAGGAATTAGTTCATATGTATCGTTATCATGTAAATCTCACCGCAGCCCATCCATATCAAAGCACCTGGAAACAATGGCTGCTCGATCTGAGGCCAGTCTGGTACTATGGCCGCGAAGACAGTTATGGCACCTACCATACGATCGCCTGTTTTACCAATCCTGTCTTATCGTATGCAGGGCTGGTCTCGATTGGCGTTGTGTTCTATCATGCGTTAATTCATCGCTCATTTTCTTCCATCCTAATCAGCGTCGGTTATCTTTCCGCATTATTGCCATGGTGTTTTATCGACCGCTGTTTATTTGCGTATCACTTCTATCCGACCAGTTTCTTCATGATTGCGTCGATCGCCTTTCTGTATGAACAGTACAACAACCGTCCCGCCGCAAAACATATCGCATTCTTCATCGGGTTTCTTGCGACGGCGGTATTCTTCATCTATCTGCCGGTTCTCACCGGATTTGGCACAACCCGGGACTACGTTCATCTGCTGGAACTAATCTCCTCCTGGTATTTTGGATAACTTTGATATCACAGAACGGAAAAATAAAGCTCGGGCGATTCTGCTCGAGCTGTTTTTCTATTCCTGTACGTTTCAGGCGGCTTCCAGTTCCCGTTTCTGGCGCTCCAGTAAGCCGAAGATAATCGAATGGAAGCGCTCATTATTCGCGCCAAGGGCGACGGTGCAGTTTCTTGGAAGATCAGTAAACGCACGTGTATCGCACAGGGTTGCCCCATCCGCGAAGCCACCGCTGATATCCACATCTACCCGCCAGAAGTGCAGATCCTGCAATACTTCCCGATCAATCAGATAGGAAAGCGCAAGCGCATCATGAAGCGGTGCGGTATGCAGGGTTGCCTGCGGTTGATACAGATCATAGGCTTCAATTCGGGTATCCATGATATCCGCCACCGCATTTGCGGCAACAGTTCCGATTTCTCTCAGTCTCCGGCAATCTTCAAGATCGAAGTTTGCCTGATGCGTCGCATCCAGTGGAACCATGGTAATGGGAATCCCAGCCTGCAGAACAATTTCAGCTGCCTCAGGATCATTCCAGATATTGAACTCGGATGCGCCGGTGGAATTGAAGACATTGACGCCACCGCCCATAAAGACCACTTCCTTGATCTTTTTGGCAATCGCTGGTTCTAAGCGCAATGCCATCGCAAGATTGGTCATGGGGCCAGTTGGCACAACACAGATATCACCTTCGGAAGCCAGTAATGTTTCAACTAACCAGAATACCGCATGTTTCTCCTGCTTTTTGATGGTTGCTTTGGGAAGCGGAAGATAATCGGTATGATAGCTGATCACTTCCCCTTTCTCATTCTTCACATCTTCCTTCACCCCGGTCATGCCGGAAAAACTTCCATGACGGGAATACAGTAACCGTGAGGCAATCGGCCCCGGGCATCCCTGAAATACCGGGACATCCGCATTCAGGGCCTCAATCACGCGGAGGGTGTTCTCCGTCGTATACTCAATTCCCTTGTTTCCCTGTACCGTACATACGCCAAGCAGATCAATTTTCTCGCTCAGCACCGCGGTCATAATCGCTACTGCATCATCATCGCCAGTATCACAATCCAGAATCACTTTCACTGCATCACTCATAGGTTTTTATCCTTTCCTGTTTTCTCCATTATGTGCCCGTAACACAGAAAACGGAACCTTTGATTAGATTCCGTTCTGTTTCGTTTGTAATTAAGCACGTAACTGCGCATTCAAATGTGTCCTGAGGCTTTCAAGAATCGCATTATGCGCTTCTGCGACCTCTTCCTCTTTCAGGGTATGGTCAGATGCCTGGTAAATGATACGCAACGCAACGGACTTCATTCCTTTCTCAACGTGCTCTCCTTCATAAACATCAAATACTTCGGAGGAGCGAACCAGCTTTCTTCCCGCCTTGCGGATACTATCAAGAATCTGCTGGGCAGTCGTGGAAGCAGGCACGACAATCGCGATATCCCGGCTCACGGAAGGATAACGGTCCAGAGCTTCAAACTTCACTCTCGACGTACGTCCCGCAAAGAGAGGATCCAGCGTCAGTTCCGCATAAACCACATTCTTAAGATCATAGGCGGCGGACAGATCCGGATGAAGATCACCGAACACACCGAGTTTATTCTTATCAATCCAGAGCTCCGCACTGCGGTAAGGATGGAAATGTTCAATATCCGTCTTATTTGGTTTCACCTGAACCCGTGAAGCGGTATATCCAAGCTTTTTAAGCAGTGCGATTAGAATTCCCTTCATGGCATAGAAATCACCGGGAATCGATGTCTTATGAAGAACATCCTTCATCAGTGAACCATCCAGCACAACTGCCAGGCGTTCCTGTTCCGTTTCCCTGGAATAGACTTTGGAAATCTCGAAGTATCCGGCATCCGTGTTGGAATGCGCTTCATTGTATCGGACCACGTCCAACACCGATCCAATCAGGGAAGTACGCACATACTTTCTCGCTTCACTCATCGGCATGGACAGCGCCACGGCTTCTCCAGCCGGTTCAAACGCACCCTGAATCTCAGGTTCACCAACAAGTGTATAGCTAACGATTTCATGAAGATTCATACCGGTAAGAACCGTACGAATCGTCCGACGTAAGCTCTGTGGCCGCGTCAAAGTTCCTACGGTTGTCTCCATCACAGGAAGTGTAGAGGCAAGGTTATCAAATCCGATCAGACGGATGATCTCTTCATCCACATCCGCATCCCGCTCCATATCCGTACGATAGGAAGGAATATGGCAGGTGATGGTTTCTCCCTCTACTTCCGGCGCAAAGTTCAGTCTGGTAAGTACATCCTTCACTTGATCCATAGTGAAGGAAGTTCCTAACAGGGCATTGCAGTGAGAGAGTGTTTCAGTGACAGTAACCGGCTCATAGACCTCTTCTCCGGCAATTTCAGTCGCTTCAAATCCAGACGCATCCGCGTACTGTTCCAGCAGCTGAATGGAGCGGTCCACACCTTTTCTGCAGGAAAGCGGCTCGACCCCCTTGGTAAAACGCTGCGCAGCTTCGGTAATCAGATTCAGACGGATGGATGTCCGGCGGATGCTGGCCTGATCAAAATGGGCAGCCTCAATCAAAATTCCCTGGGTAGATTCATCAATCATGGACTCTTCTCCACCCATGATTCCTGCTACACCGGTCGGCTCCCCACCGGTAGTGATCAGAATATCGCCCTTTTGAATGTCAAACTCCACACCATCCAGTGCGGTAATCTTTGTCTCCACATCATCCACAACGGTGATTTCATGATGAGGAAGTTTCGCAAGGTCATAGTAGTGAAGCGGCTGACCCGTTTCCAACATGACGAAGTTACTGATATCAACGACATTATTAATGGAGTTCATCCCTGCCGCATGAAGATAGTTCACCATCCACTTCGGACTCGGTCCAACCTTTACATGATTGACCACCTTGCCGAAGTACAGCGGACATTTTTCTGTCGTGGACGCAATCTTGAACGTTCCCTTTTCGCCCTGATCACTTTTCCCCGCATAATCAGGCCAGGTCACTTTGCGGTTGAGAATGGCCCCAACTTCCTTGGCCATATTCCACATCGCAGAACAATCCGCGCGATTCGGAGTTAAAGAAACGTCCAGAATCGTATCGTCAAGGCCAAGATATCCAAAGACATCTGTTTCGCCAATCGGCGCATCTTCCGGCAGTTCTTCGACTCCCGCAATCTGCGCTTCACTCAGGAACTTGCGGTCTACGCCAAGCTCGAACAGGGCACAGATCATACCATTACTGTCATAGCCGCGTACCGGGCGGGCCTGAATCGTACCGCCGGGAAGTTTCGCGCCAGGAAGGGCAGTAATTACCTTCAGACCAGTGCGAACATTGGGCGCGCCACAGACGATCTTATGAAGATTTTCCTCACCATCCCCAGTGCGTACAACCGTCGCATGAAGGTGGGTATCAGGAATATCCTCACAGGACACAACTTCACCAATCACAAGATTCGTTCCGGAAGCGGCCGGTTCAATGCCTTCTACTTCCAAACCGGCAGTTGTCATCTTCTCTGCCAGCACTTCCGGTGTGATTCCGGAAAGATCCACATATTCACTCAGCCATTTATAACTTAAACGCATGGTTACCCTCCTCAGTCAAACCGGTCGAACATCTTCAGGAAGCGAAGATCATTCGTATAGAAGTTCCGGATATCATCAATTCCGTATTTCAGCATCGCAACCCGCTCCAGTCCGACACCAAACGCAAATCCACTGCATTTCTCCGGATCGAAGCCATTCATCTCCAGCACATGCGGATGAACCATTCCGGCCCCGAGAATCTCAATCCAGCCAGAGCCCTTGCATACACTGCATCCCTTTCCGTTACAGAACGGGCAGGAGACATCAACTTCGACAGAAGGCTCGGTGAACGGGAAGTAACTCGGACGGAAGCGGACGCTTCTGCCGGCGCCGAACATCGTATTCGCCATATACTCCAGGGTTCCCTTGAGATCCGCCAGCGTAATATGTTCTCCAACGACCAGTCCTTCACACTGCATGAACTGATGGCTGTGTGTCGCATCATCGTCATCGCGACGGTATACCTTACCAGGGCAGATCAGCTTGATCGGCAGCTGGCCGTTTGCTTTTTCCAGTTCCCTCATCTGCATCGCCGTGGTATGAGTGCGCAGTAAGGTATTGGGGTCAATATAGAAGGTATCCTGCATATCTCTTGCGGGATGGTCCTTAGGAATATTTGCCAGTTCGAAGTTGTAATAATCCTGTTCGACTTCCGGCCCTTCCGCTACGGTATATCCCATTCCCAGAAACAGGTCTTCCAGTTCCTGCTGAATCAGAATCAGCGGGTGAATCGTTCCAGTTTCCAGTTTCTCACCAGGCAGTGTAATATCCAGCGCATCCTGCTTCATCTTTTCCTGAAGTGCCCCTGCCTCGAGTTCTTTTCTGCGGGCTTCGAGTTTTTCACTCACCTCCGCCTTCAGCGCATTTACCTGCTGTCCAAAGGCAGGCTTTTCTTCTTTCGGCAGATCCTTCATCGCCGACATCAGTGCCTGAATACTGCCTTTCTTTCCGAGGAAACGGATTCTTACATCACCCAGTGCCTCGGGGGTTTCGGCAGACTGAATCGCTTCCAGCGCCTCTGCCAATACCTGATCCATTTGTTCGCTCATCTTAGAACCTCCAAAAAAAACACGTTCCTGTTCGATCCAGGAACGCTCATTCACGCGGTACCATCCTGATTTATATGTCCATGGACATATACACCTTAATTCTGTCCGTAACGGGGACGTCCGGAGAGGATTAGTCTCACTGGAAAAGTGAATTCGCCACATGGTCTGTCAGGAATCTTTCAGCCGCCGAATTCCCTCTCTGAATGACATCCCGGTTATGGGTACTGGTCTTTTCGTTCTATCGCTTTAACAAAGCAAATTATAGCGAAAACCGATGAAAACGCAACCACTTAACCGATCAATGCGTACAGCTCTTCCAGGTCACTTTCATCCGCAATAAACGCATCTCCGAGAAGCTCAATATGCGTTCCATCCAGATAGACTCCGCTGTTTTCCGATAAGACAAGAAGACTCCCCCCAAGCACTTCAAGAAGCCGGATCATCCGAGCCAGCTGTTCCTCGTGTTCTTCATAATGCATACAGAGTGAAGCAGCAGACAGAATGCCAAGTCCTTCCCGGACACTGCGTATGCCAGCCTCTTCCACCTCATAAGAACCACAGAGTAAGGAAGACACTTCGGAGATCGTAATCAACAGTCCATTCCCATGAATCAGCAGTTCTTCAATCCCGAGATCCATTATCGTATCCATACAGGAAACCGGATTTGTCCCAAACAGCACGGTAATGTCTGATTCTCTGATCTTTGACGCCAGAGGCTCCGCTTCATCCCGATATGGGTCATACCAGAAGAAGTAACGAATGCCATAGGAACGCAGCGGACGTTCGATGTCATAGCGGAAATCACTATCTTCCCCAAAGCGGGTATCCCAGCCTTCCCGATCCATCGTCCATCCTTCATCCGCCGCATCGGAAATCACACATACCTTCATATCACTGCGCAGAATTCCAGACAGGAATTCCGCAGCCCAGGGCTTATCATAATTTGTCTTATTTACAATCAACGTCTGTCTCACTATTTGCCTCCTGAGATTAGAACTTTTAGTATATGCTTAAGAAAAGGAACAACATTATATGAAACGATATCACATGATTATAGAAGGAAGAGTGCAGGGAGTCGGATTCCGCGGCTTCTGTATGAGTCATGCGCTGCGGTATGGGATCACCGGTTCCGTGCGCAATATGGACAATGGCATGGTTGAACTGTATGCCCAGGGGGAAGAAGCCGATCTGAATCGCCTGATCGCCGATATCCGGGCCGGAGATCGTTTCATCCGGGTAGATGACATCACGATTAAGGAAACTGCCGTGGACCCCAAAGAGAAGAAATTCCGCTATGACTATTCCTCCGGATGGTATTAATCCTTCGTAAGAAACAAGCGAATCGCATCTGTGGTTCGTTTTTTTATCAGATCGCTGCTGATTTCACTGAGAATTGCTTCATTGGCAGATACATCTTCATACAAAGACAATCTGGCCTCCATGGAAGGAGCCCCGATTGTCCCATATTCCTTCATCGTTCCATAATATCTGCGCATGGAGGACCAGGTTTCTTCGAGCCGTGTTCTTTCTTCCTCACTTACCAGTCGCTCCAGTACCCAGTATTTCTTACTGTCATTGAGTCCCCGGACAATCATGGAAAGACGCACCGATCCTTCCGGTACAGGATTCTGCGCATCGGCTTCATCAGGGTAAATCAGAAAGGTATCGCCCGATTCAAAGTGCGGCGCATCCCCGGAATTTCGGGGATCCATTGGCCATGCATTCAATGCCCATCGAAGATACCCATCCAGTCCCCGCATTGTCATATACTGCATGGACCAGACAGATTCACACGGATCACTGTTGAGAAAGGCGTTGGGATAATTGGTGGAACAGTTGTACATCGTCGTCGTAAGACCAGACGCTGCCCGCTCTGCCAGAAATGTCTCAAGTTCTTCATCCCCTTCGGGAAGGGAATCGATGGAGACGGAAAGATCATCGATCTGATCATAAAGTTCTTTATTTCTGGGAATGACATTGACCGCCGCCCCAAAGTGGACCCGATCTCCTCCAGGCACAGATCTTACGAGTTGAATCGCTGTCTCAAAATACGGGATTCCCCGCTCATCTACCATGAATACCGTACGGTCCAGCCAGCCGTTTTCTTCCATATGATTTAAAAAGGAATACAGAAAGCCTTCCCAATACCAGTTCCACTCTTCACTTCCTGGCTCCAGTACAACCCGGAATGGCTCATTCATATCATCATAGACGGTAATATCTTCATCAAAGGGAAGAATGGAAAAGCAGTCGATCGGTCCATTCATTCCAATCGATTCACAACAGCGAATCCATCGATCGAGTCGTTCATAGTCAAACCAGAGGTGTCCGCTTCCATCCACATTCCATTTCACCATGGAGGGGCTGTCATAATATGTCTGATGCGCCCAGGGTTCCTCTGTAATCGTGCATGTAATCCGATTGACACCGACCCGCTTCGCCCATTCCATCTCTTCCTTCAGCACATCAAGATGACGGTCACTGAACGGTTCTTCTCCCTGTAATACCTCATAGTAGTAAAGGGAAGAAAACGGATATTGCCAGAGGCTGAACGACAGGTCCTGTCCATTGAGATCGAATGGCAGCACCCGAATGGTTTCCTGCAGTGTAACTGTCGTATCACCAATGACGCGAATATCACCATAGTAAGCACCGCTCCCTGCTTCCTCCACGGGAATCCTGATCCAGACCCATGCGGTTTCGCCTGCGCTGAGCGAATACCTGTCCTGCGTCCCGATGCGGTCATAAACCACATTGGATGGCGCATAGGACTCTGCGCCCATCCCCAGGTTTGCCTGGACGGGCTCCAGAAAGGAAACCGTGCAGTCCAAGGTCTCTCCGGTGAGCGGGTTCACTAGCGGATCCGCTTCTACCCGAACCTCCATTGGTGTCATTACATTCACCTGGATTTTCCATTCCACAAGTTCATGTTTCCAGGCGGTCAGTTCCAAATGTTCTTCCATCACCTCTTCAATTGCGCAGGGATCCACAAATCCCGCTTCGATCGTCGTTTCTTCTGCAGAAACCGGAAGAATCCCACCGAACAAAGCGCATAGTACCATCAGGATAATGTATCGCCGTTTCATGCGTGTTTCTCCATCTCATACATCATGATTCCACCCGCAACTGCCACATTCAGGGATTCAAACCCATTCATTTCAATCCGTACCGAGACATCTGCCAATTGAATCAACTGGTCTCTGACCCCATTACCTTCATTGCCAAGAATGATCGCAAAGCGCTCTGGCTTCTCCACTTCCTGTAAGGGAACTGCATTGTATAAAGAGGTTGCGATCATTGTGATACCCTCCTGTTTCAATTGTTCAACATAGGAAGAAAGCTCTCTTCGTTCGATTGGAATCTGAAACAACGCACCCTGTGTAGAACGGATAACCTTATCGTTATACAGATCACAGGTCTCCTTCGAGCAGACAATGCGGTCATAGCCAAAACTCACGGCAGTTCGAATCAATGTCCCAAGGTTGCCGGGATCCTGAACGCCATCCAGAATCAGAATACGGTCGGTTTTGGATGCCTGTGGTTCCTTTATCCGACATACCGCGATCACATGCGCACCCGACACATTCTGGCTGAGTTTATCCAGAATCTTTTTCGGCACCAGGATCTCTTCAAAAAACCCATATCCTTCTGGACGGTCGGTAATCAGAACCTCGACAATTCCCGCCTTTAACGCTTCCTGTACGAGGTGTTCTCCTTCTGCCAGAAACCGTCCGGTGCGGTCCCGTTCCTTCTT
Organism: Solobacterium sp.; assembly: GCA_017469355.1. Taxonomy (GTDB): domain Bacteria; phylum Bacillota_I; class Bacilli_A; order Erysipelotrichales; family Erysipelotrichaceae; genus Bulleidia. The sequence continues at coordinate 38,920 of JAFUGM010000047.1, read as the reverse complement.
CTGATGAAGACGGGTCCAGTCTTTAATATATTGATTAGATAATGAATCGATTTGTTTCATGACATCTCCCAGGATTCAGTTTCCATAATTTCTCTGCCGGTTCACTTCAAAGCCAAGCACTGCCGCAGCCCCTGCCGCATTCAGCGCGTTGCGGAAGTCATTCGCATAAGGAATATAGATATTTTCATCGCAGGCGGAAAGAACACCTGCGGATAATCCCCGCATCTCCCCGCCGATCGCGATTAATACCGACCCTTTAAAATCCGCTTCATAACAGGGGCGGGCATCTCTGCGCATCGCCGCATAGGCCCGAACTCCCGCTTCCTTTGTTCGAAGAATCAGGGAAGGAATCGCTTCACTTTCCACAATCGGAAGATAATCAAATGCGCCGGCACTCGCCTTCAGAATGACCGGCTCTGCGTGGCTCCAGTCCCGCTTCCGAAGCACAAGCCCTGTACAGCCTCCCGAATATAAGGCGCGGATCACATAGCCAAGATTATACGGATCTTCCGCCCCTTCCAGTACAGCGATAAACGGGTTCTTCGACTGACAGAGCTCTTCCTCCGCATCATACCTTCGTGGTCCTGCTTCACATAACACGCCTCCATGGGTACGTCCCTGAGCCAATATATCAATCTCGGCACGGGAACAGCGAATCACCTTCACGCCCGCGTGATCTGCAGTTTTTAAGAGGAAGGAGGCTTCCTTATCATGACGAAGTTCATCAAGATAGAGGGTCTCAACCGAGCGGTGATTTCCAAGAAGCGCTGCCTTTACCGAAATACTTCCTTCAAGAATCATCGTTCCATCCCCTTTCGCAACAATGCCCCAGAGCCAATCGCAAACGGCACCTTCATCTGTACCATCCGCATCGGCACCTTACTTCGATCCATAGACAATCCATATTCATCCCGCAGTTCCTCAATCTGAAACATGCGGTTCTCTTTTCCCGGCTCCATCACTTCCACCATATCACCGATCGCAAAGGGATTCCGTGTTTCCACAACAATCGCTTCTCCATCATAGGAGATCACCGTCCCCAGGAAGGAATGACTGACATCCGCATCGGAATTTGCGTGGTAGATGATTGACTCCGCACCGCCTCTTCCATTGTAATTTCCGCCCCATACCTCACGGTTCTGGGCCGCTAAGACTTCCCTGCGGTGATATGTCATGCGCTCATCGGATAATGAGCCATATTCATATAATTCATCGATCAGATGACGATAGGCACTGACGATGGAAGCGACATAGTACTCCGTCTTCATGCGTCCTTCAATCTTCATTGACGCAACTCCCAATTCCATCAAAGACGCAATCCACTCCACCGCGCATAAGTCCTTTGAGCCCATCGTAAATAGGGTATCTTCCCGGCTGATCCGGCGCTCCCCCGCATAGACATCATAATTCCATCGGCAGGACTGCGCGCAGCCACCTCGATTGGCATCCCGCAGGGTCATCCGGTTGGATAAGGTACATCTTCCGCTGCAGTTCACACACATTCCGCCATGGATGAATACTTCAAGATCCGTATCGGTAGCTGCTTTGATTCGCCGCACTTCATCCAGCGTACATTCCCTGCCAAGCACAGCCCGAGCCGCACCGGTGGTTTTTACAAGATAATTGATGGCGGCCCCATTCCATAACGAACACTGCGTGCTGATATGCACTTCAAGATTCGGAGAAACTCTATTCGCAAGCTTCATAATATACGGACTGGCGACGATCACCGCATGGACACCGGCTTCTTCAAGAAAGCGAAGATAAGACTCCAGTCCAGGAAGATCACGGTCATGTGGGATCTCATTCACCGTCACATGAACATGACTCCCATGGGCTCTGGCATATGCGCATCCTTCCAGAATATCTTCTCTTGAGAAGTTGGAAGCCCGACTGCGCAGGCTGTATTCCTTCCCGCCGATATATACCGCATCCGCCCCAAAGTCCACCGCCGTCTTTAACCGCGCAAGATCACCAGCCGGTGCCAGCAGTTCCGGTTTAGAGAATGGTTTCCTGTTCATAGTAACCCTCCTGTACCTTTGGATAAGCTGCTCGGTAAGTCGCAATTGCTTCAGCTTCCTCAGTCCCCTCCAACAACGACCGATAGATTCGTAATGCCTCCAGAACCTCTTCCTTTAACAGGAACGACGAATCGATATAAAACGATTCTGCCCCCGCGGTTTCCAACCGGCGGAGCCAGCGAAAGCTTTCCTGCACATAGTCGGTAAATATAAGAAAGCCAGAGGAAGTCTCCCTGACCGGGAAGAATTCGTCCCGGGTTGTCTCTTTCAGGCTGAGTTCTCCCTCAGGGAGTGCGATTCCATAACGCGCTGCCCAGGCACTGAGCAGATGCCGATCCGAAACCGACATCAGAAGATGGCCATGGATGGTCAGCTCCGCATGGGGAAAGCCAGCGCAGAACGCCTCCAGCTCATGAATACTTAACAGCGGTGACACACTGACGGAAGGAATGCCAGCTTCATACAGCACTGTGGCATCTGCCGCATTAGTCATCACGGTTTCCGGTTTATAACATAACCGCTGACGCAGCGGTTCTTCACATAATTCAGCGACGGAAAAATCTGAAAAATATAACCGCTCAGGAAGATGCGTTAAAAGCAGATCCAGCACCCGCTTTACTTCTGCCAGTTCTCCTTCATGAAACAATCGATTCATCAAAAGCCCATAGGGTTCCTTCGTTTCAAGGTAAGTCTCTATGGGCAATTCACCCAGCCCGCTCCAGCTGAATTCCTTAAGGGCAAGCACCGGGATTGCCTGCAGGGAACGCACCTCATCGGCGAAGGAAAGATCAGATATTCCGACATGAAAAGGTCTCATGAAGGAATTGTATCCCAAATGGGGGAGTATTTGTATTGACGGTGGCAGAAAAGCCTGATAGGCTTCAATCATCACAAATGAGACAGTCGCGTTAAGTGCCGGAGATATGGGAAATCTTCGGACGAAAAGCCGAAGGGCTTGCGGTGGCTGCGGATTCCCCTGAAACTGAGAAAGGTCTCGTTTCGCTTTCTCACCCCAGGGTGAAAAGAGGAAAGGAGATTTTTATGTTTTCTCGTGAATACTGGCGTTCATCCTTCGCCAAGCTCAAGGATCTTCGCTATCTGACACTGATCGCATTCTTTATCGCTCTCAAGTATATTCTGAATAATTTCCGCATTCCCGTCGGAGAAAATCTGAATATCATGTTTTCCTATATTCCTACCGCCCTTGAGGCATTGGTGGTAGGGCCAGGGGCAGCGATGGTTTCCGCTGTCATCACGGATTTACTGACCGGGGTGCTGTCCGGGTATGGGCCGTTCTTTCCAGGATATATGCTTTCTAAAATGATGAGCAGTCTTTTGTTTGGGCTGTTCTTCTATCGCCGGAAGATCCGTTTCCTTGATGTGCTTGCGGCGAAAGCACTTGTAAACTATGTGGTCAATGTAGGGCTTGGCTCCCTGTGGAATTCCATCCTCTTTGGCAAGGCATTCCTTGTTTACGCCGCAACTTCGGTAATCAAAAACTCGATCCTGTTACCGATCGAGGTTCTGATTCTCTGGGCATTATTGAAATCTATCATTCCTGTGTTATCCCGCAGAGGAATGATCAAGGATACATCGATTCGCTAGTTCAGTCCGCCAATGCGGATACTGTCATCCATACGATGCAGTGTTTCACTGTAGCCCTGATAGAGCTCCTGCCAGGATGGAATGGCATCTCCCGCCTGTTTCAGAAAGACAACATGGTTCTCCGCATTTTCTTCCTTGAGTGAGACAATCAGGTCTACTTTCGGATTGGTGAGTTCTACCCGGCTGCGTTCTGCGCTGACGGTCTCCGTAACCGTCACTGCCCCTAGAGCACCGATTCGATCTGTTACTTCTTCCTCTTCGGAATACAGGTCCCCAAGGGAATAGAAGACTAACGTATCATCAATCCAGGCGACCGGCTGTACCGCATGTTCACTGTAACCGATGATAATCGACGCATCGGCCTGGGCAAGTGCCTGGGCAATCTGTTTCTGCCGGTCACTCGGAAATGCGCCCTGTTCCCCTTCCCAGACGATCGACACAATCACCAGATCCGCAAGATCCGCCGCCTGTGCCACAAACTGCGGCGTTTTTTCATCGTTATAGACATTGACAAGATACTGCTCGTTTTCCGGCAGATCTTCCGTCAATACATCGGTATAGGAAAGATAGATCACGGAAATCCCATTGACTTCCGCCATGCGAAGAAGGTTCTGCGCATCGGTAGAGGTATTCGTACCGCTGGTGCGGACACTCTGATTATTCCAGTAGTTCATCGCCTGCTCAATCGCCTGTTTCCCAGCAGAATGCGCGCCTGGATAAGCAAGACCAAAAAAACCAAAGCCCGAAGAAATCAGGGTATCGGCCGCGTTAAGTGACACTTCACTCCCGACGGTCCCATGAACGGATACCGTGGAAACATCATAGGTATTAATCAATGTCCCAAGTCCCTGGAATACACCATCAAACTCCTGTCTTGGGGAAGCAGGAAACACCCCGGAAGCCAGAACATTAATTACATTGGTCGTCTCCGGTTCGATCCAGAAGGAAGATTCCTCTTCCGTTTCCTGTTTTTCAGGCTGAACTTCGAGCGCATGCGATAAGAGATTCATACCCAGGCTGGTAATCCCGAGAACTAGTGCCAGCGCCAGCAGGAATTTCGCGCCCCGACCGGGAAAAATGTCATGATTTTCCATGTGTTCATTATAGCATGGGGTTATAATGATCACATGTTTGCGAAAGAGGAATATCGGCGGATTCAAGCCGAATGTAAGGATCATGCTACATTGTGTGTCGTATCCAAAAAACACAGCGTGCAGGAGATCCAGGAAGCCTATGATCTCGGTCAGAGAATCTTCGGTGAAAACCGGGTTCAGGAACTGCTGGAAAAAGCCCCGCAGCTGCCGAAGGATATCGAGTGGCATTTCATCGGTCATTTACAGCGTAATAAGGTTCGTCAGGTTCTTCCTCTGCTCTCCTGTATTCAATCACTTGACTCGCTTCGTTTAGCGCAGGTAATCGAGCAGGAAGCCGCCGCAATTAATAAAACCATTTCCTGTCTTCTGGAGTTTCATCTGGCATTAGAAGACACTAATAAAACCGGGCTCAGGAAAGAGGAAGCACGTGCCATGTTGGAAGCCTGTGCATCCTTTCCCCACATTCATGTGGAGGGAATCATGGCCATGGGACCACATACCGAAGACGATGCGGAAATCCGTGCTGTCTTTGAGGAAGGGTTTCAGCTGTATGAATCACTGCGTACGGTTGACCCTTCGCTTCATATCCTTTCCATGGGTATGAGTGATGACTATCCGATTGCGTTAGAAGCCGGATCCAATCTGATTCGCATCGGATCCCGGCTGTTTCTTCAGGAGGTATGAAGATGACATTTGTTCGTAACAGCGCTGATCTTTCTCCCATCAAGGACGAAGTCTTCGGAGTCGCCATCGCGGCGAAACAGGATAAGGAACAGAATAGAGACATCGTTACCGATGCGACAATCGGTTCCCTCTATGATGAAGAAGGAAACTTCGTCGCCTTGAACAGTGTATTTGATCACTACGATGAAATCGATCATCGTACCAAAGGTGCTTACGCCGCCAGCTTCACTGGCAACCCTGCGTTCCGCGACAGTGTCTACAACTGGATATCTTCCGGAACGGAATTGAAGCTTGCCCACTCCGTTATCGCTACGCCTGGAGGAAGCGGCGCCGTTTATATGACCATGGTTTCCGTTCTGGAACAGGGAGAAACTTTGATCGTTCCAGATATCGCCTGGAGTTCCTATGAACTGATGGCGCAGCAGAATAATATGAAGTCGATCCGTTACTCCATGTTTGAGGGCGATCACTTCAATCTGGCTTCCCTGAAGAACGTATTACATGAGGTACTGCAGGCACAGGGAAAAGCTCTGGTCGTCGTCAATGACCCCTGTCATAATCCGACCGGTTATTCATTAACACCGGAAGAATGGAACGCATTAGTGGACATTTTGAATGAGGCATCTGAACTTGGACCGGTGGTATTACTCAATGATATTGCCTATATTGATTATTCCTATGATCTGGCCAATGTAAGGAAGTATCTGAATGCGTTCAACCGATTTAATGATCAGGTCCTTTCCGTACTGGCATTCTCCTGTTCCAAAGCATTGACCTCCTATGGATTACGGTGTGGGGCTGCAGTGATCCTGGCCCAGGAGACAAGTGCAGTGCGGGAAACTGAGATCGTATTTGAAAAGGTCGCCCGCGGCACCTGGTCCAACATCCCCAATGCGGCCATGGCAAACTTCACCTGGGTCACAACCGAACACGAGGACGCGTTCCTTGCGGAGAAGCAGGGATATATTGATCTTCTGAAGCAGCGCAGCGACATCTTCTTAGCCGAGGCAAAGGAAGTAAACCTTCCCCTTTATCCTTATAAAGAAGGATTCTTCATCACCGTCGCCGTTCCACCAAGCCTGATCGAAGCCGTTCATCAGGAGTTGATTCATCGCCATATCTATACGGTCATCGTGAACCAGGGCATCCGTGTCGCAGTATGTTCACTCCCGGTTCAAAAGGCCTATGGACTCGCAGGAAAAATCAAAGAAACCATCGATGCGGTTTCCGTAAGAGAAGGAAGGTAACTCATGCCAGCAGCCACAACTCATGCAGAATTCGCAGCCCGTGTCTATCAAACATTGTCGGAAGACAAACAGGCAGAGATCACGAGTAAACCAATGTACTATCTGGGTTCCCAAGGCCCTGATCTCTTCTTTTTCAGTAAGTATATGTTTCTTCCCGGATCATTGAATCCCTATGGAAAACGCATGCATAACGAAAAGATTCAGGAAGTCATCTTCTTCCTGAATGAGCGTGCCTCTACGCCTTCGCTTCGAAGTTATGTCTTAGGATATCTGACGCATTATGCGCTGGACTCCAGCTGTCATCCGATGATAAATGCGTGGGCGAAAAACGAACACGAGACGACAGGCATTAACGAAACCGAAGCCCATTTCCGGATTGAGGGAGAACTGGATGCCTGGATTCTCAATCAGAGCGGACGTACGGTGAAGGATTATTCTGTATACAACCTGTTAAAGATCAGTAAGTCGGAGGCGGAAGATCTTGGCCGTCTCTATCATTCCATGTTTCAGGAAGTGTTCGGTCTAAACATTCCCGCTTCTTCCATCACCTCCGCTTGTTTCGACTGCGCCCGCATCACCCGCCAGCTTCGCCCGGGAAAAACGAAGTATGGTATTGCCAGGGCAGTGGAAACCACGGTGCATATGCCGCATCTGATTACCGCCATGATGTTGGAAGGAAAAGAGGGCTCTGTTCCTTCCGTATTGAACCAGGAACATCAGGAGTGGGTATGGTACGGAACCTTCCATGATTCCTTTACCGAGCGCATGGATCAGGCAGAAACCCTTGCGGTTCAACTCATGGATGAGCCCAAAGCTTCCCTCATCCGTTATACCTTTAATGGAATCCCCCTAGGGGAAACCATCCTGTACACACGAGGCTGAACCCATCACAGCTGGACTTCCCTCACGGAAATTCAGCTTTTTTTATTTATCTCGATCGTAGTATATCGACATGTTTCTGTAGCTTTCAATTCCAGAAGAGAATTCTGAATAATTTTTCTCTGAAAAATTATTCAGGGACTTGGCAACGGCACCCAGGCAGATTAGAATGATATTAATCTGAACAAAAATTCAGAGAAAAGTTATTCAGAAAAGCCAAAGAGGTGCAGGCCTATGTTTGTTGGACGTGAAAAAGAATTAACCGCGCTTTCGGCAGAACTTTCCACATGGAAAAAAAAGACTGCTGTCCTGATTTATGGGAAACGCAGAGTTGGAAAGTCGACTCTGATCCGTGAGGCTGCTAAGGTATTTGATGGTATTGTTATCAACCACCAGTGTGTGACAAGTACATTTGAAGGAAATCTGGAACTCATTTACAAGAGCGTCTCAGAGAGCCTGTCTCTCCCGAACATGCGCTTCGATTCCTTGTTTGCGATGATGGACTACCTCAAGACGTTGGACAAGAAAATTCTGTTGATCATTGATGAGTATCCCTATCTGAAACAGACAAAAAAGAAAAATGAAGTTGACTCGTATATGCAAGCAGTTATCGATAAGCTTCCTGAGAACGTAAAACTCATTCTTTGCGGTTCCTACATTACGATTATGAAGGAATTACTGGCGGAAGATAATCCTCTGTTTGGCAGATTCTCTCTGATCCAACATATTCATGATTTTGATTACTACGATTCTGCGAAATTCTACCCTGATCTTCCAGTACGTGAGAAAGTTGCCTTTTATGGAGTATTTGGTGGATGTCCATATGTCCTTGAGAATCTTGAAACGGATAAATCCGTAACGGACAATATCATACGTCTGCTCCTGCCGGAAACGGGGCTTATCCGATCTCACATTGAAAACGTTATGTTGAAAGAAATCCAGAAATCCTTTGACGCCAGGATACTGAAGTCTCTCGGAAATGGGAAAAAGAGATATACGACGATACGAGATCAATTAGGCATCGGTGAGACTGGCTTACTGGATAAACAATTAAAAATTCTTCTGGACATGGAGACGATACAGAAAACCGAACCGATTAATCGCCGAAATGATAAGAAAAAGCAGTTTTACGAAATCACGGATAATTTAATGCGTTTTTACTTTTCATTTATTTTCGGAATGGCGGGCACCATTTCAAGGATAGGCGAAGAACAATACTATAACCAGAAAATAAAAGCGGTTCTTGAACAGTTTATCAGCAGGAGATTTGAAGGAATCGCCCTCCAGTATTTCCACAGAATGGCAGTTCAAGGAAAAATTCCGGATATCGAAGACTTCGGTTCCTATTGGTATGATGATCCAGTAAATAAAACGAATGGAGAATTTGACTGCGTGATTAAGCGTACCGGCGATAGATATGATTTCTACGAATGCAAATTCTTCGATCGATCAATGACACTTCAGGAGTGCGAGCAGGAAAAAGATCAACTTCAAACGATACGAGGAATCAATGTGACCGGAATCGGCTTTGTATGTGCAGGTGGCTTTGATTTTGAGAGTAAGACAGATTTTACTCTAATCGATGGGAAAGACCTGTATCAATGAAGGAGGCCTGATGTCAGTATCACTGCAGCCATCTACCTCCGTGCTTCTCGCCTTCCCTATGAGGAATTAAACTACGACCATGGGAGCTTAGATGATGGAGATAGGAGTCATTGGAAATAAACAGACAGATGTGTTACCCATCCCAGCAGATGTTTTTGAAATAGTTAATTTGAACAGAATTCAGTGATCCGGTTTCAAATCACGTTTTCTTCTTTCCAAGGGCTCTTTGTCTGGTTTATAGTTATGGAATAAAAACGGAGGTGCATATGAAATCCTATCAGGAAATGACTTCAGCCGAACTGCGCAGCGAACTGGAACTTCTCGAAGCGGAATATCGCAATGTGCAGGACATGGAAATCCATCTGGATATGAGCCGTGGAAAGCCTAGCCACGAACAGCTCGACCTCTCCATGGGCATGATGGATGTGCTGGATTCCTCTTCCGATCTGACCTGCGAAGATGGAACAGACTGCCGGAATTATGGGCAGCTCACCGGTATCACTGAAGCACGTCAGCTGCTCGGAGACATGATGGAAAATAACCCGAAAGATATCATTATTTACGGAAACTCTTCCCTCAATGTCATGTTCGATACCATCAGCCGCGCATGGACACACGGTATTATGGGAAATACACCCTGGTGTAAACTGCCCGAAGTGAAATTCCTCTGCCCGGTTCCGGGATATGATCGTCACTTTGCGATTACCGAATATTTCGGAATCAAGATGATTCCGGTTCCCATGACTCCAACCGGACCGGATATGGATCTTGTGGAGTCACTGGTATCGGAAGATGACTCAATCAAAGGAATCTGGTGTGTTCCGAAGTACTCCAACCCGCAGGGAATTTCCTATTCCGATAATACAGTGCGTCGGTTTGCCCGGCTGGAACCGGCTGCCAATGACTTCCGTATTTTCTGGGATAATGCCTATGGCATTCATCATCTCTATGATGACCATCAGGATCATCTGATCGAAATTCTCGCTGAATGTAAACGGGCGGGAAATCCGGATCTTGTCTATAAGTTCTCCTCCACCTCAAAAATCACCTTCCCTGGCAGCGGAATTGCGGCACTTGCGACAAGTCCGAATAATATGGAAGACTTCCTGTCGCATCTGAAGAATCAAACCATCGGCCATGATAAAGTCAACCAACTTCGTCATGTCCGCTTCTTCAAGGATATTTCCGGCATGGTTGCCCACATGCGCAAACATGCGGATATCATCCGTCCAAAGTTTGAAGTGGTTCTCAATACCTTGGAACGGGATCTCGGTTCTCTGGAAGTCGGTTCCTGGACGAACCCGCTGGGCGGATACTTTGTCATGTTTGACTCCTTGCCAGGATGCGCCAAGGAAATTGTGGCACTGGCGAAGAAGGCTGGCGTTGTCATTACCCCTGCCGGAGCTACCTGGCCGTATGGAAAGGATCCTAACGATTCCAATATCCGTATCGCGCCAACGTATCCGAGTAAGGAAGACCTGCAGAAAGCGATGGATATCTTCACCCTCTGTGTCAGAATTGCCAGTATAAAGAAACTGCTTGCGGAAGCAGATGCCTGAAACCTGTAACTAAGAACACCGGTGCAGTCAGATGTATATGGCTGTGCTGGTGTTTTTTACTTGGAACCTGATGGAAATCTTTTCATGTATGGTTAAAAAAAGAGCTCTTGTTCAGAACTCTTAACTGTCCGTTTCTCCCCAGGAAGGAATTTCACTTCCCCGGCGAATCAGAACGGTTTTCTGATAATCGGTCTGGTTCAGGAAATGGAGTACTTCCTTTTCCTCCGCATCCGTGCATCCGGCCAGAATTTTGACATCCAGTGTCTTCTTCAGAATATCTGCCGCAATCACCAGTCCGGTAATGGAGTAGTGACTGTTCGAGCCAAGATAAACCGATACGCCTTCAGGAAGCCCATTGGTGTCTTCAAGATGAGCATAATCCACCGGATAAATTAGATTCGCAAACTCCGGATGGGATTCCCCTTTTCTGCGGGCGATTTTCACCGATCCCGATAAATACAGTGTATCCAGTTTCTGCCAGAAATACGCATTGTTTTCGTAAGCTGCCATAGGTCCCCTTCTTCTTTTGTCGTGCGTCCCCTATTATACACAGTTAGCCCATAAATGTAAAACTTTGCATTTTTTCGAAAAATGTTTCATTTTCGATCACAGGCTGTGAATCTTGATTCCAGTCGTACGCAGAAATTCTTCCACATCATAGATGCCGCTGAGGTTCATGGACTGCACCACAATCATCAGACATCCCATGGCATCCGATCCGGCATGATGATGATCCAGTTCCACGTTCAGATACTCACACATATCGTTCAAGCGATGATGCGGTAACCCAGGAAACAGCCTTCGGCTTAATGCCAGGGTGTCGAAGTAACGAAGAGACGGTACTGGTATCCCGCAATTGCGGCAGGACGCCTTCAGGCAGTTCATGTCAAACATCGCATTATGCGCGCAGACTAACGCCCCATCCATCACTTCCATCATTTCCTGAAACACCGCAGGGAAGTCTGGCGCATCTTCCACTTCTTCCGGGTGAATTCCATGAATCATGATGTTATGAGGAGAAAAGTAACTGACATTCGCTTCCGGGCGAATCAAAGAGTAGTACGCATTCTCCACACAGCCATCTTCATATACCGCAATTCCTACGGAACATACCGAAGCAGGTGATTGATTCGCTGTTTCAAAATCTATCGCTGCAATCTTCATTCCCGTACATGCTCCAGAGCCATGCGGTAGATATTCTTAATATGTTCATCCGCCATGGAATAATACACAAGCTTCCCGATCTTGCGGGAAGACACAAGCTTTGTTTTTTTCAGGCTGGCAAGCTGATGAGAAATCGCAGACTGGCTCATCTGAAGCAGTGCCGCAAGGTCTCCCACGCACAGTTCATTGGTAAACAAGGCACTCATGATTTTAAGACGTGTGCTGTCCCCAAACATGGTAAAGATCATAGACAGATCATCATATTCATCCTCGTCAATCATATTGACGCGGCATTCTTCCACCTTTTCAGGATCCACAAGATTCATAAAATCAATCCTTTCTCCTTGAACTCTTCACTTCTTTTCCTGGCGCATACTGTTCCAGATATCTTGCGACGCTCCGCTTACTGAACAGTTCCACAGACTGAACCGTTCCATCAAGCAAGGACAACGCAAGACGATCATGGGTCGCATGATATTCATACTGCCAGGTCACAATCTCATCCCAGTAAACAATGGAACAAAGACTTCGGTCCCGATGGTTATACAGAACCATATAATCCGGGTTGAACTGCACCAGCAGCCGATCCGGCAGCATCAATAACGAAAATATCGATACCATAATCAGAAACAGTCCGATACCAATCATTCCACCCTGCCTTGTGATTAACAGCAGTGATCCAAAGATTCCCATCAATGTAAGAAACAGCACCGGCTTAACATGAACCGAATGCGGCTGGGTCTTCCATTCCGGAAGATTGCGGACTTTTATTACCTGTGATCTCATCGAAAGAATTATAGCCTTCTCCCCCGGATTCATGCCATAGGGATATGGGTGAACTTCAGATCTTTCACCCCAAAAGTCTTCGGAATATGGTAACGTAATACCGCTGACGAAAGGAATGCTATGAATCCAGTTACGTTTGAAATTACTCATGTATGCGCGCAGAGCGGCGCCCGTACCGGAATACTTCATACCCCGCATGGGGATGTGGAAACTCCAATGTTCATGCCGGTAGGAACCCAGGCAACCGTAAAGTTTCTCTCCCCGGAAGAACTCTATGATATGCATGCGGGAGTCGTATTGGCCAATACGTATCACCTCTGGCTGAGACCGGGAGAAGATATTGTTGATCGGGCAGGCGGTGTGCAGAAGTTCATGAATTATAAAGGGCCGATGTTAACCGACTCCGGCGGATTCCAGGTATTCTCTCTCGCTGATACAAGAAAAATCAAGGAAGAAGGTGTTACCTTCAAGAATCCAATCAATGGCGACACGCTGTTTCTTTCTCCGGAAAAATCCATCGAAATTCAGAATAAGATCGGTGCGGATATCATCATGTCCTTTGATGAATGTATTCCCTACCCAAGTGAAAAATCCTATGTCGAACAATCCATGTTGAGAACATTGAGGTGGGCAGAACGCGGAAAGAATGCCCACCAGAAACCGGATACGCAGGCACTGTTTGGAATAGTACAGGGTGGTGACTTTGAAGATCTGCGTCATTACTGCGCAGAAAAGCTGGTTGAGATGAACTTCCCCGGATACGCCATAGGCGGAACCTCAGTCGGAGAAGACAAGGAAACCATCCTGCGTATGGTCAAAATGTCAGCGGAAGCCCTTCCCTACGATAAACCGCGTTATCTAATGGGAGTCGGTGCAGTCAATGATCTTCTCGAGGCAGTCAGTCTGAATATCGATATGTGTGACTGTGTATTGCCAACACGTATCGCAAGACATGGCACCCTGATGACAAGTGAAGGACGAATCAATATCCGCAAAGCAGTTTATAAGGACGACTTCGGGCCACTGGACCCTGCATGCGACTGCTATACCTGTACCAACTACTCCAGAGCTTATCTGAATCATCTGTTCCGTTGTAATGAAGGATTCGGCACACGGCTCATGTCCATTCACAATGTGCGTTTCCTGATCGCATTAATGGAAGGCGCAAGAACCGCGATCAAGGAAGATCGCTTCAACGATTACAAAGCCGAAGTGCTTTCTTCCATGAAGTTCGATGAGCGGGGATTCTGATTCCTCAAAAAAACAGATTGTCCCAACAAACCCTATGACAATCTGTTTTTTATTTAGTTCACTCAGCTGCTTCCTGCTCTGCCTGGATATCTTCCCAATTGGAGTAAAGGGGTTTGACATCTTTATGAAGAATCTTTCGGTCAATGTAGTTCTTCGTAATCAGTATTACCGTTCCACTGCAGGAGATGACACCGATGAGGTTCGGGATTGCCATCAGGCCGTTAAATGTATCGGAGAGATCCCACGCCAGCTGAAGGTTCATTGTGGCTCCGACCATAATGAAGCAGACAAAGATGACCCGGAAGATGATGACCTTATCCGTTCCAAACAGATATTCAAATGCCCGGGTTCCGTATTCACTCCAGCCCAGTGTTGTGCTGTAGGCAAACAGGAATACCGCAATTGCGATAAACACTGACCCATAATGGCCAAATACGACAGAGAACGCTTCCGAAACCAATGCGGTACTGGTGGAGTTACTGATCATCACGCCGGTATTCAGATCCACAAGACCGGTGCTGAGAATGACAAAGGCAGTAATGGAGCAGATGACAATGGTATCCGCGAATACTTCAAAGATTCCCCACATTCCCTGCGCTACCGGTTCCTTTACATTGGATGCGGAATGAACCATGACGCTGGAGCCAAGTCCTGCCTCATTGGAGAAGACACCGCGCTTCATTCCCCATGTCACAGCATTCATGACACCATATCCAACAATTCCGCCGCCAACCGAACGCATCGCAAAGGCACCTTTGAAAATCGATGCGAGTACTGCTGGCATCATTCCGATATTACGGATGATGATAAACAATGCGCCAACAATATAAGCAACTGCCATGAAGGGAACCAGAAGCTCCGTTACCGAAGCGATCCGCTTGATTCCTCCGATAATAACTACTGCGGAAAGGATGACCAGAAGGATACCGACAATGACATTGGAAATACCGAACGTCTTGTTAATATTCGCCGCGATGGTATTTACCTGACTCATGTTTCCAATACCGAAGGAAGCGATGACACAGAAAAACGCAAACATCCACGCGAGAACCTTACCGATTGTCGCAAATCCTTTTCTTGAACCAAGGCCATCCCGAAGGTAGTACATGGCACCACCGCACCATTCTCCCCGCTCATTCTTTCTCCGATAGAAGATACCGAGAACATTTTCAGAGTAGTTTGTCATCATGCCAAAGAACGATACAATCCACATCCAGAACACCGCACCCGGTCCCCCAGAGACAATCGCCGCCGATACCCCGGCAATATTACCGGTACCTACCGTCGCCGCAAGAGCGGTACATAAACTCTGAAACTGGGAAATGGATTTATCTTCCTTCCCGGTATGCGCTGTAACATTGCGGTCCGAGAAAATAGCACCGATGGTGTTGCGAAACCATTCTCCTATATGCGTCAATTGAAAGAAGCCGGTTCGAAACGTCATCATGATACCGGTGCCAATCAGCAGCACCAGCATCGGAATGCCCCATACAAACCCATTCACCGCGTTGTTAATTCGCTCTACTAGATCCAGAAATCCCATGATTCTATTCCCCTTTAAAACTATAGGTTGACTTTATCATCCACAATAGATTTATGCAATAATTTTCAGGCTTATGAAAATGTTTACATGCGTATCCATAAAAATGACAGCCATTTCAGCTGCCATTCGATAGAAGTTCAACAATGTGCCATCAATCCGCAAACAGATCGTCGAAGTATCCGGCCTCTTCTGCCTTCATCGCTTCGGTCAGTTCTGCTCGAGGATCATCAAGCTCTTCCGGAATTCCGGTTGTCATACGAATCGCTGTTCCGTTTTCAATACGGAAGAAATTCGGTGCGTAGATCCGCTTCTCTCCAACTTCTACCACCGTTCCATCCTCATCCGTCAGTGTGTAATCTGATAAGAGATCCGCAAAGTCTTCCAGAAGTTCCGCATAGCCTTCCGCCCCTTCCACTTTAAGGACTGGAGCACCTTCTTCCAACACATATTGATCTCTTACAATCTCATTGCCATCTTCATCCCAGATTTCAACGTAGCGGATTTCTTCTACCCCATATTCCTTCGCCTTGGCGATGGCCGTTTCAATCACCGATCTGCACCATGGGCATTTGGGATCACCTACATATAAATAGAAGGTTTCCCCATTTGCGACTGCTTCCGCAGCCTGGGCTGCGCTGATCTTAACAAACGGATGATCTTCCGCAATGGTAATCGTACGGTGTTCCTTCCCGGAAGCGTTCTCTGTACCGTTTAATGCCTCATAGTCCTCTTTGAAATTCAACGAAGTTACACTCGTGCTGTCATCCTCACAGGATTCAAACACATCACATCCCTGTGCGCCCGTTGGCCCAGCGGGTTCTGGTTGAGGCTCTTCTACCGTCTTACAGCCACCAAGCAAGACCAGGGATAACAGAATCATTCCAAACTTTTTCATGCGAGAACCTCCCATAACAATGATTTATTATACCTGTTTGTCAACAGAAGCGTTGACATCCTGAGCTATTGTTCTTTCTTATAGCTGTATATCAAGGAAACAACGTTTCAATAAGAGTTCTGCTTTATTTCAGTACCGTCATTCCTCACTGAATCAGCCGGCTCATTTTTTGAAAAAAAGGGATTGAAATACCTGATTTATTGAGGTAATATAATCAAGCACGTGGTTCCTTAGCTCAGTTGGTAGAGCAACTGACTCTTAATCAGTGGGTCGAGGGTTCGAGTCCCTCAGGAACCACCATTCTTCAAGCCTCATCTGGGAAACCGGATGTGTACAGATATATCGCGAGTCCCGTCTGGAAACGGACGTGGTCATATATATCTGCGAATCACACTCACTTCATGAGTGTGTCTATATACAGTTAAGTCCCGCATATCCATGCGGTTTTTATTTGTTTCTCTGGCCTTAGTCCTGTTCTGACTCTCCCAACACATGCCAGAAGTAGTCCATACTAAGTACGCCTTTGCAGTAATTCACTTTATTACGCACTTCTGCCCGCATGGATTCCACATAGGAGTCACTGACACTGACGCCCTCTTTGGGAGTAAAGGTGCCGGATGCCGCATGATAGGTGCCCATCGTTGTTTTCCAGTCATAGTTCAGCGTAAATACCAGAGGCTTACGGTCGGAGAAAACATCTCTTCCCGGCAACAGCCGGCTGTCCCACTCCACCCCAAAGAGGTTCAATAACGTCGGAAGAATATCCAGACTCGAGGTTGGGGTATCGATGATTACGGGCTCTTCATCTTCCAGGCAACCGCTCCATATTATGAGACGATTATGATCCCGTTCCAGATTTGTCATCGGCTGATATCCATACAGATTAGCCAGGTTATCACTTTCCGCTAATGCTTCGCCATAATCCAATCCATACGGGAAATGATCCGCGGCGATCACAATCACAGTGTCATCCGCGATTCCCTTCTCTTCTAATCGTCCAACAAGATAAGTCATTGCGTCTTCCAGTTCCAGATTCGCCGCAAGATAATACTTCACATCATCGGTATAACCCGGAAGATCACTCACCTGATCCCAGTGCTTTCTTCCCATCGCATTGGAGGAGTTATACATATTGTGCCCGCTGACACTCATGTAATACACATTGAACGGTTCTTCCTCGATATACCAGTCAAGCGTTGCCTCCATTAACTCCAGATCACTCTGAGGCCATTGGTCTGTGATATATGATTCCAGTCCATTCCCCACTCCCATAAATCCATGGGAGTAACCAAGATTATTGTGCGTGATATGGCGATCATAGAAGGTATAGTCGTTGTTATGGAAAGCCCATCCTTCATATCCGAGTTCATTTAACTGATATCCCATCGTCATCACATTATGAAACCGGGATGTCAGTTTGAAAGAGGAACCACCTTCGGAAGGGAGTAAACCAAACAGGTTTTCATATTCTCCGCCCGTGGTTCCCGCGGAGGCAGGCTGATAATAATCCGTAAAGTTGAATCCTTTTGTCGCAAGACGATACAGCGTCGGTGTGCGTATCGGATCGATCACTTCTGCGGAGAACGCCTCCGCGGAAATAAAGATCAGATTCTTACCCGCAAAATACCCCGTATAGCGATTCTGTGATGAGGGAGTTTGACTCTGCACATATTCATCCAACTGCCGGGAAAGTGCTGTTCCAGTTTCCATCAGTGCAGAAAAGTCCAGGTCCAGTTCATTTCTTCCATACCGCTCATATACTGCTTCTTCTATAACTTCCGTTTCTTCCGGTTTCTGTTCTTCCACCGTTACCGTCTCAAAGGAAGTGGTTCCGCTTCCCTGAGGCCGATATCGCTCCACGTCCATGCGAATGGCACTGATCAAGCCAAAATCGGTGACCGCAGTCTGAAAGGAATACTCGTTGGTATATACCCCATACATTGTCCCATCATAGGAAAGCGTAAGCACTGCCCCTACAAAAAACAGAATGGCAAATGATGCATAAAGAAACCGCTCCTGCAGAGTACGCTTCGTCCCCTGATCCAGGCGTGAAATAACGTAACTATAGAAAATAGCCGGAAGGAAAAACAGGAGAATATGGAAGAGCCCGGAAGGACTGGTAGTCATGCGGAGAATCTGATCATGAAACCCTTCCATCGCTCCAGTGCTTCCAGCCAGTACAGTTCGAACATCATAGAACACCTTAAAGGTTCGAAACACGAAGTAATTCACGGTAAATAATACAGAGAGAAGAATATATACAGTCTTGCGAAACAACCGGTTCACCGATTCCTTTGGACATAATGAGGTGAGCCAGAACATTCCAATTCCATAGGCAAGAGAAAACAGGACAGTATAAAGCAGCGACAACCCATGTGCGGTACGAATGGTAGAGCGGTTGAACACCAGTTCCAGATACACAAACGTAAGTCCCGCGTAACATACACTGATCCAGCGGTTTCTGTGTTCGATCTTTTTTAAGCGCTCCCGCTCCCGTTTCTTTCTTCCTGCCATAAGTAATCCAAGTTCGTATTATACCGCCCGTTCGTTCGTGTTGGTATAATTTCAATGCGGAAAACAGGAGGTGCTATGAGTCAGACAGACACATTGCTTGAATTTATAAAACATTGCCCGACATCCTTTCATGCGATCAAGGAAATCAAACAGGTTCTTTCAAATCTGGGGTATCAGGAATTAAAGGAACAGGAGGAATGGGACCTGCTTCCACAGGGTTCCTATTATGTCATACGCAATGACTCCTCCCTGATCTCCTTTCATCTTCCATCCAGACTCACTGGCGGATTCATGATTGGAGCCGCCCACAGTGACAGCCCTTCCTTCAAATTGAAACCAAATCCGGAATTAATTCAGGATGGCATGGTACGACTGAACGTAGAACCATATGGAGGAATGTTAGTATCCACCTGGTTTGACCGTCCATTGACCATTGGCGGACGGATCTGTTATTTCGATCAGGGGGCAGTAAAACGGAGCCTGGTCTATATTGATCAGGACCTGCTTGTCATTCCAAGCCTTGCGATTCATATGGACCGCACAGTGAATGAGGGACATAAGTTTGATCTTCAAAAGGAACTGCTTCCACTGTTTCGCACCGCAGACAGTGCTACCTCCTTCCTCACCCTTCTAGCCTCAGAAACAGGATGTTCAGAAGAAGACATTCTCAGTTATGATCTTTTCCTCTGCCAGCGCACACCCGGCACAGTATTTGGGGCAAATCAGGAATTCATCGGCGCTGGCCGCCTTGATGATCTTCAATGTGCATACAGTCTCTGGAATGGATTTATTCAGGCCAGAGAATCAGAATCCATTCCGGTACTTGCGATATTTGATCACGAAGAAGTTGGTTCAATGTCCATGCAGGGGGCGGATGGAACATTTTTATCCGATGTGCTGGGTCGGATTGCCCGCAGCGTAAACATGGAAACCGAAGTGCTGGCAGCGCGTTCCTTCCTGATCAGTGCAGATAATGCTCATGCGGTTCATCCAAACTATCCGGAAAAAGCAGACAGTTCTTCCCGCCCGAAGCTCAATGGCGGTATTGTAATCAAATCCGCTGCTTCCCAGGCATATACCAGTGATGCCATTTCCTCAGCGCTCTTCCGTTCGCTTTGTAATGAGGCTGGATTAAAGGTACAGGAATTTGTGAATCACTCCAACATTCGCGGCGGTTCTACGCTTGGGCGGCTGTCCCTGTCTCATTTCAGTCTTCACTCGGTGGATATCGGCCTGCCTCAGCTGGCCATGCATTCAAGCTGGGAAACTGCCGGCGCTAGCGATACCGACACATTGATTCAAGCCATGAAGCGCTTCTATTCCAGTGATCTTCTGGAAGAAGATGGGGCCATGCGGTTTCGTTACTGAGTCTATATAAAACAGGGTGTGATCATCATTCACACCCTGTCGTTTTTATTCGTGTTTGTAGAAGTTGATGAGGCATCCATCGGCCAGGATCTGCCGTTCACTTTCTTCCAGGGAACCAAGTGCCACCTGGAAGGGAACCACGGATCCATCCGGTTTTACAATCCATGCGGTGACGTCGGTTCCATTCAACAGAGCTTCTCTTACACCAGGCAGATAGACCCAGTCATTGAGCTCCAGCTGTTCCGGTTCCGATGTCACAAAGGGAAGAATTCCCCAGTTGATCAGATTGGAACGATAACGCTTGGTCGCATATTCTCTTGCGAAATTGGCACTGCCGCCAAGTACGCGCTGACAAGAGGCTGCCTGTTCTCTTGCGCTGCCGTCACCCGGCTTATTGGCATAAATGGAAGAACCGACATTCGTGGAAGATAGATCTATCTCAATTCCATGCGCAGAAAGCTGTTTCTGTACCTGAAGCAATTCTTCGGAAAGATTTCCGTTTCTGCGATCATCTTCCTGATGTTTTACCTGTTTTGCGGAAGGCACATAAGACGGATCCTTACGGGAAAGCGTAAACTCCGCAAGACGCAGCGGGTTGGAGCGGAAACTGGATGTTTCTCCGCTGGGAATCAGTTCATCGGTTGTCGTTACCGGATCGGTAATATAGCTGATGTTTTTGACCAGAAGATCCTTCGAGAGTTCCGGCTGCTCTGGCCAGTCTTTAATATTCGGTCCAAAGCGCAGTTCATAGGAAGGATCGGGATGGCCCCATCCGTTATAGACACGGCGCTCATAGATTCCTGGGTCAAAGGACGCCTTCGGGAAGGACAGCGGTTCAGAAATCAATTCATCTGCAGCAGTCAGAATTCCTTTATTGGCAGCGGTTGCGGCGATGGAACGGGCATCCATCAGAGCGACTGCGGCAATCTGTCCTTCACCTGGTTTGGAACCTTCCCGGTTCGGGAAATTACGAGTACTGTGGCGGATGGAGAATTCTCCGTTGGCTGGTGTATCACCTGCGCCAAAGCAGGGACCACAGAACGCTTCGCGAATTACTGCACCGCTGCTCAGAAGTTCGGATACCGCACCGTTTTTCACCAGTTCCTGATAGACCGGCATACTGTCGGGATAAACACTGAGGCGGAACTCCGCATTGCCAGTATCTTTTCCTTTGAGAATCTCTGTAGCCGACATGATGTTTTCATAAATACCACCCGAACACCCAGCGATAACACCCTGATCCACATGAATATTTCCTTCGCTGTCGACTTTCGATAAAAGATCCATCGCCACTGCCCCATTCAGCTGGGCATTGGAACGATCCTGTGCTTCCTTCAGGTAGCGAATCGGATCTTTTTTCAGTTCCTTAATCGGTAACGCATAGCTTGGATGCATCGGTAACGCGATCATGCATTCAACCTCAGAAAGGTTGAGTTCAATACAACGGTCATAGACCGCCCCATCCTTCGGTTCAAGTTTCTGATAAGCCTCTGGCCGGTGATGATCGATGAAATAGCCTTCGGTAATATCATCGGTTTCCCAGATGGAAGACCAGCAGGTTGTCTCTGTGGTCATGACATCGATTCCGTTGCGCTCATCCTGACTCAGTGTATGTACGCCAGGTCCGGCAAATTCCATGACCCGGTTTTTCACAAATCCAGATGCGTATGTCGCTCCGACAAGGGAAAGTGCCACATCCTGTGGTCCAACACCCGGGCGAAGCTGCCCGGTGAGGTAAATCAGCACCACTTCCGGTTTTTCCATGTCATAGGTTCTGCGAACCAGCTGCTTGGCCAATTCGCCTCCCCCTTCTCCGACACCCATTGTGCCAAGAGCACCATAGCGGGTATGAGAATCCGAACCGAGGATCATCCGTCCTACCCCACTCATGCATTCACGGTTATAGCTGTGAATGACGGCCATGCATGGAGGAACATAAATACCACCGTATTTATGCGCCGCCGATAAGGCAAACTGGTGGTCATCTTCATTAATGGTTCCACCAACTGCGCAAAGTGTGTTATGGCAATTGGTCAGAACATACGGCATCGGCAGTTCCTCAAGCCCGGAGGAGCGGGCAGTCTGCAGAATACCGACATAGGTAATATCATGGCTGGTCAAAGAATCAAACGTAATATGAAGAATGTTCGGATCGGTATGGTTGTCATGGGCATCCAGAATCTGGTATGCCATGGTACGCTTTCGTCCTTCTTCAATTGAAATCCCTGCCGGAACTGCGCCCGGCTGATGTCCGTCGTAATATACACTGCTATCTGTTAATTTCATACGATCTTTCTCCTGCGCTTTATTTTACCGTTAATCCATTCAATATGTGAAATTATTACATTTCCTGTTTTTTGGGTATAATACAGAGTTATATTTCCACATTAGAACGGAGGCAAGCCCTATGCGTGAAATCTATCCTGAAGTCGCATCCCTCGCTACAGAGGATCTGAAACTGCTCTGTGACACCTTCCATCGAAACAACTCCATTGATGTCGAAATTTCCGAACGCCTTGGGGTCAAGCGCGGATTACGAAATCCGGATGGGACTGGCGTGCTTGCCGGATTAACCAATATCTGTGATGTCGTTGGCTATGAACGGGATGAAGCAGGCGCGGTCCGTCCGATTCCCGGTCACCTGATTTATCGGGGAATTGATCTTGAAACCATTATCAATGAAGGAATCGAAAAAGATCGGTTCATGTTTGAAGAAGTCATCTGGTTACTGTTATTCGGAAACCTTCCGAATCAGGATAATCTGGAACGATTCCGTCAGATTCTTGAAGCGCGGCGGGAACTTCCGGAGGGATTTCCTCAGGAAATGATTCTCACTTCCCCGAGTCCTAATATCATGAATAAGATTGCCCGCTCGGTACTTGCGATGTACAGCTATGACGACAACGCCGAAGATACCTCGCTTGAAAACCTCATCAAGCAGTCCGTCAACCTGATTGCGGAGCTGCCAACTATGATGATCTACGCGTATATTGCCAAACAGCACGTGTATAACCGTGGATCACTGATCGTTCATTACCCGGTTCCGGGAACCAGTACCGCTGAACATATTCTTTCCATCTATCGCCCAGATCAGAAATACACCCACGAAGAAGCGATGTTGTTGGATCTTTGCCTTGTGGTTCATGCGGACCACGGCGGAGGAAACTGCTCCACCTTCTCCAACCGTGTTCTTTCTTCCTCAGGAACTGACACCTACAGTGCCATCTCTGCTGCGATCGGTGCATTGAAAGGCCCAAAGCACGGTGGCGCAAACCTTCAGGTCATGAATCAGCTGGATTATATTCTTTCTGTGCTGGAACATCCCGAAGATGAGGATGAACTCCTTGATCTGCTCAAGAAGATTCTCCGTAAGGAGGCCGGTGATGGGAATGGCCTCATCTATGGCATTGGGCATGCGGTATATACAATCTCCGATCCCCGTGCCAAGCTGCTACGTGAAAAATCACGTACGATGGCTTACGAAAAAGGTTTTGACAAGGAATGGAATGTATTAGCCGCAATTGAACGTCTGGCACCGATTGCCTTCCGTGAAGTGAAAGGACAGACCAAACAGGTCTGTGCCAATGTAGACCTGTTCTCCGGTCTCATCTATCGCATGTTAGGAATTGCGGAAGACCTGTATACGCCCCTGTTTGCGATTGCCCGCTGCCCGGGCTGGTGTGCACACCGCATGGAGGAAATTGAATTCGCCAACCGGATTATCCGTCCGGCCTACAAATACGTTGGAAGTGATCAGGAATTCATTCCACTCGAAGATCGCTAGGAAATTTGTGTTAGAATAGTTCTGCGTTGAGCGGATGCGAACGCATGCGAAGATTCACTTTCAGAAGAGAGACAGGGAAGCTGAAAACTGTCAGAGTGAATGCGTGCGGTGGAATTCGTGAGCATCTTCCATCAAGGAAGCGGCGAACACCGTTATCCCACTGAGGTGATTCAGTAGATCTGAATAATCCGGGTGGTACCGCGCATAACCTGCGTCCCGATCTGGGACGCTTTTATTTTTTCAGGAGGATTAAGAACAGTTATGAAACGCATGTTAAGCGGCATTAAGCCTACAGGCCAGCTCCATCTTGGCAACTATATCGGAGCCTTAAGCAAATTTGTTTCCTATCAGGATGAATATGAGATGATCGCATTCATCGCCAATCTTCACTGCATTACCGTTCCTCAGGATCCGGAAGAACTTCAGAAGAACCTGCGGGATTGCGTAGCGCTGTATCTGGCGTGCGGTCTTGATCCGAAAAAGAGCACTATTTTCCTGCAGACCGATGTGAAGGAACATGCTCAGCTGGGATATATCATGTGCTGTCATACCTATATGGGTGAATTGAACCGGATGACCCAGTTCAAAGATAAGCAGGCACATGGCGAAAAGAATCTTTCCGGAGGCCTTTACACCTATCCGGCATTAATGGCAGCGGATATCCTGATCTATGATCCGGATTATGTGCCAGTCGGGGAAGACCAGAAACAACATGTAGAACTGACCCGGGATGTGGCGATTCGTATGAATAACCGGTATGGTGATCTGTTCAAGATTCCGGAACCACTGATTCCCAAGGTCGGTGCCAGAATCATGTCATTAAGTGATCCTTCAAAAAAGATGTCCAAATCCGATGCGACGGATAAGGGCTGCATCTATCTGCTCGATGATCTGAAAACCGCGCGGAAGAAAGTCATGAGTGCGGTCACTGATTCGATCGGTGTTGTACACTTCGACCCCGAAACACAACCCGGTGTCTCCAATCTGATGCAGATACTGTCTTCCCTTTCTGATAATCGGCCGATGGCTGAGATCGAAGCGGAGTTTGCGGGGAAGGGCTACGGTGACTTCAAACGTGCCGTCGCTGATAAGGTCTGCAGTGAACTGGAAACCATCCAGGCTAAGTACAATGAGATCATCGCTTCCGATACACTCGAAACCGTTCTGAAGGAAGGTGCACAGCGTGCCTCAGCAATCGCCGCTCCTAAACTCGAGCTGGTTCAGAAAGCAATTGGAATGGAAATCATCACGAAATAATGCGGAATGGCTGTCCCATGGGCAGTCATTTCTTTTGAAAAACTTATGAAAATTATTTTCAGAAAATATTTCGTGCATTTTTACGAAACCGTGATTATAATTTTCAAGTGAAAAGGAGATTAGTACGATGAGTGATTATGTAGATCGGGTCATTGCGGCCACAAAAGAGAAGAATGCGTCAGAGCCTGAGTTCCTTCAGACCGTTGAGGAAGTCCTGACTTCCCTCAAGCCGGTCATCGATCAGCACCCGGAGTACGAAGCAGCTGCCCTGCTTGAACGTATGGTTGAGCCGGAGCGTGTTGTGGAGTTCCGTGTGACATGGGTTGATGATGAAGGAAAGACACAGGTCAACCGCGGATATCGTGTCCAGTTTAACGGCGCGATTGGTCCGTACAAGGGCGGTCTTCGCTTCCACAAGAGTGTTACACTCGGTATGCTGAAATTCCTCGGATTTGAACAGACATTCAAAAACAGCCTTACCACCCTGCCGATTGGCGGCGGTAAAGGCGGTTCTGATTTCGATCCTCACGGAAAGAGCGATGCGGAAGTTATGCGTTTCTGCCAGGCCTTCATGACCGAACTGCAGAGACACATCGGCCCCAATACAGACGTTCCTGCGGGTGACATCGGTGTCGGCGGACGTGAAATCGGTTATCTGTTCGGTCAGTACCGCAGAATCCGTGATTCCTATGACAACGGTGTTCTTACCGGTAAGGGCCTTACTTACGGCGGAAGCCTGATCCGTCCGGAAGCTACCGGTTTCGGCGGTATCTATTATGCGGAACAGGTATTCGCGCATGAAAACGATACGATTAAAGGAAAGACCTTCGTTCTTTCTGGATACGGTAATGTTACCTGGGGCGCTGCCACCAAGATTACCGAACTGGGTGGAAAGGTCGTTACCATTTCCGGTCATAACGGTTATGTCTATGATCCGGATGGAATCAACACTGAAGAAAAGCTGAACTACCTGCTTGAGATTCGTGCGAGCCGGAATGCGAACGTCAAGATGTACGCAGACAAGTTCGGTCTGGAATTCCATGAGGGTGAAAAGCCTTGGGGCGTTAAGGGAGATGTCTATATTCCATGCGCTACCCAGAACGAAGTCGGCATTGAAGAAGCCAAGCAGATCGTCGCAAGCGGCGCGAAGTACTACTTCGAGCTCTCCAACATGCCTACCAGCAACGAAGCAGTCGCTTACCTGCAGGAGAACAATGTGATTGTGGGTCCCGCAAAGGCAGTGAACGCCGGTGGTGTTGCGGTATCTGCACTCGAAATGTCTCAGAACAGCCTGCGTTATGGCTGGAGCGCAGAAGAAGTTGACCAGAAGCTGAAGGATATCATGAAGTCCATTCATGATAACAGCGCAAAGGCTGCGGAAGAATATGGCCTGGGTTACAATCTGGTTGCCGGTGCGAATATTGCCGGTTTCCTGAAGGTTGCCGAAGCAATGCTGGCACAGGGCTTAATCTAAAAAAGTATTCATCTTACTGAATGACGGGGGCTTCCATTGGAGTTCCCGTTTTTTCTATCCTCAAGTCACTTGAATTAGAAAAAGGCCATGCGAACATGACCTTGTGGTACTGGTACTGGGGTGGCGAGATTCGAACTCACGCATGAGGGAGTCAAAGTCCCCTGCCTTACCGCTTGGCTACACCCCAAGAAATCCAACTCACATTTTATTACGCATTCCTGAAAAAGGAAACTGCGTTTTCAGAACAGGCCAAAGTGTTTTAGCGCAAGATAAATCCCATCCTCTTCAATATCAGCTGTGACATAATCCGCAGCCTGCTTCACCATATCTGAGGCATTGCCCATGGCAGTTCCTACTGCACATGCCTTCAACATCTCAATATCATTATCAGAATCTCCAAACGCATAGGTATCTTCCATGGATCCGCCAATCAGTTCAATCAGTTCACGGATTCCGGTTCCCTTACTGATCCCCTTTGGTGTAAGCTCGGCGCCGGGAAATGCCTTATATTCACTCAATGCGCGGCAGATCTCCACCGTTTCAGGAAACCTGCGGTAGACTTCTTCGCCATCGATTCCAACTGGCAGGAAAAAGTCCATCTTACAGATAGGTTCTTCCGGTATTCCATGAAAGATACGGATTCCCATATCATAAATCTGCTGTTCGGTACGGCCGGACCGCCGTTTAAATACTTCCAGTCCCGCCTCACTCATCCATGATCTTGTGTCTGACTGCACAAAGAGTCCAGCGCCAGTTTCCTTTGCGATATCAGAGATCGCTATTACATCTTCCTCAGAAAACGTATGATTGAACAATGCATTTCCATGATAATGACCATGGGCACCGCTTCCGGTAATCGATCCATCAAACAGGTCAGGATCTTCATATTCCAGAATGGAATTCCTTCCCCTTCCACTGGCAATAAACAGCTGATGCCCATGGTTCTTTACTTCCCATAACGCTTTCATCGCGCTTTGGGGTATCGTAAAGGTTTTATGTGACAGCAGTGTATTGTCGATATCAAAGAATAAATAGCTCATATTCCTTCCCCTCCCTGTCAAAAAATATGCAAAGGCATTGCCTCTGCATATTTACAGATCCTTACATTCTGAGATCCTGCGTTTCACTCCATTCAGCACGACATATCCGGTTTCCGGATCGTTATGAACGATATAGCGAGCTCCATAGTTGGCGACATCTTCTGCGCTTGGGGCAGGATGGTGATGACCTTCCTTTCCCTCACACGTAAGATCTTCCTGCTTTGAGACCACGTGTCCATCCGAAGAAACTGAACGTTTCCGGTTCTTATTGGAAAATGCGGCACTGAATGCCAGGATGATGCATAGCCAGACCAGAAATGACAGAAATGTTCCGAGAAAACCGCTCATAGAATTACTTTACGGCTTCCTTCAGCCCTTCTGCCAGTCCCGCGATTCCCTGAATTTCAGAAGGAATGATGATCTTGGTTGCCTGACCATTGGCAGCCTGGGCAAACGCCTCAAGACTCTTGATCTTCAGCACTGCTTCATCCGCTCCAGCTTCCTTAATCATGCGAATACCTTCCGCATTCGCCTGCTGGACTTTACGAATCGCTTCCGACTGACCTTCGGCTTCCCGGATACGGCGTTCCTTCTCCGCTTCTGCCGCAAGAATCGTCGCCTGCTTGGATGCCTCCGCATTCAGAACTGCGGATTCTTTCCGGCCTTCTGCCTCAAGAATCATTGCCTGTTTCTGACCTTCCGCGGTCAGGATTGCGGCACGCTTTTCACGCTCTGCCTTCATCTGCTTCTCCATGGACTCACGGATCGCTGCAGGCGGCTGGATGTTCTTTAATTCCACACGGGTAACCTTGATTCCCCAGGGATCCGTTGCGGCATCAATCGTCGCTAACATTCTGGAGTTGATCGCTTCTCTTGAAGTGAGTGTTGCGTCAAGCTCCATATCACCAATGATGTTACGAAGTGTAGTGGCGGTGAGATTTTCCATCGCCATGATCGGATTTTCTACACCATAGGCATACAGTTTCGGATCAAAGATCAGAAAATAAACAACCGAGTCAATCATCATTGTGACATTATCCTTGGTGATTACAGGCTGAGGCGCAAAGTCCGCAACCTGTTCCTTCAGAAGAACTCTGCGGGCTACCCGGTCCGCAATCGGCAATTTGAAATGTATACCCGGCTGCCAGGTGCTGCTGTAACGGCCAAACCGTTCAATCACATACGCACTTCCCTGCGGCACAATCCGCAGGCATGCGGACAGCACAAGAATCAATACAACCACAATAATAATTACGTTCAGAATTACCGGCATAACTGCTACCTCCCAATGGTTCCTACTGATTATACCATGGCATGGAGAAATCCCTTCAGATTGCGCACAGGAAAGGGATAATATAAAATAACGAACTGTCAGGAGGCACTCGAATGAATAAAATACAGATGACAACACCGTTAGTGGAAATCGACGGCGATGAAATGACACGCATCCTATGGAAAATGATTAAGGATGAACTGCTGCTTCCGTTCATTGATCTGAACACGGAATATTACGACCTCGGTCTTCCTTATCGCGATGAAACCGATGACCAGGTAACCATAGACGCATCCAATGCGATCAAAAAATATGGTGTTGGTGTCAAGTGCGCCACCATCACACCAAATGAAGCCCGTCGAAAGGAATATAATCTCAAAGCACTCTATAAAAGTCCAAACGGCACCATTCGTGCCATTCTTGATGGAACGGTGTTCCGGGCTCCGATTCTCGTAAAGGGAATTGAACCGGTCGTCTCCCGTTGGGAACAGCCGATTACCATCGCAAGACATGCCTATGGAGATGTCTATAAGAACACGGAATTCCGTGTCCCGGGCAAAGGAACCGCAAAGCTGGTGTTTGAAGCGGAAGACGGAACAGTTAATGAACAGACCATCTTCTCCTTTGAAGGTCCGGGTGTGCTGCAGGGAATGTATAACCTTGATCATTCCATTGAGAGTTTTGCGCGAAGCTGCTTCCAGTATGCTCTGGGAGTAAAGCAGGATCTCTGGTTTGCCTCAAAGGATACGATTTCAAAAGTTTACGATGGGCAGTTTAAGGAAATCTTCCAGAACATCTATGACAATGAATTCAAGGCGGCGTTTGAAGAAGTCGGTATCACCTATTTCTACACTCTGATCGATGATGCAATTGCCCGCATCATGAAATCAAAGGGAGGAATTGTCTGGGCCTGCAAGAACTATGACGGAGATGTATTCTCCGATATGTTAAGCAGCGCGTTTGGATCTCTGGCGATGATGACTTCGGTTCTTGTTTCTCCGGATGGATACTACGAATATGAAGCAGCACATGGAACCGTGCAGCGTCATTACTACAAACATCTTGCGGGAGAAGAAACCAGTACGAATTCCGTCGCGACGATCTTCGCCTGGACCGGTGCGTTACGTAAGCGCGGCGAACTTGATGGCAATACCGCACTTCAGGAATTTGCGGATAAGCTCGAGAAGGCAACACTCGATACCATTGAGAGCGGGGTCATGACAAAGGATCTGGTGCAGATCACTACCCTCCCCAATCCCAAAGCAGTCAACAGTCTTGAATTCATTCAGGCGGTACGCGCAACCCTCGAAGCTTCACTTTGATCATCATGAAACGGGAGAAATCCCGTTTTTCAGAAAGGACAACAGCAATGGGAAAACTTCTGTTTATCGATGTAGATGGAACACTTGTGGACTATGAAACCAATCTTCCATCATCTGCAGTTACCGCAATTCGCACTGCCAGAGCCAATGGTCATCGGGTCTACCTTTGTACCGGCAGATCAGAAGCTGAGATTTATGACAATATCCGTGCCATAGGGTTTGATGGCATGCTGGGAGGAAATGGTGCCTATGTCCGTGATGAAGAAACCATTGTCATGCACCATATGATTACCTATGAACAATGCATTCATATTGTCGACTGGTGTCATGGCCGCAGACTGGAATTCTATCTGGAATCCAATAATGGTCTATTTGCGAGCGAGAACTTTGAAACACGGGGAATCCCCGTGCTTCAGGAGTATTCCCGCCGCAAGGGAAACGCCATTCCACTCTCTGTCAAAGATATATTTCCGGAAATGATTTATGGTGGAGAGCTGTATCGCAGTGATGTCAATAAGGTAAGCTTCATTCTCAACTCCTATCAGGATCATCTGGACTCGGTCGATGAGTTTCCGGATCTGAAGCCTGGGGTCTGGGGCGGTGCAGGTGAAACCGCATTGTTCGGTGATCTTGGAATCAAAGACATATCCAAGAAACATGCGGTAGATGTGCTTCTTTCCTACCTTGGCCGAACAAAAGAAGATACCATCGCCTTTGGCGACGCAAGTGTGGATATCCCGATGTTTGAAGCCTGCGGCTATTCCGTCGCCATGGGATCTGGGGGCGAGGAATGTAAAAAGGCCGCCGATTACATCACGGATGACGTAGATAAAGACGGTCTTTATAACGCGTTTATAAAACTCGGTCTGATTTAACGGGTTCGCTTATTATGCAGCAGATGCATATCTCCGCGTCTGCTGTTTTTTATTTCCAGTGTTACGCTTCTTCAAGATAGCGATATCGCAGTTCTGACTGCGCCTCTGTCGAACAATGAAGTCGATCCTGGAGGTAGGCCTCAAAGCTTCCATAGGTTTCATCAATGGAGTCAAACAGTGCCTTCAGGTAGTCAGGCTCTGCCCCAAACAGATAATCTACTGCTTTAGCGGCCTTCTCTCCTGTTACACCAGCCTGTTTGAGAATCATCGCTTTCAATGGAGCAATCTCTTCCCTGAGGTATTCATTTGTCGCAAGATAATCACGCATGACATCTTCCTGCGAGACACCGAGAATTCGTTCTATAAGCACGGAGCCAAATCCTGCCCGGTCCTTCCCGGCAGTGCAGTGCCATAACACACCTTTTTCATGCGGCTCCGCCAGCAGGTTCAAAAATGAAGTATAAGCTGTGGCTGCTGTATCACTGGTGGCAATGTTTCGATACATTAAGCACATCCGCTCCCTTGCCTTATCGGGATGTTCCAACATATGTTCCAGCAGGAACTCATCCGACTCCCCTTCACGTGTAATTCCTGCCGCAGGTCCATCAAAGACAGGAAGATGATAGTAGCTGACCGCGGCCAGTTCAGGATCCGGTTTTTCTGACCGCTCTTTTGATGTACGAAAATCCACCACCGAATCAATAAGCGAAGATAGAAGTTCACGGTCTGCTTCATCCGCAGAAAACAGATGTCCGCTGCGATACAGCATCCCACTCCGAATCACATGTCCATCTATTGTCTTCATTCCACCAAGATCTCTTGTATTATTCAGGCCATTCAGGCCCAGACGTCTGCTCATAGCTGTCACGCTCCTTAATCCATTATATAGAGAAACCGGTTAGACACGGATAAAAAGACTATAATAGTCGGGTATGAGCAGAGTACATGCGGATCAGACAGATTTTTCCAAAGGCAGCGTCGGACGGGTAATCCTGAACCAGTCTCTCCCCTTAATGGCAGCACAGCTGATTCATCTTCTCTATAACATCGTTGACCGTATCTTCATTGGGCATATGCCTGGAGATGTAGGAACGATTGCGCTGACTGGTGTCGGTCTTGCGTTCCCTCTAACTACAATCATCGCTGCCTTTACCAATCTGTTTTCTTCCGGCGGCGCTCCTTTATTTGCGATTGCCCGGGGAGAGAAAAATGAAACAAAGGCAGAGCTGATACTGAATCAGGTCATGATGTTATTGACGGTGAGTTCCATTATCATGACGATATTCTGCTATGCGTTTCGCCGGCCGATTCTCTATCTGTTTGGCGCATCGGATGTCTCCTACCCATATGCCAACACCTATCTCAAGATCTATCTTGTCGGAACGGTATTCACCATGATCTCCACCGGCATGAACAGTTTCATCAACGCCCAGGGGTATCCTCGCCATGGGATGATTACCGTCGCAAGCGGAGCCTTCATCAACCTGGTACTTGATCCGATCTTCATCTATATCTTTCACATGGGTGTTGCCGGGGCAGCCCTTGCGACTGTTATTTCTCAGGCAGTTTCCTTCCTCTGGGTCATGTGGTTCTTCTATTCAGATATCACACTGTATCACTTCAAAGCAGAACTCTGGAAACCCGATGGCAAACTGATCCGGGAAATCTCCACCCTTGGTCTTACCGGATTCATCATGCAGGGAACAAACTCACTGGTGCAGATTGTATGTAATGTGACGCTGCGGACCTGGGGCGGGGACCTTTATGTCGGCGTCATGACCGTTATCAATTCCGTACGGGAAGTACTCAGTATGCCATGTCAGTCCATTACGCAGGGATCTCAGCCGGTCATTTCCTATAATTACGGCGCAAGAAACTATACCCGCATCCGGGCATCCATTAAATTCTCCACATTATTAGCAGGCGTATATACACTTCTTGCGTGGACCGTTGTCGTCCTGTTTCCAAGGCAACTCATGTCCATCTTTACGCCAGATGAAAGTCTGATCACCACCGGAGCCCGTGCCCTTTCCATTTATTTCTTCGGTTTTGTATTCATGACACTTCAGTTTGCGGGTCAGTCTACATTCACCGCATTGCGTTGTGTAAAGCGGGCAGTATTTTTCTCACTATTCCGTAAGGTTCTGATCGTGGTGCCATTAACCATACTCCTTCCCCAAATGGGGTTTGGGGTAACTGGTGTCTATATGGCAGAGCCGATTTCAAATCTTGTTGGCGGAGCGGTATCCTTTATCACCATGGTACTTACGGTTTATCGAAAACTTCCTCAAACCGATGGCGAACCAGCATACTTCTAAAAAAGCCGGAACCCCGGCTTTTCACTACTCCATTGGTGTGCAGTCCCGATTCAGGGCTGCGATAATATCAGGCAGTGCCGCATCGACCTTGTCATTATCAATCTGACAGGTTCCTGCGTTGCGATGTCCTCCACCTCCATAAGACAGGCAAAGATCACCGATATTTGCTTCACTGCGTTTATCAAGAATCGATTTTCCGATCATGACTGCAGTGTTCTGCTTCCTGAAGCCCCATGCGACATGGACGGAAATCTGTGTTTCCGGATACAGCGCATAAATCATGAACCGGTTTCCGGCATAAATGGTTTCGCACTCACGCAGATCAAGCACTACGACTCTTCCCTCTACCCGCGCAAGTTCCTTTAACTGCGCAACAAACAGCTCCTGCTGTTCAAAGTACAGATCGACGCGTTCCTTAACATCAGGGAGTTCCAGAATCTCATCAATACTCATATTAATGCAGTGATCGATCAGTTCCATCATCAGATCATAGTTGGAAATACGGAAGTCATGAAACCGGCCCAGACCTGTTCTGGCATCCATCAGGAAGTTCATCAGAACCCATCCCTTGGGATCGAGAATCTCTTCTCTGGTAAAGTCTGCGGAGTCGCCCTTATCCACTGCTGTCATCAGTTCTTCACTGATACGGGGAAGCGCATCTTTTCCACCATAGTAGTCATAGACAACTCTGGCTGCGCTCTTGGCATCCGGGTCAATGATGTATCGGTCTTTGTAATCCACACCCACAAGGCGGCTCAGTTCTGACTCATGATGGTCAAATGCGAGGCCTACCCGATTATCAAACGGCAGGTTTGTTGTAATGTCATTGGATGTAATATCCACCTTGCCATCCTGCACATCCTTGGGATGAACAAATTTAATATCATCGATCAGGTCCAGCTCTTTTAAAATCATTGCACAGACCAGTCCGTCAAAATCACTTCTTGTGACAAGACGCTTCTTATCTTGATTTGCCATACGTACTATCACCTCTTTACCTGACTCATTTTACCACCGAGTTTAAGACACGGCACAGATTTAACGAATAAAGTTCATCCCGATCCTCGGTTCGTACTCGGGATCCTTTACCCCGGCAGCCCGGCCAGCTTCAATGCATTTCAAAAGCCAGGACATATTTTCTGCCATGGTTCGCATGGTCTGCCGCCCTTCTAAGTCCTGCATTGCCTCTTCCCGGTTATTCCCATGAATCTGATTCCAGTACTGGGATGTCACAACCGGCATATTATTCATCTCAAAGTATTTGTTCAAACGCTCAAAGCTCGCCGTTGCGCCGCCTCTGCGGCAGGAAACGACAGCCGCACCAAGTTTCTTATGATACTTTTTTCCGCCGCTGTAAAACAGGCGATCCAGAAATGCGGTAATCTGTGAACATGGCCCGCCGTAATAAACCGGGCTTCCAATAATTAATGCGTCAAACTCATCTGCCCGTTCATTGACTTCGTTCACCACATCGTTAAAGACACATTTTCCAAGCTTCCTGCACTTTCCGCAGGCAATACAGCCCTGGACTGCTTTTACCCCGAGCCATAATCGTTCGGTCTCAATTCCATTCCGATTCAATACCTGTTCCGCTTCTTCCAGCGCCAGACTCGTAGATCCATTCTGATGGGGACTTCCATTCACCAATAGTACCTTCATACGTTACTGTTCTCCCGCCCTTTTATTATAAGAAGAATGTCTTATCATGGCACTGATTCCGCCTCAGAGTTACTTCCATATTTAGAATCTTTCGATTACTATTAACGCGTTATGAAAAAATACTCTGATCACATTTACTATATGGAGGCCGATCCAGATACAGATCAGCCATTTGTGTTCTACATTAAAGGGTCCCGATTCCATCTTCAGGTCGATGCCGGAAACTCGCGTGACAATTATCATAAGTTTCTTCATGAACTGAACGAAGAGCATCTTCCTCAACCGGATCTTCTGGTTCTCACCCACTGGCATTGGGACCATACCTTTGGTTTATCCGCGGCAGACTGCCCAGTTATAGCTTCCAGAAAAACCAACGAAATCCTGTCTCATGTACAAACCTGGAAGTGGGATGAAGCTTCCATGAAGGAGCGCCTGCGGACCGGGGAGGATATCCAATTCACCTATGACTGCATGCATAAGCAATACTCCAACTTTAACGATATTCATGTACGCCTTGCGGATATGGCGTTTGATGGAACCATGACAATTGATCTTGGTGATATCACCTGTATTCTTGAGCACCGTGATTCCCCACACACAAGAGATGCGGTATTCATCTATATCCCCGAAGAGCAGGTGCTGATCGGAGGCGATGCCCAATATGAAGACTACTACGACAACAACAGTCAATACGATAAAGACAAACTGCAGTCCTTCATCGACTATCTGACATCCATTGAATTCAAGGACTACATGAAAGGACATGACACTCCTTTCATCGCAAAAGAAGAACTTCTGAAGCAGCTGAAAGAATGTCTTTCGGCCCTTTGATAAAAGATGATCAGGCTGTGCACATGCACGGCCTTTTATATGTTATCTGCGTGGGGAAGATCCCATTTATATTTCGCCGCAAGAATACGGAGAATTGTAATGAATACCGCACCAATACTCATGGCTGCTTCACTTCCCAAAACATTCCACAACATCAGACATACTATTGCCCCACAAAGAGAAGCAGTCGCATAAACGTACCGAATCAGGATGTCCGGAGTTCTTCCTGCCAGAATGTCACGAATCACTCCTCCGCCAACGCCAGTCAGCACGCCAACAAACAGCGTAAGAAAGATATTGGATTCACTCGTAACAGACAATGCGGTCTGAACCCCAATGACGGTAAAGACACCCAGGCCAATGGAATCCATAATTAATAGAACGTGATCATAAATGTATCTGGTACGATCAATGATGACTCTTGTCGCATGGAGAAACAGAATCACTGCCGTTCCAATCGCCGTCAATGCATAGACAGGATTAACAAATGCGGTCGGAGGAACCACTCCAAGCACAATATCCCGCAGCACCCCTCCACCTATCGCGGTTGTCATAGCCAGAATACATACTCCAAATATATCCATTTTTCGATTGATCGCTGTCATCGCTCCGCTTAACGCAAAGGCAATCGTTCCAATCAGTTCAAAAAGAAACAGTAAATTCATGCGGTACTATTATGTCACAAACAAACACATCGTTATTCCCCGTTTCACATATCAGAAATCAATTTTTATTCTTTTCATAATCCGGGGCTTGTGTTACCATAAGTGAGCACATGAGTGCTTAGCTCAGTTGGGAGAGCACTTCCTTGACGTGGAAGGGGTCATGGGTTCGAGTCCCTTAGCGCTCACTTAACAGTGCCAATACGAACCCATCATTTAAGATCATTAAATCTTATGCGATGGTAACCTTCGAATGGCGATAAGAATAGCGGTTGAGAAAACCGTTATTTTTTTATGCGCTTTTCCGCGATTCTCAGACCGTCGCTTTTTTAGCTTACTTGTTCCGCGGTTTCTTCCTCGCAAAAAATAATCTTAACCGCAGAGCATTTCTTTATATTTATATTCTATGCGAACTCCACAAAGCCGTAAGGATGACCTGCATATCCGAGTTAATATATTTTATTTGTATTCACTAAGGGACTGATTCCCCTTCAATATCACTTCCAGAATCGCAAAAGTTCCAAAATGTTGATTAACAGCACATTTTAAGCGTCTAAAATGTTGATTAAAATTACATTTTTAGCTTCCAAAATGTTGATAGATATTCAGGGACGGATATAAAATGTTAATGAAGATGGAGTGTTATGCTGAAGCGAAAGATTTTCAAACAACTGAATCATTGGGCAGAAACCAAAAACAGGAAATGTTTAATCGTTCAGGGCGCACGACAAACCGGAAAGACATTTGCGATTGAACGTTTTGGTGAAGAACAATATGAGGAAGTCGTAGAAATCAATTTTAAGGAGACTCCTTCTGCTGCAGAAGTATTTTCAGGGGATCTCACAGTTGATCATATGGTTATGGGTCTGAGGTTCCGCTTTCCGGAAAAGAAGATCACTCCAGAACATACATTGATTTTCCTGGATGAAATACAGGAATGTCCGGAAGCACTGACATCACTGAAGTTCTGGGCATTAGATAATCGGTTTGATGTAATCGCTTCAGGGTCATTGCTTGGCATTGACTATAACAGGGCATCATCTTATCCCGTAGGATATGTTAACTATCTTAGAATGTATGGGCTGGACTTTGAAGAATTCTTATGGGGATTAGGGCTATCAGAAGATATAACCCGCTCACTCAAAACGTATCTTGAAGCCAAAGAACCAATCCCTTCCTCAATTCACAATCAGATGATGAACTATTTCAGATTATTCACCGCAATTGGAGGGATGCCAGAAGCCGTTCAGACATATATCGACACAAACGATTTCAGGGCTGTGGATACCGTACAGAGAAACCTGCTTCAGGGATATCAATACGATATCGCCCACTATGCGGCGGCAGAAGAAAAACTGAAAGCAGAAAAATGTTATCTTACGTTAGCCAAGCAGCTCCTCGATAAGGAAAATCATAAATTTCAGTACAAAGAGATTGAACATGGGGCCAGAGCCCAGAAGTATTATTCGAGTATTGATTGGCTGCTCAGAGCGGATATGGTTCACATGTGCAGACTTGTTACAGATGTGAAATATGACCTGAGTGATTACGCCCGGGATGATTTTTTCAGAATCTATACCACCGATATGTCATTACTGATTTCCATGAAGGACTTCTCTTTAAAACAACATATTGTTGAAAATACGCTGACCGGAAACACCAAAGGCGGTTTATATGAGTGTGCCATCGCGGATGCCCTTCACAAAAATGGATGCTCCCTTTATTTCTATAAGAACGAAACCACAAAGAAAGAACTGGACTTTATCATTGAACGTGATGGCAATGTTATTCCGATTGAAGTAAAAAGCGGAAATACTCGAGCCAACTCCATGAAGACAATCATAAAAAACAAAGAAGGAATCACATTCGGATATAAGTTTGTGGATGGAAATATAGGTATATCGTCCGATGGGATTATCACATTACCGTTGTATATGGCTGCCTTCCTCTAACTGCGATTCACTTTCAGCATCTGAAGTCCTTGTATACACATCACCTCAAAGAACCATCACCTGCACCAGTCATGATGGGTTCCCCTTACATATCCTATAAATCATGATTTTGCGGAGTAGTAATTACGCATGAACCGCTCAAATCGCCTCAATAAGCCATACTGGTACTGGCGAAATTACAAACTTAGCAGCTGATAAGCCGAAAAAGAAAACATCGACAGTGTTAACGCCTAACAATGAAGGGACGTTGAAGAATGT